>CAYONL010000092.1:0-8874 GCA_964405305.1 uncultured Oscillospiraceae bacterium | reverse complement strand
CGACGGTCATGTGGTCTAACCGGCCTTTTTCGTTCTGGATGGTCAGCAGGTCGGTCAGCGTCTGGGTGGGGTGGTTGTGGCCGCCGTCGCCCGCGTTGATTATCGGCACAGGGCTTTTTAGCGAGGACAGCAGCGGCGCGCCCTCTTTCGGGTGGCGCATGGCGATTATGTCCGCGTAGCAGGCCACTGTTCGGACGGTGTCGGAAACGCTTTCGCCCTTGGCTGCGGAGCTGGATTTCGCGTCGGAGAAGCCGATCACCGACCCGCCCAGTTCCAGCATGGCGGCCTCAAAGGAGAGACGGGTCCTTGTGCTGGGCTCAAAAAACAGAGTGGCCAGCTTTTTGCGGGCGCAGACGTCCTTATATTTGTCCCTGTCCGCAATGATGTCCAGCGAAAGCTCCAAAAGGTCGTCTATCTCGCCGGGCGTGAAATCCTGTATGTCTATCAAATGACGCATCGTCGCACCTCCAGTTATTTCATCCAACTTTCGTCGGAGGGATTGTCGCGGAAAGCCAGCAGCCGCGAGACGGATTCGGGCTTTATATAGCCCTCCTCGGCGGCGACGGCGGTCAGGGTGTCGAGGTCGCAGAGGCTGACGTTGCGGACCTCCGCCGCCGCCATGCGGTCAAGGCCCTTTTTCATGCCATAGGTGAATATGCTGGCGATGCCGAGCACCTCGGCGCCCTCCTCGCGGAGAGCGTCAACGACCTCCAGCACGCTGCCGCCGGTGGAGATCAGATCCTCCACCACGACGACCTTCTGGCCCTTTTCGAGCCTGCCCTCTATGCGGTTGCCGCGGCCGTGGTCTTTGGCGCTGCCGCGGACATAGCCCATGGGCAGGCCGAGAATGTAGCCGGCGATGGCGGCGTGGGCTATGCCGGCGGTGCTGGTGCCCATAAGGACCTCGCACTCCGGGTATTCGCGGCGGATGGTTTCCGCTATGCCCTGCTCAACGTGCTCACGAACCTCCGGTGCGGAAAGCGTCAGCCTGTTGTCGCAGTAAACGGGGCTTTTTATGCCGGAGGCCCAGGTAAAGGGCTCCTCCGGACGCAGGAACACCGCGCCGATGGAGAGCAGGTCTTTGGCGATCAGCTTGCTTGTAATCTGCATTTTATTCATCCTTTCTTATATAGCGCGGTCAGCCGACAAACTCGGCGACGCATCTTCTGTAGGCGGCCACGGGGTCGTCGTCGGCGGTTATGGGCCGTCCCACCACGATGTAGTCGGAGCCTATCTCCTTGGCCTTTTCGGGGGTGGTTATGCGGCGCTGGTCGTCGGCGGCGGAGTCGGCAAACCGTATGCCGGGCGTAACGGTGCAAAAGCCGTCGCCGCAGGCCTTTTTGACTATGGATGCCTCAAGAGGCGAGCACACTACGCCGTCAAGTCCGGCTTCCCGGGCGTTTTGCGCGTATTTTGCCACGGCTTCCGGCATGGTGGCGTTTATTAACAGCTCGTCCCTCATGCGCTCCTCGCTGGTGGAGGTGAGCTGGGTCACCGCAATGAGCAGCGGGCGCGTGCCGTCGGGCCGCGTCAGCCCCTCCAGCGCGGCGCGCATCATGTCGATGGTCCCGGCCGCGTGCAGGTTCGTCATGTCCACGTCGAGCTTTGACAGCACGGCCATGGCCTTTTTCACCGTGTTTGGAATGTCGTGGAGCTTGAGGTCAAGAAAGATCTTGTGGCCGCGCCGCTTTATTTCGCGCACTATCTCCGGCCCCTCGGCATAGTAAAGCTCCATGCCGATCTTTACAAAGGGCTTTTCCTCCTTGAAGTTGTCCAAAAAAGAGAAAACCTGTTCCGCGCCGGGGAAATCCAGCGCCACTATAACGTCCTTACCCATCTTCATCCTCCTGTTTATCTGTCATGGGCCGCCCCGATCATGTCGGAGAGGCTCGCTATGCCATACTTTTCCATCTGGGCCGGAAGCTCCTCTATGATCTTTTTACAGGCCCAGGGGTCGCGCAGGTTCTCCGCGCCCACCTCGACGGCGGAGGCCCCGGCCAGCATCATCTCTATCACGTCCGCCGCACAGGCTATGCCCCCCATGCCGATGAGCGGTATTTTCACCGCGTCGTAGACCTGATACACCATCCTCAGCGCCACCGGGAATATGGCCGGGCCGGAAAAGCCGCCCATCCTGTTTGCGAGCACGGGCATTTTTGTCCGGAGGTCTATCCTCATCCCCAGCAGAGTATTTATGAGCGCAAGCCCGTCGGCGCCGGCGTCCTCGCAGGCACGGGCGATGGAGACTATGTCCGTCACGTTGGGCGACAGCTTGATGTACACCGGCTTTGTGGTCACTGCCTTTACCCGGCGGGTGACCTCCGCGGCCGCTTCCGGCGAGGTTCCAAACGTCATGCCGCCGCCGTGTACGTTGGGGCAGCTTATGTTGACCTCAAGCAGGCCCACCTGCGGCTCGCTGTCCAGACGGCGGCAGGTCTCGGCGTACTCCTCCAGCGAAAAGCCGCTGACGTTGGCGACGACCGGCTTGTGAAAAAACTTTTTCATGCGGGGCAGCTCGGTGCTTATCACGGCGTCCACGCCGGGGTTTTGCAGGCCGACGGAGTTGAGCATGCCGCCCTCGCACTCCGCAATACGCGGCGTGTCGTTGCCAAAGCGCGGAGCCAGCGTTGTGCCCTTGAACGAGAAGGAGCCGAGAATGTTTATGTCGTAAAGCTCGGCAAACTCCGCGCCGTAGCCAAAGGTGCCGGAGGCGGGTATGACGGGGTTGTCCAGCGGGAGGCCGCTGAGCACCGTTTTCGTGTTCACCATACTATCTCCTCCTTTTTGAGCACCGGGCCGTCGCGGCAGATGCGCTTGTAGCCGTATTTCGTTTTGCAAGAGCAACCCATGCACGCGCCGAAGCCGCAGGCCATCCGCTCCTCAAAGCTGAACTGGCCGTCCGTATCGCAGGCGTCGTAAACCGCTTTCAGCATCGGCTCAGGCCCGCAGGCGTATACATAATCGCGCCCGCTCTCAAGCGCGCGTATGCCGTCGGTGACAAAGCCGTGTATCCCGGCGCTACCGTCCACGGTGCAGACCGTGACCGGAACTCCCAGCGCCTCAAACGCTTCCTTATAGAAAACGTCCCTTTCGCTTGCGAAGCCCAGCACCGCCGCGGGGCGCTTTCCGCGCGCGACCAGTCGCTTCGCAAGGCCATAAAGTGGCGGTGTGCCCACGCCGCCGCCGACGAGCAGGGGATTTTTATTGCCCGCGTCGGCGTCGAAGCCGTTCCCAAGGCCGGAGAGCATGGAAAGGCTTTCGCCCGCGCCCATGGCCGCCAGCTTTTCGGTGCCGCCGCCCACGACCTTGTAGATCAACGTCAGCTTGCCGGGCTCCCAGTCGCACACCGATATGGGCCGCCGCAGGTAGAACCCGTCCACCGCTATGTCGGCAAACTGGCCGGGCGCGGTGAACATGGCCGTGTCGCCGGAAAGCTCCAGCTTGAGCACGTTTCGCGCTATGGGTGCGTTGGTCAGTATCTCATATGTCGCTTCAGTGAGCATTTGCGCCGTCCTCCTGATATTTTATCTCGCCGTCCTTAAGCGTCAGCACGGCTTTGCCGCGCACGCGTTTTCCGGCGAAGGGGGTGAATCTGCCCTTTGACAGAAAAGTGGCGGGGTCGATAACATATTCCGCCCGGGTGTCGAGCACGGTGATGTCGGCGGAGGAGCCGGGAGCGATTTCCAGAGGAGCCTTGCCCAGCACGCGCCTCGGCTCCGTGCTCATAAGCTCCACCAGCCGCGCAAGCTCCAGCACGCCCGTCTCGACCAGCTCGGTATAGAGCACGGGGAACGATGTTTCAAGCCCGGTTATCCCCATGGGGCTTTTCGCAAGGCCGCGGCTCTTTTCCTCGTCCGTGTGGGGCGCGTGGTCGGTGGCGATAACGTCGATAGTGCCATCCAGCAGCCCTTCAATAAGCGCGGCCCTGTCCTCTTTCGCGCGGAGGGGAGGGTTCATTTTGAAGCGACCCTCATCCCGCAGGTCGTCCTCGCACAGGGTCAGATAGTGCGGCGCCGTCTCGCAGGTTACGGGCAGGCCCTCCGCCTTCGCCTTTCGTATTACGGCGACGCTCTCTTTCGTGGAGACATGGCACACGTGGTAGCGGCAGCCGGTCTCGCGCACGAGCTCCATATCCCGCGCTATGGGCCCCCACTCGCTTTCGGAGCAGATGCCGGGGTGGCCATGCTCGCGGGCATAGCACCCGTCGTGGATATATCCGCCGCGCAGCAGGTTTTCATCCTCGCAGTGGGCGGCGATAAAGCTGTCGGCGGCCTTGACTCGCGCCATGGCCTCCCGCATCGTATCGCGGCTTTGAACGCCCTTGCCGTCGTCGGAGAAGCCGCAGACGAAGGGCGCCATTTCCTCTATGTCGGCAAGCCGGGCTCCCTTTTCGCCCTTTGTGATGCAGCCGTAGGGCAGGACCGATATGCGGGCATCCCTCTCTATGATGTCCAGCTCCGCGCGGAGATTCTCCAAAGAGTCCGGCGCGGGGGAGAGATTCGGCATGGCGCAGACGAGGGAATAGCCGCCCTTCGCCGCGGCGGCGGTTCCGTCCGCTATCGTCTCCTTATAAGAAAAACCCGGCTCACGCAGATGAACATGAACATCAGCGAAACCGGGAATTACATATTTATTATTACAGTCAAAAACAATATCAAAGCCGTCGGAAGGGATACCCGTGCCGACTGCGGAAACTATCCCGCCGGAAACAGCGACATCTCGGAGAAAGAAACCGCCGCCCTGAAAGACGGATGCGCCTCGGAGCAACACTTTCATCCCTACACCTCCTTGGGTTATTCTGATTGAGTATTATAGCATCGGCGGGGGCCTTAGTCAAAGGTAAAAAAGAAATTTAACAAACGGTTAGCGGCGGGCAATAAAAGTTAGCTTGGGATAATATGCATAAAAACTATTGACATACACATACAATTTGTGTAAACTGTAAAAATCCAAAGGAAACAGTTTTTTTCACTGAGCAGGCGGACGGGAGGCCGTTTCGCCGGGCTTCGGCAGCGGATGTACATCTGTGGGACGGTGACGTTCCTTAGGTGTACTTTTTTATTCCCGTTTTTAATGAGCGGGAGCACGGGAGGCATTTACAATGACAAGCGCCGAGCGAAAAAAACAGGCCGACAAGGTGTTTTATACCGCGCTGACGGCCAACAGCATACTTATGGCCTTAAAATTCGCGGCCGGGATTTTGGGCAACAGCGGGGCCATGATCTCCGACGCGATACACACGCTCTCGGACGTGGGCACAACGGTAATAGCGATTTTCGGAGTACGTATAGCCGCCAAAGACAGCGACAAGGAGCACCCCTACGGGCACGAGCGCATCGAAAGCGTGGTGGGGCTTGTGCTGGCGTTTATTCTGGCGGTCACAGCTTTTATGGTGGGCAAGAGCGGGATAGAGCAGCTTTTGGCGGGAAAGCGGACGTTCGTCGCGCCGGAGCCGATAGCGCTTGTGGCGGCTGTGGTTTCGGTGGCGACGCAGGAGGCGCTGTACCGCCTGGCAAACTCCGTGGGAAGGAAGATCGAATCCACCGCCATGATAGCGGATTCCTGGCACCACCGCTCGGACGCGCTTTCATCCATCGGTTCATTTATAGGGATAGGCGCGGCGGAGCTGGGCTACTGGTTTATGGAGCCGGTCGCGTCGCTAATAATTTGTATATTTATTTTTAAGGTGGCCTGGAGCATAGGCAAGGAGGCCATAGACCAGCTCATAGATGTGGCCGCGCCGCCGGAGGAGGAGGAGTGCATCCTCGCCGCCATAAGGAATATGCCGGGGGTCATGCATGTGGACCGGCTGCGCAGCCGCCGCTACGGCAGCCATCTTTATGTGGACGCGGAGATAGCCGTCTGGCATGAGGAGAGCTTTGAGCAGGCCCATCAGGTCTGCGAGAGCGTACATAACATGCTGGAGCGGGATTTTCCGAAGATACTCAACTGTACGGTGCACGCGAACCCGCACCACCACGACGGCAGCGAGGTGGAGGACACGGAGAGCGCGGGCCTTGCGCTTCCGGCCGAGGAGGAGGAGCGCATCAGGAACGCCGTCAGGTCCGTGGACGGGGTGCTGCATATAGACAGCCTGCAGCTCCGCAGGTATGCGGATAAGCTCTACACCGACATGGAGATAGCGGTGCTCTGCGACGCCAGCTTTGAGCAGGCCCACGCCATATGTGAGCGCGTCCACTCGGCGGTGGAGGGCGCGTTTCCGGAGATGGAGCACTGCGCCGTGCACGCCAACCCCCATAACAGCGACGGAACGGAGGTTGCGGAGGCCTGAGAGCACTTTGGAAAAGACCGTATGACGGAAATTATTCAAAAAATATAGTGATAGAGCACAAAATACATGGAGTTATATTAGCGGAAAATATAATTTAGCGCATTTGGCGCGGCAAAAAACGAGTTATAGGCAGACTGGGGAGTCGGGACGGCATAGCCTCCGGCTCCTTTTGTGTGTGTTGCACATAAAATAATTCTTTTACTTGACACTTTGCGGGGATAGATTATAATTAACTTGTGAGACATAAAGGCCCGTTTTGGGCGTTATGTAAATAAATTTAAAATCAAGGGAAGGTACTAAAATGAAAAAATTCATTGCATTGGCTCTTGCCCTCGTAATGGTCTGCGCTTTCGCGGCCTGCGGCAACCCCAATACTGAGTCCTCCGCCCCTGCTGAAGAGACTTCTTCCGCGCCGGCCGCAGAGTCCTCCGCTCCCGCAGAGGAACCCGCCGCCAGCGGACTGAAGATCGCCATCGTCACCACCTCCGGTATAGATGACGGTTCCTTCAATCAGGACTGCTACGAAGGCATCCTTTCTTTCATTGAAAAGAACCCCGACTGCACCGTCACCGACATCAAAGAGCCTGACATGAACAAGTGCATCCAGGCTGTCGAGGACGTCATCGCCGACTACGACGTCATCGTGGTCCCGGGCTTCAACTTTGCCGGTATCGGCCCCGTGGCCGCCGCCAACCCCGACAAAAAGATCATTCTTGTTGACTCCGCCCCGGTCGACGCCGACGGCAATGAAGTCGAGCTGGACAACGTTTACTCCATGACCTTTGCCGAGCAGGAGAGCGGATTCTACGCCGGCGTGGCGGCCGCCCTTGAGACTAAGACCGGCAAAGTCGCGGTCATCAACGGCATCGCCTATCCCTCCAACGTCAACTATCAGTTTGGCTTCATGAGCGGCGTCAACTACGCCAACGCCAAATACGGCACCACCGCGCAGTATGTGGAGCTGGCCTCCTACGCCGGCACAGACGTCACCAACGCCAACGTGGGCGGCAACTACATCGGCTCCTTCACCGATGAGGCCACCGGCAAGGTCGTCGGCAACGCGCTGATCGACGAGGGCTGCGACATCCTGTTCGTGGCGGCTGGCAACGCCGGCAACGGCGTGTTCGCCGCGGCCAAAGAGTCCGCGGGCAAGGCCATGGTCATCGGCTGCGACACCGACCAATATGACGACGGCGCCAACGGCGACAGCAACATCGTGCTGACCTCCGTGCTGAAGCGCATGTACCTGGTCGTTGAGCGCCAGCTTCAGGCGATCGTGGACGGCACCTTTGCGGGCGCCAACACCGTTCTGAACTATGACGGCGACTACACCGGCTATGTCAGCGAAGAGGGCCGTCAGCAGCTTTCCGAGGACACCCTTGCGAAGCTGGCCGAGTGCGAGAAGCTCGTTAAGGACGGCACCATCGTTCCCGCCGCCAACTTTAACGGCCACACCCCCACCGACTTCCCGGGACTTGCCTGAATCTGAAGCAGTAACATGAATATATCCCTCCGCGCGCACAGCGCGGAGGGATATATGTGATTAACAGGAGTGTTGAAAATGGTAATACCGTCCGCCTGCAACGCGGCAGAGCCGGGAGATGTGGCAAAAACAGTGCTGATGCCCGGCGACCCCCTCCGCGCGAAATATATAGCCGAGACGTATCTCACCGACGCCAGGTGCTTTAACGAGGTGCGCGGGATGCTCGGCTACACCGGCAAGTACAACGGCAAAGAGGTCTCCGTCATGGGCAGCGGCATGGGCATACCGTCCATGGGCCTCTATGCCTATGAGCTTTATATGCGCCTCGGCGTTGAGAACATCATCCGCATCGGCTCCACCGGCGGCATAGCCGAGGACATAAAGGTGCGCGACGTGATAATCGCGCTGGGCGCCTCCACCAACTCTAATTTCGCCTGCCAGTACGGCTTCCAGGGCTACCTTGCCCCGGTGGCGGACTACGGTCTGCTGGAAAAAGCCGTTGCCGCGGCAAAGGAGAGGAACATAAGCGTCCGTGTGGGGCCGGTGTTCTCCTCCGATATGTTCTATAATGCCGACCCCGAGGTCAACGCCAGGTGCCGCGACATGGGTCTGCTCGCCGTCGAGATGGAGACAGCCGGCCTTTACTACACCGCGGCCTATTGCCACAAAAAGGCGCTGTCCATACTCACCGTGTCCGACCATGTCTTTACGGGAGAAGCCCTTTCCTCCGAAGACAGGGAGAAGAGCTTTAACGAAATGATGGAAATAGCTCTGGAAACAGCGTAATAATTTCATACGGCGCCCTGTGGAATATCAGGGCGCTGTATGCGTTGGAGGAAAATATGTCCGAAGAATACATTGTCGAGATGAAGCACATAACCAAGCGCTTTCCCGGCGTTGTGGCGAATGACGACGTCTCCATATCCATCAAAAAGGGCGAGATATACGCCCTGCTGGGAGAGAACGGCGCGGGCAAATCCACGCTCATGAGCATGCTTTTCGGGATGTATGAGCCTGACGAGGGCGAAATATACATCCGTGGCGAAAGAGTGCGCATGAACTCATCCAGCGACGCGGCGGCGCTCAACATAGGCATGGT
>CAYONL010000091.1:0-8949 GCA_964405305.1 uncultured Oscillospiraceae bacterium | reverse complement strand
GTGTAAGTTTCACGGCGACGCGGGGACGCGAGCCTCTTCGGGCGCACGGCTTTTAGTTTACTGCTTGTTTTTTGAATTGATCAGCGCTTACTTATGCAAATTTTTCCGCCCTATTGACTTTTGTGCCGGCTGGTACTAATATGCATTTGATATCAATTTAATATCAGCCGTTCCCGCAGCACATTTTTTAGCCCGCGGGGCGGCGCAAAAGTATCACAGTATACGGGAGAAATTATTATGACCGAAAGAAACCTGGAATATCAGGAAAAGGAGCTTCATGCCGGTAGCGGTATGCTCGCCCTGCTGCTCAATCTGGCCGCGGAGGCCGCCGCCATTGCCGCCTTTGTTTTTGGAATAACGCTCATGGCGAAAAACGAGTTTTACGGCGGGCCGGGGTTTGGGCTTGGCGTGGCGCTTATGATCGTTGGGGCGCTGTTCGGCTTTATCGTCTGTCCCATATTTTTCTGTGGGCTAAAGGTTTTGCGGCCCAACGAGGCGCTGGTGCTCACCCTGTTCGGAAAATACTACGGCACCCTCAGGGGCGAGGGGTTTTTCTACGTCAACCCCTTTGTCAGCGCCATAAATCCTGCGGCCGAAAGCTCCGCCGGCGTAACCATTGCCGAGGACGGCAGCGTTACGGCGGGCGCCACGGCCTCGGTCGGCAACAAAACCGGGGTCAAGGTCTCGCTCCCGGGCAGGCGCATCTCGCTTAAAGAGATGACTTTAAACAACGACCGCCAGAAGATAAACGACCAGCTGGGCAACCCGGTCATAATTGGGACTGTCGTCATCTGGCGCGTCGTCAACGTGGCCAAGGCCGTTTTCAACGTGGACAACTACGTGGAGTTCCTGTCCATCCAGTGCGACGCGGCCCTTCGCAACGTGGTTCGGGAGTATCCCTACGACATATCCGACAGCGGCGAGGACAACGGCGACGAAAAAAGCCTTCGCGGCAGCAGCCAGGAGGTGGCCGACCGCATAAAGGCAGAGCTGCAGTCCCGGGTGGAGGTGGCCGGCATAGAGATCGTGGAGGCCCGCATAACCCATTTGGCCTATGCGCCGGAGATCGCGGCCGCCATGCTCCAGCGCCAGCAGGCCAGCGCCATAATCGCCGCCCGCCAGATGATAGTTGACGGCGCCGTCGGCATGGTGGAGATGGCCCTTGCGCGTTTGGCCGAGGATTCCGTGGTGGAGCTGGACGAGGAGCGCAAGGCGCAGATGGTCTCAAACCTGCTGGTGGTGCTCTGCGGCAACAAGGACGCGCAGCCCATAGTGAACGGCGGCTCAATCTATTAACGCGGCGCCGGTCGGCAAAGCGGCGGGAGGTGAACGGTACGCCGGATAAAAACGAAACCGAGGCCGGTAAAAAACAGATACTGCTCAGGCTCTCCCCCACGCTTTGGCGGGAGGTGGCGCGCTGGGCGGAGGACGACTTCCGCTCCCTCAACGGCCAGATAGAGTACCTGTTGACCGAGGCCGTTAAAAAACACAAGGGGGGCGTTTCCGACCCCGCGGGGCCGGACGACTGATGAAGATCAAAAAACTGATAGCGCCGATAATCGTAACGGTCATATCGCTTGCCTACCTGATCTTTTACGGGCTGCTGCTGACGGTGTATATACCGGATATGCCCGTATGGGGACGGATAATCGGCGGAGTGATAGCTCTGGGGCTGTCCTTCGTTTCGATTTGGATGTTTATTGAAAGATATAACGAGATAAGGAGCGGAGAAGAAGATGATCTTAGTAAATACTGATTACATAGAGGGCAAAAAGCTGGACATGCTGGGCCTTGTAAAGGGCAGCACCATCCAGTGCCGCAACGTGGGCCGCGACATAACCCAGGGGTTTAAAACTCTTGTGGGCGGCGAGCTCAAGGCCTACAACGAGATGATGAACGACGCCCGCGCCCTTGCCACAAAGCGTATGGCCGAGGAGGCCGAAGCCATGGGCGCCGACGCCGTGGTCAACATCCGCTACGCCTCCGCCGCCATAATGCAGGGCGCCGCCGAGGTCATGGCCTACGGCACGGCGGTGAAGTTCCTGTAACCCGTCCCAAGCAAAATAAAGCTTTACCGGCAGGCCCGCCAAAATTCGGGTCTGCCGGATTTTTATTTTTTCATGCTCAAAAATACCGCGCCCGTCAGCTTTCCCTCCCGAAAGCTGTCAGACGCGGCGGTTCGCATTATTCGCAAGGCTGTATGCCGTCAGGCGTTTTGCTTTATCGCGTCGCGCAGGAAGGCGGCGCAGCCCGGCACATTTTTGTCGTAGTAGGCGGTGAAGCGCTCGTCCGCCACATACATCTCGCCAAGGCCCATATGCGCCTCCCTTGTATACTTTGTCCAGGTGAACATCAGCATCTCCCTGTGCAGGCGAACTATCTCGGCGGCCTCCGGCGAATCCGGCGCAAGGCCAGCCGTCACCGCGTGCTCAAGCTTTTCGCTTATCTCCGCCGTCACCGTCTGCAGTCTCTCGTATTTTTCGGGCGTAAGGCCCATCATCTTCGCGTTGGAAGCGTCCACCGCCTCATCTCCGTACTTCCGGCGTATCTCCTCGCCGTATTTTTGCTCGTTCTCGTCCACGGCCTGTTTTTTAAAGCCCTCGAACTTCTCTTTGTCGCTCATTTGAAGCTTTCCCTCCTGTGATAAAATGGTTTTTTCCACGGTGGCGATCAGGGTGTCCAGCCGCGTCCGCTGCACTTTGAGCACGACCAGATGCCGCTTTAGCACGGCGGCGCGGTCGTACTCCGGCGAACCCAGCGCGCTCCTTATGTCCTCCAGCGGCATACCCAGCTCCCGGTAAAACAGTATCTGCTGCAGCCGGTCCACCTGGGCTGGGCCATATATGCGGTAGCCCGCGTCGGTCGTCCGCGATGGAGAAAGCAGGCCCGCCTCGTCATAAAAGCGCAGCGTCCGCGCCGTAACGCCCGCCAGCTCCGCCAGTTTTTTTACTGTGTATTCCATCCGCTCGCCTCCCGTTGAGTACAATATAAACCATTACGTTACGTAAAGGTCAAGGGTTTTTTCATCTTTTTCGGGCAATTATTTTTTAGCGTGCTCCCCTCTGCAAACGCAAACTGCCCGACCATTTCGCACAAGCCTGCTGTCCGCCCGGCACTTAGGAACCTGACGCTCGCCCTTATAAGCGCAAACTGCCCGACCGTTCCGCACAAGCCTGCTGTCCGCCCGGCACTCCGGAACACGGCGCTCACCCTTGTCCGCGCAAACTGCCCACCCGTCCCGCGCACGCTTTGCTGTCCTCCCGGCACTTAGGAACCTGACGCTCGCCCATATAAACGAAAAACCGCGCCGGCTGGCTCTCTCTGCGGAAAGCCCTCCGGCGCGGCAAATGCTGCTCGCGCAGTTTTTATTACTCTGTGGCGGGCTGCGCCGTTCCGGGCACGATGACGTCGGCCGCCGGCGCCTCCTCCGGCTTCTCAAGCTGAGAAACCTTTTTCGGCTCGTCCAGCGGTTCCCCGCACATTATCCGACGGAACTCCTCGCCCTGTATCTTTTCGCGCTCCATCAGGCGGGCCGCTATCATGTCAAGCTGGTCGCGGTGCAGCTCCAAAATCTCACGGGCGCGCTCATAGGCGTCGTCTATCATCTCGCGGATCTCGGTATCTATCTCCGCCGCCACGTTCTCGCTGTAGTTGCGGTTGCTGGTCAGATCGCGGCCAAGGAATATCTCGTTTTCGTCGTTGCCGTAGACCACAGGCCCCAGCTTTTCGCTGAAACCGTAGCGCATGACCATGTTTCGCGCAAGCTCCGTGGCCCGCTCGATGTCGTTGGAGGCGCCGGTGGATATGTCGTCCATGACCAGCTTCTCCGCCACACGCCCGCCCAGCAGCGTCACTATCTCCTCCTGCATGAACCGCTTTGTCACAAAATCGCGGTCCTCCGTCGGAAGGCTCATGGTGAAGCCGCCCGCGCCGCCCCTCGGAACTATGGATATCTCGTGCACCGGGTCCTGGGTCTTGCAGTAGAAGGTCACCACCGCGTGGCCCGCCTCATGGAAGGCCGTCAGCCGCTTGTCCTTCTCCGTCACCTTGTGGGAGCGTTTTTCCGGCCCCGCAACGACCTTTATTGTGGCTTCCTCTATCTCGGACATGGTTATGGCTTTCTTTTTGCGTTTCGCGGCCAGCAGCGCGGCCTCGTTCGTCAGGTTTTCAAGGTCGGCGCCGGTAAAGCCCGCCGTCGTCTTGGCTATGACCGAAAGATCCACATCCGGCCCCAAAGGCTTGGCGCGGGTGTGCACCTTCAGTATCTCCTCGCGGCCCTTGACGTCCGGGTAGCTCACCACCACCTGACGGTCAAAGCGGCCCGGCCTCAGCAGCGCGGGGTCAAGTATGTCGCGGCGGTTTGTGGCCGCTATGACTATTATGCCCGTGTTCGCGCCGAAGCCATCCATCTCCACCAAAAGCTGGTTCAGGGTCTGCTCCCGCTCATCGTGGCCGCCGCCCAGACCAGCGCCTCTGTGCCGGCCGACAGCGTCTATCTCGTCTATGAAAACTATGGCTGGGGCGTTCTTTTTTGCCTGTTCAAACAGGTCGCGCACGCGGGAAGCGCCCACGCCCACAAACATCTCCACAAAATCGGAACCCGAAATTGAGAAGAACGGAACTCCCGCCTCTCCGGCCACAGCCTTTGCCAGCAGCGTCTTACCTGTTCCGGGAGGGCCCACCAGCAGCACGCCCTTGGGTATACGCGCGCCCAACGCGTTGAACTGGCCCGGAGCCTTGAGGAAGTCCACTATCTCCTCCAGCTCCTCCTTCTCCTCTTTACAGCCGGCCACGTCGGCAAAGGTGGTTCTCACGGCGTCCTCGGCGGACCTGTATTTGGCCTTGGCGAAGCTCATAGCGCCGCCGCCGCCGTTTGCCTGCCTCATCATGAGGAACAGGAACACGCCCATGCCCGCCATCAGCAAAAGCGTCGGCAGCAGAGAGATCCACCACGGCGTCTCCTCTATGGGCAGGTAGTCCGGCTTCATCTGGGTCAGGCTCCTGTCCGGGTAACGCTCCGCTATGCTTTGCAGGTCGCTGATGAACACGGAGACGTTGGGCACCGTGTACTTTATCTCCTCCGTCGCGCCCTCCGCTTTAAAAGTGAGGTCGCCGCTGCCGAGATCCAGCGTGTACTCCGTCACCTTGCCCTGCTCGAAGTAGTCCAGTATCTCGTAATATTTGTATGTTTTTACTTTCTCGCCGTTCATGCTTAGTAGAAACGAGGCCGCGAACACCATAAGCATCAGCATGGCGGCGTATGCAAGTATCCCGCGCAGTTTTTTGTTCAAAGAATCAGCTCCTGTAGTAATGCACTATGCAGAATGCAAAATGCGTAAATTTGTTCCGTTTTTCCGCTCTTATTCAATTATGCATTGCGAACTCGCCGCTATGCGTCATTTCATATATATTTCCGGTTTCAGCACGCCGACGAAGGGCAGGTTGCGGTACTTTTCGTCGTAGTCAAGGCCGTAGCCCACAACAAACTTGTCCGGCACCGAGAAGCAGAAATAGTCCGCCTTTATGTTGGCCTGCCGCCTGTCCGGCTTGTCCAGAAGGGTGGCTATGCGTATGGATTCCGCGCCCCTGTCCCGGAGCATTTTGGAAAGGTAGGAAAGAGTCAGCCCGCTGTCCAGTATGTCCTCAATTATCAGCAGGTGGCGGCCCGCAAGCTGGGCGTCCAGATCCTTCACAATCTTTACGACGCCGCTTGTTTTTGTTCCCGCGCCGTAGCTTGAAACCGACATAAAGTCTATGGAGCAGGGTATTGTTATGTGGCGCATAAGGTCCGCCATAAACACCACCGAGCCTTTGAGCACGCTGACCATGATGAGATCCTTGCCCTCGTAGTCGCGGCTTATCTGCTTGCCGAGCTTTGCAACGGCTTTGGCGATTTCCTTTTCAGGAATAAGCACCTCCGCCATGTCGTCCTTCATCATTTTGCTTCACCCTCCGAAACGTCGCCTGTTATTTTTATAAGGAACGCGTTTTGTGTCTCCGGCCCGGCGGCGGCTCTTTTTGCCGCGCCAAAGCCCTCGACCCAGACCGGGCCGTCCCCGTCCGCAACGACGGCGATCTCTCCGCGCGCTTCCACCGGTATGCCCGCCTCGCAAAACAGCTTTTTCAGCGTCCGCGTGGCCCCGCCAAAATTGATCCTGTCCCCCTCTTTTCGGGAGCGTATGGTTAGAATACCTTTTATATTATCACGGTCCAGCGTGTTTTTTAATACTGAACGGTAAACTTTTTCTGAAAATTCCTGTTTTTTGGGCAAAAAAGGCCGCGCCTGCAATATTCTGCCGTCGGAAAGCCTGTTTTCACCCGGCCGAAGCCCGGTTTCCAAAAGCTCCCGGGCGGCCCCCGCCTTTGTCTCGGCACAAAGCGCGCCGTCCCGCTGGACAAAGTACCGGTCGCGGGCAAGCTCTATTTTAAAGTCCTCGCCGCCAAATCTTTCGCACACCCACTCCGTCCGGGCGTAGTCGCACAAAAAGCCGAACTTTTCCAGCAGCGCCGCCGCCGCCCGCATCTTTATCGCCGGGTGCAGCGGGGCCAGCTTTTTGCCGTCGTACCCGCCGTCGGGAAGCTCCGCCCCCTCCAGCGCCGCCGCCGCCAGCGCGTCCAGACAGTCCCTGTCCGCCGAAAGCGAGGCCGTCAGCCTGGCGAAGGCCCGCTCGAAGGAGGGGTTCACCTCCAGCAGGGCGGGCACGGCGTTGTGGCGCAGACGGTTGCGGGCGTAGTCGTCGGTGAGGTTCGTGCTGTCGGTCACGTAGGCTATGCCGCCCTCGGCGCAGAACCGCTCCAGCTCCTGCCTCGTCGTCTCTATAAGCGGGCGGATTATGTTTCCCCGCACCGGCGGTATACCGCACAGGCCCGCTATGGTCGTGCCCCTCGCCATATTGAAAAGAAAGGTCTCCGCCGAGTCGGACAGCGTGTGGGCCGTGGCTATACGAACGCGCCCGCCGATCTTTTCCGCCTCGTGCTCAAAAAAGTCATAGCGGATATCCCGCCCGGCCTGTTCCAGCGAAACATGGTGCTCACCGGCCCAGCCCGCCACATCCGCCTCCAGCACGTGGAGCTTTATCCCGTACTCCCGGCACATGGAGACGACGAAATCTCGGTCCCGGTCGCTCTCGTCCCCGCGCAGGTGGTGGTTTATGTGGGCGGCCTCCAGCCGAAAGCCCATGCGCGTGCTCAAAAATGAGAGGATGTGCAAAAGCGAGGTGGAGTCGCACCCGCCCGAAACTCCCGCGAGCACGGCGTCCGCACCGCCGAGCATATTGTATTTTTCCATCGTGGCCGCCACCCGGTCAATGCTCATCTCCGGGTGCTGGCCCATGCCATCACTCCGCATGGTAGCTGTCCAGCGTGTAGAAACGGGTGAACTGCCCGTCCCAGCGGAGCTTGGCCGTGCCCGTCTCGCCGTGGCGGTTCTTGGCCACTATACATTCGGCGGTGTCCTGCTCCGGCATGGGGGCCGAGGGGTCGTCCCTGTCGTAATATGACTCCCTGTACAGGAACATAACTATGTCGGCGTCCTGCTCTATGGAGCCGGATTCCCGCAGGTCGGACAGCATGGGCCGCCGCTGCTCCCTCGTGCGGCTTTCCACGGCGCGGGAGAGCTGGCTGAGCACGAGCACCGGCACGTTCAGCTCCTTGGCCATCAGCTTTAGGGAACGGGTCATCTCGCTGACCTCCTGAACGCGGTTCTCGGTCCTTCTGCCGGAGCTCATGAGCTGCAAATAGTCGATTATCACAAGCTCCAGATCCTTTACCCGGCGAAGGCGCGCCTTTATCTCGGTTATGGTCACGCCGGCGGTGTCGTCCACAAGTATGGGGCTTTTTGAAAGTATCTGCGACGCCTCGGCCAGCCGCTGCCAGTCGCCGGTCGACAGGTTTCCGTCCCGCAGCAGGCGGCTTTCCACCTGCGCCTCGCCGGAGAGCATACGGGAGACGATCTGCTCCTTGCTCATCTCAAGCGAAAAGACGGCGACCTTCTTGTTATGGCGCTGGGCCACGTTTGTCGCGATATTGAGGGCAAAGCTCGTCTTGCCCATGCCGGGGCGGGCCGCCAAAATAACAAGGTCGGTCCTGTTGAAGCCGGTTATCAGGTTGTCCAGGGCGGAGTAGTCGGTCCTGAGGCCCATATACTTCTCCCTGTCCTCGCCGGAGAGCTTTTGAAGCCTGTCATAGGTCTCCAAAATCACCTCGCCCACCGGCACAAGGCCCTTGGCGTCCCGCCCCTGCCTTATGTCATATATCTGCTGTTCGGCGGAATCCAGCAGCAGGCGGCCCTCCTCGGCCCCCGCTCTGGCCTCGTCTATAATGCCGCCCGCCGTCTGCATAAGATTCCGGGTCAGCTGTTTATCAAGTATTATGTCCACATAGGCGTCAAGGTTGCGCACGGTGGGCACTATCTCCATCAGGTGCGCAAAATAAACCTTGGCGTCGTTTTCGCTGGGGAACACTCCCTCGGCCCGCACCTGCTCCAGCAGCGTCACAAAGTCCACAGGGTCGCCCGCCGTGAACATGGAGGTCATTATGGCGAAAATATCCCTGTGCTGCGGGCGGTAAAAGCACTCCGGCCGCAGCTTCTCCATAAGTCCAGCCAGCACGGCCGGCTCCACCAGCACGGCGCCGAGCACGCTCTGTTCCGCCTCAAGGCTGTAGGGCAGCTCCATGCCAAACAGCACGTTGTCGGTGTACGCCATGGCCATGACCTCCTTTCCATGTTTTTCTGACGGATACCGCTGATTATTTCTTAATGAAAATTATACTGTGCGGAAATTTAAAAATCCGCTTTTTAATAAAACTGGCTTTTTCAAGGGGGCTTTCCGGTCGCCCCCTTAGACCCCTTCGGCTGGACGCCAACTTCATAAGTTGGTGCGAATCTTCAAGGGGGCATTCCGATTGCCCCCTTAGACCCCTTCGGGTGCCCGCTTCATAAGTTAGTGA
>CAYONL010000090.1:0-9004 GCA_964405305.1 uncultured Oscillospiraceae bacterium | reverse complement strand
TATCCGCGCGCTTTCTGGCGGGCGAGACGGTGCGCTTTAAAAGCCTTTTCCCGGTGGAGGGGGCGCTTCCTCCCGGCATGGAGTTTTCCGACGGCCAGTACGACGTGCTGGTCACCTACCGCACCAGAGGGCAGTCGGAGGCGCTGCGCCTCGTCCCGCCTGTGGTAACGCTGGGCGTGGGCTGCAAAAAGGGCATCTCCGCCGACGCGCTGGAGGACGCCTTCGCCCAGGTGCTTAAAAAGGCCAACTGTATGCCCATAGCCGTAAAGCAGGTTTGCAGCATCGACATGAAGGCGGGCGAGCCGGGCATCTTGGAGTTCTGCCTTCGCCACAGGCTGCCCTTTGTCACCTATTCGGCGGTGGAGCTGGCCGCCGTGCCGGGCAACTTTGCCGGGTCGCCCTTTGTAAGATCCGTCACCGGCGTGGACAACGTCTGCGAACGGGCGGCGGCAAAGGGCAGCGGCGAGAAAGGCCGTCTGCTCACCGGCAAGGACGCGGGCGGCGGCATAACCATGGCGCTGGCCATAGAGCCGTTCACCGTGCGCTTTGGCTGAAAGGAGTAAAATATGAAAAAATTATATGTGGCCGGAATAGGCCCCGGCGACCCTGCGCAGATGACGATAGCCTGTCGCGCCGCGCTGGAAAATTCCGACGTGATAGCGGGCTACTCAAAATACATAGAGCTTGTGCGGCCGCTTTTCCCGGAAAAACCTGTTATCGACACGCCCATGCTGCACGAGGTGGAGCGCTGCCAAAAGGCGCTGGAGACCGCGAACGAGGGCAAAACCGTTGCCATGGTGTGCAGCGGCGACGCCGGAGTTTACGGCATGGCGGGGCTTGTTTTAGAGCTGGCGGAGGATTTCCCGGAGGTCACGGTGGAGGTGCTGCCCGGTGTTACGGCGGCGCTTTCCGGCTCGGCTGTACTGGGCGCGCCGCTCACCCACGACTTTGCGGTCATCAGCCTGTCCGACCTGCTCACCCCGTGGGAGCTTATAGAAAAGCGGCTGGAATGCGCGGCCATGGGCGACTTCTGCGTGGCCATATACAACCCCTCCAGCGTCAAGCGCCACGACTACCTCTCCCGCGCCTGCGATATTCTTATGAGGCACAAGTCGCCGGACACCCTCTGCGGCACCGTTCAAAACATTGGGCGGGCGGGCGAAGCCAGCCGCATCATGCCGCTTTCCGAGCTTAAAAACGCCGACGTGGACATGTTCACCACCGTGTTTGTCGGAAACTCCCGGACAAAGCTCCTGGGCGGGCGTCTGGTCACACCCAGGGGGTACCGCCTTGGCTGACGTGCTGCTTTTCGGAGGTACGGCGGAGGGACGCGAGCTGGCCGAAGCCCTGCGGGAGCGCGGCGTACCCGCCCTTGTCTCCGTCGCCACGGAGTACGGCGAGTCGCTGCTGGAGCCGGGCGGCGGGCTGCGGGTGCGGCGCGGCGCGCTGGATGAGGGCGGCATGGCGGCGCTTATGGCCCAAGAGGCCCCCCGCGCCGTGATAGACGCGACCCACCCCTACGCCGAGGAGGTCAGCCGCAACCTGCGCGCCGCCTGCGGGAGCGCCGGAATCAAATATCTGCGGGTGGTGCGGGAGCGCGCCGCCGGCGAGGGCTTTACGCCCTTCGGAAGCCTTGAGGAGCTTATCCCCTGGCTGGACGGGCGCCCCGGCGTGATCTTTTCCACCCTTGGGGCCAAGGAGGCCGCCGCGCTTGCGGCTGTCCCCGGCGCCTTTGACCGGGTGTGGCTACGGGTGCTGCCGAGACTTGAAAGCCTTGCCGCCTGCCTTGACGCGGGCTTTCCCGCGAAACACATTATATGTATGCAGGGGCCGTTTTCGGAGGAGCTGAACGCGGCCATGTTTAAGGCGGCGGGCGCGGATATACTTGTTACAAAGGAGACGGGCGCCGCCGGCGGCTTTCCGGAAAAGCTGGCCGCGGCAAAGCGCTGCGGCATGAGCACCGCCGTCATCGTCCGGCCAAAGGATGAGCACGGCGTCACCGTCTCCGTGCTCAAAAAGCTGATAGAGGAGGGCGGCCTATGAAAAAGATAACCGTTGTCGGCGTGGGCATGGGCCCCGCCACGGTGACCGGCGAGGGCCTTGCCGCCATAGAGCGCGCGGAGGCGCTTTTTGGCGCGCCGCGGATGCTCGCAATGTACGCGAGCCTTGGCAAGCCCTCTTTCCCGGAGTATTCGCCCGCGGGGGTGCGCCGGGCCGTGCTTGAGGGTGGCTTTGAAAACGCCGCCGTGCTCGTTTCGGGCGACACAGGTTTTTTCAGCGCGGCGGGAAAGCTCGCGGGCGCGTTTCCCGACTTTGAGACAAGGCTATTGCCCGGCATATCGTCCCTATGCTACCTCTCGGCGAAGCTCGGCCTGCCGTGGCAGGGCGCGGCCATCGTCAGCTGCCACGGGCGGAGCGCTAACCTTGCGGACTGCGTGCGGCGAAACGCCCTGACCTTCGCGCTGACCGGCGGCAACGTGCCCGAGCTGATGGGCGGGCTTTGCACGGCGGGCTTCGGCGGGCTTACCGTACACGTGGGAACGGAGCTTGGCTCCGAAAACGAGCGGGTATACGACGCCACTCCCTCGGAGCTTTCCGAAAACGCTCCCGGCTCCCTCTCCGTGCTGCTCATAGAAAACACCGCGCCGGACGACAGGGCGCGCGCCGGGATAGCGGACGAGGAATTTATTCGCGGCGGCGTGCCCATGACGAAGGCGGAGGTGCGGGCCGTATCCATGAGCGCGCTTGCCATAGCGCCGGACTTCACCTGTTGGGACGTGGGCGCGGGAACCGGCTCCGTCACCGTGGAGATGGCCCTTGCAGCCTGGCGCGGAAAGGTCTATGCTATAGATAAAAGCGAGGAGGCGCTTCGCCTTGTCCTTGAAAACGCGCGCCGGTTCCACCTGGGAAACATCGTTCCCATTGAGGGAGCCGCGCCGGAGGCCCTTTTGGAGCTTCCCGCGCCAAACGCGGTTTTTGTCGGCGGAAGCGGCGGGAGCATGGCCGGGATATTTGCCGCCGCCCTAAAAAAGAACCCCGCCGTCCGGATAACCGTCAACGCCATAGCGCTGGAAAGCGTGGGGGCGGCGCTGGCGGCCTTCGCGGAAAACGGGCTTCGCGCCGAGGTCCTCCAGCTTTCGGCGGCCCGGGCGAAGGAGGCGGGCGGCCTGCACCTGATGACGGCGCAAAACCCGATATATATTATAAGCGGAGGAGCTGCCCATGAATGACCGTATTCTGATCGCCGGGACCCACTCCGGCTGCGGTAAGACCACCGTGACCACCGCCCTGCTTTCGGCTCTGCGGCGGCGCGGCGTTCCTCTCTCGGCCTTCAAGTGCGGGCCGGACTACATCGACCCCATGTTCCACCGCCGGGCGCTGGGCCTGCCCTCCCACAATCTGGACAGCTTTTTTTCGGACAGGGAGCAGCTTCGCGCCATGGTTTCAGGGGCGGCGGGCACGCTTTCGGTCATAGAGGGCGTCATGGGCTACTACGACGGGATAGGTACGGAGGGCCGGTGCGGCGCCTATGACACAGCTCGCGCCACCGAAACGCCCGTGGTGCTGGTGGTGGACGCCCGGGGCATGTACACCTCCGCCGGAGCGATACTGCGCGGCTTTAAGGATTTTAGGCCCGAAAGCGGGATACAGGGCGTCATATTTAACGGCGTCTCGCCCATGACGTACCGTGGCCTTGCCGAGATAGCTCGGGCCGCCCACGTGGAGCCGCTGGGCTTTCTTCCCTCCGACAGTGCCGCGGCCATCGGGAGCCGGCACCTGGGCCTTATAACCGCCGACGAGATAGAGAACATTGAAACGATAATTGAAAAAATGGGCGGCGCGGCCGAAAAAAACATAGACATCGACGCCCTGCTCACCCTCGCCGCGAAGGCCCCTCCGCTTCCTTACGCCGCGCCGCCGAAACCGGCCGCCGGTCCCGTCCGCATAGCCGTGGCGCGGGACGAGGCCTTTTGCTTCCTCTATCAGGAGAATTTGGAGCTGCTGGAAGCGCTGGGCTGCGAGCTGCGCTTCTTCTCCCCTCTCCATGACGGCGCGCCGCCGGAGGGCGCGAAGGGGCTGTATCTTCCGGGCGGGTACCCGGAGCTGCATACGGCGGAGCTTGCCACGAACAAAGCGATGCTAAACGCCATACGGGACGCGGTCTTGGGCGGCCTGCCCACCATAGCGGAGTGCGGCGGCTTCATGTATCTGCACGACGAGCTGGAGGGCGCGCCCATGGCCGGCGTAATTCCCGGAAAGGCCTATAAGACCGACCATCTGCGGCGCTTTGGCTACGCAACCGTTACGGCCCAGCGGGACAACCTGCTGTGCAAATCCGGACAGAGCGCCCGGGTGCACGAGTTCCACTTTTACGAGAGCGAAAACAACGGCTCCGACTTTTCCGCGCAAAAGGCCTCCGGCGGCGCGCCCTACCCCTGCTGCCACGGGAGCGAAACGCTTTACGCGGGCTTTCCGCACCTGTATTTCCCGGCCTGCCCAGCCTTTGCGGAAAACTTTGTAAAAAAGGCCGCCGCTTATAAATAAAAATCACCGGCCGCAAAAGCCGGAGTTCGAGGTGCGATATGACAAAGGCTATTATGGTGCAGGGCACCATGTCCAACGCCGGCAAAAGCCTGCTCTGCGCGGGACTTTGCCGCATTTTTAAGCAGGACGGTCTGCGCGTGGCCCCGTTTAAAAGCCAGAACATGGCGCTCAACTCCTTCATAACCCGCGAGGGGCTGGAGATGGGCCGCGCCCAGGTGGTGCAGGCCGAGGCCGCCGGTGTGGAGCCGGAGGTGCGCATGAACCCGATCCTGCTAAAGCCCGTTACGAACATGGGCTCCCAGGTCATCGTTTTGGGCGAGGTGCTGGGCAACATGGGCGCGGCGGCCTACTACGAAATGAAGCACACGCTCGTGCCTAAAATAATGGAGGCGTACAGCTCCCTTGCCGCCGAAAGCGACGTGGTGGTCATCGAGGGAGCGGGCAGCCCGGCGGAGATAAACCTGCAAGAGGGCGACTTTGTGAACATGGGCATGGCGAAGCTGGCGGGAGCGCCCGTGCTTTTGGCCGGCGACATAGACCGGGGCGGCGTTTTCGCCCAGCTTTACGGCACCATCGGCCTGCTTGCGCCGGAGGAGCAGAATATCGTCAAGGCGACGATCATAAATAAGTTCCGGGGCGACGTCTCGCTGCTGACGCCCGGCGTAAAAATGCTGGAGGAGCTGACCGGAAAGCCCGTGGCCGGCGTCGTGCCCATGCTCAGTGTGGACATAGACGACGAGGACAGCCTCTCCGAGCGCATGACGCACAGGCCCTCCGACGCGCTGATAGACATAGCCGTGGCCCGCCTGCCGCGCATATCGAACTTCACCGATTTCGCCGCGCTGGAGGCCACGCCCGGCGTCGCCGTCCGGTACATAAGGGAGCCGTCGGAGCTGGGGCACCCCGACCTCATAATCCTTCCGGGCACAAAAAGCACCATCTCCGACCTTTTGTGGCTGCGCCAGTGCGGGCTGGAGGCGGCGATAAAAAAGCTCGTCTCAGGCGGCACGGCGCTCATCGGCATATGCGGCGGCTACCAGATGCTGGGGCGGCGCATCTCCGACCTTGAGGGAGCGGAGGGCGGCGGCGAGGTGGCCGGGCTGGGCCTTTTGCCCATAGCGACGGAGTTCGCCGCCGAAAAGCACCGCACAAGGGTAACGGGCCGTGTGATAAAGTCGGGCGGCGTACTGTCAGGCCTTACCGGCGCGGAGCTGGAGGGCTACGAGATACATATGGGCGCCACCTCGCTCGACGAGGGCGCGGAAAATATGATAAGGCTCGACAACGGCCTTTACGACGGCTGTCAGTCGGGCAACGTATACGGCAGCTATCTGCACGGCTTTTTCGATACGGCCGCCTGCCGTGAAGCCGTGCTGGGCGCATTGGCCGCGAAAAAGGGCGTTTCGCTCTCCGCTCCGGCCTTCGACCTGCGCGAATACCGGGAGCGCCAGTACGACCTTTTGGCGGAGGGAGTGCGCTCAAGCCTTGACATGGAGCTTATCTACCGCATTTTGGAGGACGGAATATGAAGATCGAACTTGAAAACGTGCTGCCGGAGGACATAGAGCGCCGCAGCTTCGCCATAATTGAAAGCGAGCTGCCCCACCCCATCGACCCGGCGCTGGCTCCCATAATAAAGCGCGTCATCCACACCACGGCGGACTTCGACTACGCCGACACGCTCTGGTTTTCCGAGGGCGTTTTGGAAAAGGCTCTGGCGGCGCTCGGGTCCGGCGCCACCGTCGTCACCGACACCACTATGGCGCTTTCCGGCATAAACAAACCGGCGCTGGAAAAGCTCGGCGGCAAGGCCCTCTGCTTTATGGGCGACGGGGAGGTGGCCGCCGCGGCAAAGAAAAACGGCTCCACGCGGGCCTCCGCCTCCATGGACAAGGCCGCCGGCCTCACCGGCCCGCTCATCTTCGCCATAGGCAACGCGCCCACCGCCCTTGTCCGGCTTTACGAGCTGATGGAGGAGGGCAGGCTCTCCCCCGCGCTTATTATCGGCGTGCCTGTGGGGTTTGTGAACGTCGTTCCGGCAAAGGAGCTTATCATAGCTTCCGGCGTTCCCTGCATAGTTGCCCGCGGGCGCAAGGGCGGCAGCAACGTGGCCGCCGCCATAGTCAACGCGCTTATGTACCTTATTACAAGAAACTGAAAGGCAAACGAATGGAACGAAACTGCGCCAACTTTTTTCAAAACACGCTGTGCGAATACTTCCCCTGTCACAAAACCGACGACCCGGACAGCTTCAACTGCCTGTTCTGCTACTGCCCTCTCTACGCGCTGGGCGAGGAGTGCGGCGGCAACTTCGGCTACACAAAAAGCGGCGTAAAGACCTGCGTCGCCTGCTCCCTTCCACACACGGCGGCGGGCTGCGGCCACATACGCGAAAAGCTGCCGCTCATTTTAAAGCTGGCGGCGCGAAAGGGTTCGGAGGCCGGAAAGCCATGAGGGCGGCCCTGGTGTCCCTGCCCTGCTGCGCCGACGCGGACCTGAACACCGCAAAGTGCATCGCCTACGCGGAAAGGGCCGCCGGGATTGGGTGTCGTGTCATATGCTTTCCCGAGGGAGCGATCACCGGCTATTTCCCGGCGCTGGCACAGGAGCGCGCGCTCTGCCTTGACGACAGCCGTCTTAAAAAGCTGCTTTGTGCCGCCGAACGGCTGGGCATCGACATTATCGCGGGCTTTGAGGAAAGGCTGGGCGGCGCGCTCTATATGACCCAGGGCGTTTTCACCGCAGGCGGGCTAAAGGTCTACCGCAAGACGCACCCGGCCATGGGTGAACGGGCGTATTTTGCCGCCGGAGACAGCCTTCCGGTCTTTGCGCTGTCCTGCGCCACCGTGGGGATAGAGCTTTGCGCCGAGACGCATTTTCCCGATATAACACAAACTCTGTCCCTGCGTGGAGCGGAAATCGTGTTTGCGCCCTACGCCTCCGGCTCCTCCCCAGCCGACCGAACCGGCCTTTGGAAAAAGTACATTCCCGCCCGCGCCTACGACAACCGGGTCTTTATGCTCTGCTGCGGGCTTTGCGGCGAAAGGGAGGACGGCGCGCGCTTTTCGGGCGGGCTTTTTGCCGCCGGGCTGGACGGCGAGACGATATATGAGGACAGCAGCGGCGCGGAGAGCTTTGCCGCCGTGGAGCTTTGTCCGGGCGTGGTGGAGAAATACCGCGCCTCCGCCTCCATGGCCGCCCGCTACTACCCCGCCCTGCGCCGGAAAGAGCTTTACGAGTGAGCGAGGGGCCGCGGGCCTTTCCTGCCGGTTCTTTTATATTACATATTATAAGAGCGCCGCCGAACTTCGCCCGACTGGCGGACGGCGCGGCCGCTCTATACGCCCATTGGAGGAAAATAAAATGAAAAAACTTATTTCAGCGCTGGCGGCGCTTTGCATTTTATGGGGCTGCTTTTCCGGCTGCGCCAATTCCGGCGGCGGCGAAAACGACCCGCTGGGCAACGGATGGCAGCCCGTATCCAGCATGGAGGTCGCCTACGCGACAAACTTCGCCGTGGATTACTATGACGGCGGCTACAAGCTGATAACCCTCTCCACCGGCGACCGCTTTCTTGTGGTGCCGGAGGGGGCCGCCCTGCCCGACGGTATCGACCGCTCCATAACTCCGCTTTATCAGCCGCTTGGGAACATCTACCTCGTCTCCACGCCCGTAATGTGCCTGTTCGACGCGCTGGACGAGCTGGGCGCGGTAAAGCTTTCCGGCACAAAGGCGGAGGGCTGGTACAACGAGAACGCGAAAAAGGCCATGGAGTCCGGCAGCGTGCTGTTCGCCGGAAAATACAGCGAGCCGGACTACGAGCTGCTGCTTTCCAGCGGCTGCGGCCTCGCCATTGAAAACACGATGATAAACCACACGCCGGAGGTCAAAGAGAAGCTTGTGGAGCTGGGCATACCCGTGATGGTGGAGCTTTCAAGCCTTGAGACTCACCCGCTGGGCCGAACGGAGTGGATAAAGGTCGTAGGCGCGCTGTTAAACAAGGAGGAGGAGGCCGCCCGCCTTTTTGACGCGCAGGTGGAGTTCCTTAAAAATGAGGTTCCCGCCGACGCCGACACGGGCAAAACCGTCGCCTTCTTCTACATCAGCTCCTCCGGCAGCGCGGTAGTCCGCAAAACCGGCGACTACGTGTCGAAGATGATAGAGCTGGCGGGCGGAGAATACATCTTTAAGGACATTGGCGACCCGGGCTCCGCCACCTCCACCGTCACGCTGGAGATGGAGCAGTTCTATTCCGTAGCCAAGGACGCGGATTTTATTATCTACAACAGCACCATAGACGGCGGGCTTTCCTCCCTTGACGAGCTTGTCGCAAAAAACTCGCTGCTGGCGGACTTTAAGGCGGTGAAGGACGGCAACGTCTGGTGCACCGACAAAAACCTGTTCCAGGAGACGATGCAGTTCGGCCAGATGATAAAGGACATGAACACTATCTTCACAA
>CAYONL010000089.1:0-9135 GCA_964405305.1 uncultured Oscillospiraceae bacterium | reverse complement strand
CACTTTCTTCGCTGAAATCAAGCATACGCGTAAATTGATAAGTTTGCTTTTTAAGTTGTGTCCGCTTCGCGGACGATTTATAAATAGGGGCTTTCCGATCGCCCCTATAATACCCTTCGGGCGCCAACTTTATAAATTAAAGAGAATCTTCAAGGGTGCTCTCCGTCTTCGCTGAAAGCTGACCCGCGCGGTATTTGAAAAGTTTGCTTTTTAAGAGGTGTCGGCTGCTCCGACGATTCTGTTCAGGGGCATTCCGCTGCCCCTGAAACCCTTCGGGCCAACTTCAAAAGTTAATGGAAATCTATCGTCTTAGTCTGTCGTTTTCCTGTCTCCTGCCTCCTGACCCCTGACTCCTGACGCCACACTCGGCGCAGACACGGCCCGAATATGTAAAGTAAACCGTTTATCCGCCGCGCGCCGGGGTATTTTGCCCGACGGCTACGCCTTGTCCTTCACCTCGTCAAGGGAAAGCTCCAGCAGCTTTGAAACGCCCTCCTCCTGCATGGTGACGCCGTAGAGCCTGTCCGCGTGCTCCATGGTGCCCCGGCGGTGGGTTATGGCGATGAACTGGGTGGCGTCGGAAAGCCGCACAAGGTATTCGGCGTAGCGGTTGACGTTGGCGTCGTCCAGCGCGGCCTCTATCTCGTCCAGTATGCAGAAGGGCGGCGGGCTGACCTTCATTATCGCGAAATATATCGCTATGGCCACAAAAGCCTGCTCTCCGCCTGAAAGCGAGGCAAGGTTCGTTATTTTTTTGCCCGGCGGCTGCACGTCGATATCTATGCCGGAGCCCAGCACGTCGTCCGGGTCGGAGAGGGTCAGCTTTGCCTCGCCGCCGCCGAACAGCTCCCGGAAAACTATGGCGAAGTGGCCCGCGATCTGGATGAACCGGTCGGTGAAGATGGTGCGCATCTGTCCCGTAAGGCTTCTTATCAGTTCGCGCAGCTCGTCCCGGCTCTTTTCCACGTCGCCTATCTGAGCCTTCAAAAACTCGTACTTGCCGCTGACCTCTTTATATTCCTCTATGGCGGCCACGTTGACGGAGCCGAGGGCTTTTATCCTGGCCCGCAGCTCGGAAAGCCGGCGGTTCATCTTCTGCGGCTCCTCCACCGGCGCGGCCACGGCCTCCGCCATGGAGTAGGTCATCTCGTACTCGTCGTAGAGCTGGCCGATTATCCCGTCGTAGTCCTTTTGCAGGGCGGAGAGGCGCTCGCGGCTCTTTGTCAGGGCGACGGAGGCCTCCTCCCTGCGGGCGACGGTCTCCTTCTGGGCGGCGCGCTCCCTGGTGCTTTCGGCCTCAAACTCCCGGCGGCGGGCGTACATAGTCTCAATGTCGCGCTGGGCGGCCTTTACGTCCTCGGAGAGCTTTTCACGCCTGTCCTCGGCGGCCTTTATTTCGGCGGAAAGGCGCTCGCCCTCCCGCAAAGTGACCTCCATCTGCGCCTTGAACGCGGCTATGCGGGCCTCCCGGTCGGCGCTGTTCTCCAAAAGCTGGGCTATGGCAAGGCGCGCGGCCTCCATATCCTTTTGCAGCATGGCGGCGGCAAGGCTCTGTTCACCGGCGGCGGCTTTGTTTTCGACTGTGCGGTCGGCCAAAGCCTCCGCTTCCTTCGCCATGGCGGCCAGCTGCTCCTGCCTGCTCTGTCTTTCGGCCCGGAGCTTTTCCATGCCGGCGGCGGCGTTTTCAGCCTTCGTTTTTGCGGCGGCAAGCTTTTCGTCTATTCCGGCGCGCTGGCGGTCGGCTTCCTCGCCCGCCGCCACAACGTCCGCCAGCTGCATGGTCAGGCGCTTGTGTTCGCCCTCGGCGCGTATTTTGTCCTCGGCGGCGGCCTTCTGCTCGCTCTCCGTGGCCAGCATGTCCGCCGAAAGCGCGGACAGCTCCTCGGAAAGCCGGCGAAAATCCCCCTCCGTCTGGGCAAGTGTCTTTTCCAGCGCGGCGGCCTTTGCGGCCAGCTCGTCTATCTCCTGTCTCCGGCTGAGCAGCCCCGCCGAGCGCGCGGACGAACCGCCCGTCAGCGAACCGCCCGCGTTCACGACCTGCCCGTCCAGCGTGACGACGCGGAAACGGTAGCCGAAGCGTTTGGCTATGGCGACGGCGGAGTCCAGCTCCTCCGCCACCACTATGCGCCCGAGTATGCTCTTTATAACTCCGTCGTACCTGGCGTCATAGCGGGCGAGTTTATAGGCGTAGCCCACAAAGCCCTCCGCGCCCTCCAGCCCCTGCTCATTTAAAGCGGAGCCTTTTACGGAGGTCAGCGGCAGGAAGGTGACGCGGCCCTGATTCCGCTCCTTTAACATGCGTATGGCGCGCTTGGCCGCCTCCTCATCCACGGTGACCACGTTTTGCAGCGCGGCGCCGGCGGCCGTCTCTATGGCCAGGGAGTAACCGGCGTCCACGGAGATTATCTTTGACACCGGCTCCAAAATGCCGCCCAAAGCGCCGGCGCGCGCCCTGTCGAGCACGAAACGCACGCTCTGGGCAAAGCCCTCCATGCTGTTTTCAAGGTCGGACAGCAGCTTCGCCCGGTCACGGGCGGCGGTGGCGTCGCGGGTGAGCTTCGCGCGGCGCTCGGTCAGCTCCGCAAGCTCCTTTTTCCGAAGGCCGCCCTTCATCGCTATGCCGTTTCGCGTATTCGCAAGGCCCTCCAGCCTGTCGTCCAGCGTCTCCAAAAGCTCCCGGCAATCGGAAAGCTCCTGTTTATACTGGGCCAGCAGGCCGGCCTTCTGGCTCTGGGTCATATCGAGCTGGGCCAGACGGGCCTCCAGCTGCTCCGCTTCCGACGCGGCCGCCGCCTCCGCCGCCGCCAGATGGGCAAGCTCCGCCTCCGTCTTTGCAAGCCCTTCGGTTGCGGCGGCGCGGCGGGAATCTATCCCGGCTCCCTCGGCGGCAAGGCTTTCGGCGTCGGCCTCGGTCTTTGCGCGCTTTTCCTCCAGCCGGACAGCCTCGCCCTCCCATGCGGCAAGCTCCGCTCTCCGCTGGCCTATGGCGGCCTCGGTCTCGCTGCCCGTTGAGGAAAGCTCGGCTATTTCGCCCTCTATGCGGCGGCGCTCGTTTTCGCCGTGCTCTATGTCGTTTTTACATACTGCGGCCCGGGACGCCGCCTCCGCCGACTCCGCCTCGTACCGCGATATGTCGCCGCGCCGGGCCTCCACCTGGTCCCCGACGCCGTTCATCCGCTCAAAAAGCGCGTTTATGCGCTCCTCGCCGTCGCCATAGGCCGCGTCCAGCCGCTCATACTCGGCCTCGCACCCGGCTATCTCGCCGCTTTGCTCCTGTAGCTGGCTCTTTATCCGGCGCAGGGAGCGCATCCAGATGGATATTTCCAGCCCCTTTTTCTCCTCGGAATACTCCAAAAACTGCTTTGCCTTTTCGGACTGTTCCCGCAGGGGGCCCACCCTCGCCTCCAGCATATCCAGGTTGTCGCGCAGCCGCAAAAGGTTCTCGTCCGCCGCCGCCAGATGGCGCTCGGCCTCCTCCTTGCGGTAGCGGAAACGGCTTATCCCGGCGGCCTCCTCAAAAATCTCCCGGCGCTCCTTGGACTTTGCGCCGACTATCTCGGCTATGCGGCCCTGCCCGATAAGGGAGTAGCCGTCGCGCCCAAGACCGGTGTCCATAAAGAGCTCGTTTACGTCCTTCAGCCGGGCGGCCCGGTCGTTTATTTTATACTCGCTCTCGCCTGTGCGGTAATATTTCCGCGTTATGGATATCTCCTCCGCCTCCACAGGCAGGGCGTGGTCGGCGTTATCCAGCGTAAGGCGCACCTCGGCAAAGCCGTGACCCGCCCGGGCCGCGGTTCCGCTGAAAATAACGTCCTCCATTTTGGCGCCGCGCAAGGCCTTTGTGGACTGCTCGCCCAGCACCCAGCGCACGGCGTCGCTTATATTGCTCTTTCCGCTGCCGTTCGGGCCGACCACCGCGGTGAGCCCACGGCCAAAGGTCAGCCGCGTCTTGTCCGGAAAGGATTTGAACCCGGTCACATCCAGATATTTTAGGTACAACCTGTCACGTCCTTAGTCGTTAGTCATTAGTCGTTAGTCACTAGTCACTAGTCGCTATTAAGAGGTGTCTCCGACGGATTTTTAATCAGGGGCATTCCGCTGCCCCTGAAACCCTTCGGGCGCCCGCTTCAAAAGTTATTAGGAATTTTAATATTTCACAGCGTTAAAATAGGGGCGTTCGGCCGAAGGATAAATAAGGGCAACGGAACTCTCTTTCTAAAGAATTTTATCTAATTTATGGAGAGAGCGCCGCCCGAAGGGGCTCGGGGGCAGCGGAATGCCCCCGATTATAATCGTCCGCGAAGCGGACACCTATTAAAACACAATACTAACTTATTTCAGATATGTTCACTTTCTTCGCTGAAATCAAGCATACGCGGAAATTGAGAAGTTTGATTTTTAAGAGGAGTCGGCTACGCCGACAGATTTAAAATAAGGGCATTCCGATTGCCCTTATTTATCCTTCGGATGCCCGCTTCAAAAGTTAGAGTAAATCTTCAAGGGGGCATTCCGCTGCCCCTAAGACCCTTCGGATGGACACCCTATTCAAAAGTTAATGAGAATTTATCATCTGAGTCTGCCGTTTTCTTTTATCGCGTTCTCATGACTCCTGATTCCTGTCTCCAGTTCAATGCTTTCGCCGGGCTTTATATGCACGTCCCAGCCCCGCGCGGCCCAATATTCGAGGTTCGCCCTGTGCTGGCCGACCAGCTTTGATACCTGCGGCGGCGGGACGCGCAGCGTATATTTTCCCGCGGGCAGGCCGGAAAGCAGCTCGTCCACCTTCACGCGCAAACGGCGGCTGTCGCACAGCTCTCTAAAAGCCGGGTGATAGGGCCCGGCCAAAAGCGCGCCCTCCAGCTCCCGTTCGGCGTGAAGGCCCACCTTGATGACCTTTATGTTCGCCCGGTCGAATATGTCCAGCAGGCGGGCCGCGAGAGAAACGGCCTCCTCCAGCGTCTGGGGCGTATATACCCCGTCCCGCCAGAGCCGCGCCAGCTCCGTGCGCTCCAGCACCAGCGCCGGGTATATCCTCATGGTGTCCGGCGAAAGGGCGGCGAAATCATGGGCCGTCCCTGTGTCCGTTTCGGGCGTTGCGCCGTAAAGCCCTGTCATCATCTGCAGCCCCAGCGAAAAGCCCGCCGATTTTATCAGCTCCGACGCCCGCCTTGTCGCCGCAAAGCTGTGGCCCCGCCGGTTCATTTCCAGCACCCGGTCGTCGCTGGACTGGGCGCCCAGCTCTATGGAGGTGACGCCGTAATTTTTGAGCACGGCGAGCACTTCCTCATCTATGGCGTCGGGCCTCGTGCTCAAACGTATGCCCGAAAACGCGCCCCGCTTTACATATTCGTAAGCCGGGGCCAGCAAAGCCTCCATCTGCGGGCGGGGTATCATGGTGAAGCTGCCGCCGAAAAACGCGATCTCTGTGGCGTCGGCGCACCCGGCCAGCCGTTTTTGCGCGTCGGAGAGCGTCGTTTCCACCTCCTGAGGGGTGGGCGCATGGGCTCCGCCGGTTATGGGCGTCTGGTCGCAAAATGAGCACCGGTGCGGACACCCGGCCATGGGTACGAAAAACGCGATGTTGGCGTGCTTCATTCGCCCATCAGCTCCAGCGCTTCCCGGGCCGCCGCCTGCTCCGCGACCTTTTTGCTGCGGCCCTCGCCGCGGCCGATCACGTTGCTGTTCAGGCGCACCTCCACCACAAAACGCTTGTCGTGGTCGGGGCCGCTCTCCTGCGCAAGGGCGTAATAAAGCCGCTCCTCGGGGTTCTGCTGTATGATCTCCTGCAGCGCGGTCTTGTAGTCCTTAAAGGGGACCTCCTCCAGCCCGTCCAGCGCCGGCTTGACAAAGCGCATCACATGCTTGCGGGCCGGCTCTATCCCGCCGTCAAGATATATGGCGGCCAGCAGCGCCTCGAAAGCATCCGCCAAAATGGAGGGGCGCTCGCGTCCGCCCATCAGCTCCTCGCCATGCCCCAGCATCAGGTAGTCGCCCAGCTCCATCTCCCGCGAGAACTGGCAAAGCGACTTTTCGCACACCAGCGAGGCCCGCAGCTTTGTCAGCTCGCCCTCCGGCAGGTGCTTGTAGTTCGCAAAGATGTAGTCCGAAACGACGATGCTCAAAACCGCGTCGCCCAAAAACTCCTGCCGCTCGTTGCACTCCGCCCTGTCCTTCATCTCGTTGGCGTAGGAGGAGTGGGTCAGCGCGGTCTGTAGCAGCCTCCCGTTTTTAAACTTGTAGCCTATGTTTTTCTCCAGCCGCTCCGGCACTTCCCAGTTTTCCGTGCTCATTTCTCGTCCTCCTTTGCTCCCATTTCCTCAAGGCCCTTAGCTATGGCCCCGTTCACGTCGCCCTCCACAAAGGCCTTCGCCTGCCGGACGGCATTTTTAAAGGCTGTGGCGTTGCTGCTGCCGTGGGCCTTTATTACCGGCCTCGCTATGCCCAGCAGCGGCGCGCCGCCCGCCTCGGTGTAATCCAGCTTCTTTTTAAAGTCCCGCAGGCCGCTTTTCAAAAACAGCGCCGCGAACTTTGTAAACACGTTTTTCATGAGCATGGCCTTGAACATCTTGCCAAAGCCGGAGCCCAGCCCCTCGGTCAGCTTGAGCACGATGTTTCCCGTCCAGCCGTCGGCCACCGCCACGTCGCAGCCGCCAAAGGGCAGCTCCCGCGGCTCGATATTGCCGACAAAGTTGTACGGCGCGGCCTTCATAAGCTGATAGGCCTCCACCTGCAGGTCGCGGCCCTTTGTCTCCTCCGCGCCTATGTTTATAAGCGCGACCTTTGGCGACGCGACGCCCATGACGCGCTCCATATATATGCTGCCCATCAGGCCGAACTGCGAGAGCATCTCAGGCCGGCACTCCACGTTAGCGCCCAGATCCAGCAGCATGTACTGCCCGTTTATTCCCGGTATGACGGAGGCCAGCGCCGCTCGTTTCACGCCGTGGAGCCGCTTTGCCACCAGCGTTGCGGCGACGACCATGGCGCCGGTGGAGCCGGCTCCAACTACCGCGTCGCCCCGTCCCTCGGCCAAAAGGCGCATACAGGTGGTGAGCGAGCTGTCCTTATAGGACTTTACGGCCTCGGTGGGGTCGGCGCAGACGGGCATGACGACGGGCGCGTCGTAAAACTCAAAGCGGGAGACGTCCAGCCCCTTTTGGCCGGCAATCGCCTCCAGCTTCGCCCTGTCGCCCACGGCAAGTATATCCACGCCGTACTCGGCCGCCGCCAGCGCCGCGCCCTCGAGCGGCGCCTCCGGCGCGTTGTCCCCGCCGAACATATCTATTATTATTTTCATGGGTCATCCCCCTTTACTGATTGACTGATCTGTGCTCCGCCCGGGGCGGAAGCTTTTACTCACATGGCTTTGCGGCGGCCTTTTTTGCCGTCCGCCAAAAAATATTTTTTACGGCTCCCCCGGGGTCGCCTTGGGCAAAACGCGGTCTTTCAGACCCTGCCTTATAAAACCGCCGCCAGACTTTCCAGCGCGCGGTCAGCAAGCGCGGCGTAGCGCTCCTGTTTCCCGCGTATGCGCGTCTCCAGCGGCGGGAGCAGGCCCATATTGCTGCCCATGGGCTGAAAATCCGTGACGGCCGGGTTTGTGATGTAGCCCACAAGCCCGCCCAGCATGGTATCGGGCGGCAGCACCAGCGGCTCCATCCCCAGCACACGGCGGGCGGCGTTCTCTCCCGCCAGCTGCCCGGAGGCCGCGCTCTCAATATACCCCTCCACGCCCGTAAGCTGGCCCGCGAAAAACACCCGTGGCTCCGCCTTCAGCGCAAGGCTCGCGGTCAGCAGCCGCGGCGAATCTATAAACGTATCCCTGTGCATGACGCCGTAGCGGAGAAAATCGGCGTGCCCAAGCCCCGGTATCATGGAGAAAACGCGCCGCTGCTCGCTCCATTTCAGGTTTGTCTGGAACCCAACCATGTTGTACATGCTTCCGGCGGCGTTTTCCCGTCGGAGCTGGACATTGGCCCAGGGACGGTGGCCTGTGCGCGGATCGGTCAGTCCAACCGGGCGCATGGGGCCGTAGCGCAGAGCATCCCTGCCCCGCCCGGCCATTATCTCAACAGGCATACAGCCCTCGTAGACCGTCACCTTGTCGAACTCGTGGAGCTCCGCCCTTTCCGCGGACAGGAGCGCATCGAGAAACGCCTCGTACTCCTCTTTGTTCATGGGGCAGTTGACGTAATCCGGGTCGCCGTGGCCCCAGCGCGCCGCCATGAAAACCTTCTCCTCATCCAAGCTTTCGGCGGAGACGATGGGCGCGACGGCATCATAAAAGGACAGCGTGCCGCCAAAACGCGCCCGCAGCTCCTCGGCCAGCGCGTCGGAGGTGAGCGGCCCCGTGGCGACAACGCAGACTCCCTCCTCGGGAAGCCCTGTGAGCTCTCCGCGCCGGACGGTGATGAGCGGTTCGTCCTCTATGCGCCGGGTGATGATCCGGGAAAACTCCGCCCTGTCCACGGCCAGCGCGCCGCCCGCCGGAACAGAGCAAAGCTCCGCCGCCGCCATGGTCAGCGAACCGAGACGCCGCATCTCCTCTTTTAAAAGCCCGGCGGCCGTCTCAAGCCTTGCGGCCTTCAGCGAGTTGGAGCAGACAAGCTCCGCGAAATCCGCCGTTTTGTGGGCCGGGGTGGTCTTTTCCGGGCGCATCTCCCACAGGGTCACGGCTATGCCATGGCGGGCCAGCTTCCACGCGGCCTCGCACCCGGCCAGACCCGCGCCGATCACAGTAACGTTTTCCATTTAAAACCTTTCAAATCAAATATATAGTCATTAGCCAATAGACACTAGGCACTAGTAGAACGGGTACAGGAAAGCGGCAGACTTAGATAATAGTTTTCCGCTATCTTTTAATAAAGGCGTTCGTCCGAAGGGGCTCGCGTCCCCGCGCCGCCGGTGAAACTTACGCTATCCTATGAAGTGGGCAGCCGAAGGGTATTACAGGGGCAATCGGAATGCCCCTGTTTTAAAATTTGTCGGCGCAGCCGACACCTCTTAAAAAGCAAATTTATCAATTTCCGCGTATACATGATTTCAGCGAAGAAAGTGAACATATCTGGAATAAGCAAGCATTGTGTTTTAATAGGAGCCTGCGGCGCATTTAACTAAGGGGGCTTTCCGATCGCC
>CAYONL010000088.1:0-9180 GCA_964405305.1 uncultured Oscillospiraceae bacterium | reverse complement strand
GCAAGCTGATTATAGTTTCATTTTCCATTCTGCATCCCCCTTTTGCGGATTTCAAGTCACGCAAGGTAAAACATGTTCCGGCGTATCCGCCTCGCACATTTTGGAGCCGCTTTTGGCGGCCCGGTCACCCGGTGTTTTGTTGTTTTCACCGAGTGGTGTTAAAAACCTGTCGACCCACCGCGCTTTATTAAGCCCACCCCGCAAAAGGATAGATTCTAATCGTTGGCGGCCCGGTCCTCCGGGGCCCCGTTTTAGAAGGCTTTTTGGCGCAGTGTGATACCCGTTTTCCCGGCGTTGTTCGTCATAATATCGCCCCAATCGCCCGCAGGCCGGATGCGACATTGCCACCTCCCCGTAAATGCCACGAAAACGGTTATACAACAGATGCAAAATAACGTATACCAATATATCATATTATAAGAAAAAGTCAATCTTTTTATTGTTTTTACTAACTATGTAATATTTCATTCGCAAAAAGATAGATTTTGAATACGCCTAACAAAAATCAGCCGTGTTTCATGCACGACTGATGAGCGACTTTTATACCGGCTTTTTTGTTATTCTGACCGGGAACTTTCCGGGTTTCCCTCCGGGCTTTTTTGCGCTCTCCTGAACGGGCGGGCCTTTTTTCACCATTGCTCTAAGGGCCGCCAGCTCCTCTTTCGTCAGCTCTCGCCATTTTCCGGGCTGGATCATACCAAGCCTGACCGAGCCCACCGAGGTGCGTTTCAGTCGGCTGACCTCCAGCCCCACCGACTCGCACATACGGCGTATCTGGCGGTTCTTGCCCTCAGTTATCACGATCTGGAGCACTGTGCGCCCCGGTTCCTTTGTAAGCACGTTGACCTGGGCCGGCAGCGTCACGGCCTCCTCGCCTATCTCCACCCCAGCGGAGAGCTTTATCAGCTGCTCCTCCGTCACATCGGACGGAACCGTTACACGATAAGTTTTAGAAACATGGCTGCGCGGATGCATGATGTCGTTGGCAAACTCGCCGTCGTTGGTCATGAGCAGCAGGCCCTCGCTGTTCCTGTCTAGGCGGCCCACAGGATAGAGCCTTGTCGGAATATCGGCCACAAGCTCCGTCACGCAGCGGCGGCCCAGCTCGTCCGACATGGTGGTCACGTAGCCGCGGGGCTTGTTCAGCGCCACGTACCAGAGCTTTTCTCCGGCGGCCAGCGCTACGCTTTTGCCATCCACGGCCAACATATCTTTTTTCACATCTATCTTCTGCCCGATCTCAGCCTGACGGCCGTTGACCGTGACTTTTCCTGCCTGTATAAGCTCCTCGGCGTGGCGTCTTGAGCAGTAGCCCGCGTCCGACAGGGCCTTTTGTATCCTTGTATCTTTCATTTCATCACTGTTCTTTCAAAAAACTTTATTATCCCGTCTATCCAGCTCTCTTTTTTCGGAAGCGCCAGAACATTTCCTCTCGCGGTGACGCCGGTGGTGGCTATCACAGCGCCGTCAAGCCTGAAAGTCGCCGTACCCACCCTGTCCCCGGCGTTTACCGGAGCCATCAGCGTTTCCGCCAGCTCGTAATCCACCGTGACGCGCCCGCGCTCCTCCTCTAAAAGTCCCGCGTACACCTCATCCGGCGACACCGGCACGCTGTTCTTTATGCCGCCCTCCACCGCGATCTCCGCGGCCTGGGCGCACTCCGAAAGCTCCGTTTTTGTAAGCCTGCTGAAATACTCGTCATACACCGCCATGTGCGCATCCCAGTCGTCCGGGCAGTCCAGCGTCACGAATATGAGCGTGGTGCCGTCCCTGCGTACGGCTGAAACAAGGCAGCGGCCCGCCTTTTTTGTAAACCCGGTTTTTACCCCAACGGCGCCCTCGCAACACTCCAAAAGCCTGTTGTGGTTCGACAACCACCGCCTGTATGGTGGGTTTCCATACTCCAGCGCCATGCTCGTTTTTGAGCACAGCTCCGCAAAGTCCGCATTTTTGAGCGCGGCCCTCGCCAATATGGCCATGTCGTAGGCGCTGGAATAATGCCCCTCGCCATCCAGACCGGACGGGGTTTCAAAGGAGGTGTTCGCAAGCCCCAGCTCATGAGCCCTTTGGTTCATCTTTACCACAAACGCGCCGACCGAGCCGGATACACGCACGGCCGCCGCGTTCGCCGCATCGTTTCCAGAGGCCAGAAGCATGCCCGCCGCCAGTGTTCGGAGCGTCACCGTGTCGCCCTTTTGCAGGCCCATGGAGGAGCCCTCCACCATTATGGCGCGGTCATCCACCTTGAACGGCAGGTCGAGGCCGCTTTGCTCCAGAGTGAGCAGCGCGGTCATTATTTTAGTCGTGCTCGCCATGGGCAGACGTTCATCCATATCCTGCCCAAAAAGCACCCTTCCGCTCTCATATTCTATCAGCGCCGCGCCATCCGCCTCCACGGCCAGGGCGCGCGCCGAACCCACCACAAGACATATCGCCAGCATGACAAGTACGGCTAATCTTTTCACCCAAATCACCCGTAGAGCCTATGCTGCCCCGCGCCGGTTTATTCGGCGGGCCCGTCCACAACTATGGGCTCTATCGGCTCCGGTTCGGCGGGCGACGGCTTTTTTATGAAAGAAGTCACCGTATCCACCACGTCCGGCACCATGTTGACCAGCCGCTCGGACACGCTGTTCTTGTCCGCCACCTGTATCATGCGCACCCCGTCCTTCCTTATTACGAGGAAAGCCAGAGGCTGTATGGTGACGCCGCCGCCGCTGGCCCCGCCGAACATCTCTTTCTGTGTTGATGTCGGCAGGTCGCTTCCGCCCGAAGCAAAACCAAAGCTCACCTTTGACACCGGAATTATCGTAGTTCCGTCAGGAGTAGTTATCGGTGCCCCAACGATGGAGTTTACGTCAATCAGCCCCTTGAGGTTTTCCATCGACGCACCCATCAGTCCCTCGAGATTCTTTTCGCTCATTTTGCCCGCTCCTTTGCTGCTCAACTTTATTTGAATCCGCGATCTGTTTCATGAAAAAGCCCCACGCCACCCTGACCAACCCTATGATCGTCACAAGTGGTGTTATTGAAAGCATGGCTCTGGCCGAAAACTCCTCGTCCTCCTCCGTATAGTCAGGAACGAGCCGTATTTTTGTGCGCCTGATCCTGATAAAATTGCTCAGTGTCGCCACCGCGCTGTACAGATAGGCGTTCATCCTGCCGTACCTTATGGCGCACTCGGCCGCGTCGTCGCACGCTATCGTCCAGTTTATCTCCAATACCGAAACGCGCAGATCCCGCAGTATCATCCTCGCGCCGCCGCCGCACCGCTTTATGTAGTCAAGCACGGTGTCTATCAGCTTTTCAGCGGAAACTTTCTTCTTTTTCGCTTTCGCCGGCTTTTCCGCGGGTTTCTCTGAAACTTCCTTTGCTTTTTCTTTCTCTTTTTTCTTTTGGCCCGGATATAGAGTTTTCCTGATAAAAAGCCATTTCAGATCCAGCCGCAGCTTTCCGTCCCACACGGCGTCGGCCGAAAGCGGTATGACCAGCAGGAGCATTATGCCCAATACGACCGCTCCGGCAATTATCCAGCCCATACGCCGCCTCCAGTCCTGTTATTCTTCCCCGTCGTCCTCAAAAAGCGACTGCTGATCGGCGTCCTCCGTCTCGCTTTCCTCCGGCTCGTCCCCATTTTCAGTAACCGGCGGAAGCCCCTCAATGCTCTCAAGTCCAAAGCATCTCAAAAAATCCGAAGTCGTCCTGTATGCGATCGGCCGGCCCGGAAGATCGAGCCTGCCCGCCTCCTCTATAAGACCGCGCTCGACAAGCGTTGATATAACGCCGGCGCAGTCCACACCGCGCACCTGTTCCGCAAACGCCCTTGTCACCGGCTGGTTATAGGCCACCACCGCCAGCACCTCCAGCGCGGCCTGAGAAAGCGGCGTATTCTTTTTAAGCTCCAGCGCGGCTCTGACAGCACCGGCGTATTCCTCTCGTGTCGCCAGCTGCCAGCAGCCGCCCAGCTGCAGCAGCTCTATGGCCGAGCCGCTGTTTTCCAGCCGTTTGCCCAGGCTTTCAAGCACGCTTTCCGCCGCCTCGTCCTCCAACTCCAGCGCCTGCGCCAGTCTGTGAAGCGGCATAGGCTCACCACAGGCAAAAAGTATGGCCTCAGCGCCGCGCTCATATTGTTCCAGCTGCAACGATGCCATCCTCCTTTCCTGTCCTGTTCAGCTCCGCCGTCTCGCAGTCCTCGCTGATCGTTATGCGGCCATTTTTCGCCAGCTCCAGCAGCGCGAGAAACATCGCCACCCTGTCCGACCGGCTTCCCTCCGCAAAAAGCTCCGAAAGCTCCAGCCTGCCCCGCTTATACAGCTTTTTCAGCAGCACGATGGCCTTCGCCGCCACTGGAACAAAACGGGCCTGCACTATTGCTTTAAAAGCGGAAACCGGCGGCGGCATCTTCCTCTGTTTGCGGCCCAGCGCGGAAAGATACGCCCTCGCTATGTCCTCCGTTGGGTGTATGCGGATGTAGGTCATGTCCGTCTCAATCTCCGCAGGAGGCCGGCAAAACACCTGCCCGCCGCAGTCCAGCAGCCGCAGAAGGCCCGCCACACGCTTGCAGGCCTGATACTCAATAAGTTCGCCCTGCAGCTCGCGTTTCAGCTGTTCGCCCTCCTCCTCATGCCGAGGAAGGAGCATGGCCGTTTTTATATACACAAGCCGGGCCGCCATCTCCAAAAACTCGCTGGCTCCCTCCAGATCCTCTGTTTCACCGGCGCCATCCAGCGTGTCCAGATACTGGCCCAACAGCTCTGAAATATTTATATCAAATATATCGAGCTTGTGTTTTGATATCAGAAAGAGCAGCAAATCCAGCGGCCCTTCAAAGGATTCAAGCTTATATTGCAGCTTTTCAGCCATTTTTCGCCTCAGTACGCCACGCCTGTGACGGCGTTCACCAGCCAGTCCACAGGCCGTGTGATAAAGTCAAGCCCTGTGAGCACACCGCCCCGCAGGAAATTGAGCGGAGCGTCGAACACGCCGAAAACTATGAGCAGCATAAGCCCTATGAAAATGTACTGTTCATACTGCATGATCTTAAAATAAATATGTTGCGGCAAAAAGTATGTCGCTATCCTGCTCCCGTCCAGCGGAGGTATGGGCAGCAGGTTGAACACGGCCAGCGCGATATTTATGTTCACCATGGTCGCCAGTACGCTCTCAATGCTTGTCAGCAGCTCGCTTCCGCCCATGATCACCGGGATCATCAGCAGCTTGTACACGACGAGCAGCAAAAAGGCCAGCCCCACGTTTGCCATCGGCCCCGCCAGCGATGAAAGCATCATACCCTTTTTGGGGTTTTTAAAGTTCATGGGATTTATCGGCACAGGCTTTGCCCAGCCAAAACCGGCAATCAGTATCATCAGCGAGCCTATGGGATCCAGGTGCTTTAGAGGGTTAAGGGTCAGACGGCCCTCCCTTTCGGCGGTGTAGTCGCCCATCTTCATCGCCACATAGCCGTGGGCGCACTCATGTATCGGCAGCGCCGTCAACACAACGATCAGGCGCACCAAAAGCATAAACAGCATACTGCTGGCACTCATAGAAAAAATAGATGGCATAGCGTTTTCCTTTTCTTATTTATATTTGCATACAATCTCTTAATATATATTATATATTAAAATGACTCCCAACACAAGCGGACAAGAACTTTGTTTTGTCATAATTTACGATTAATTCACAGGGGCCCGAAATCTTGAAAAAAATACTTGCAATTATACTAATTATCTGTTACAATATGCACGTTGACTTTCTGAAAGGCACAAAGGAGGTGCTCCAAATGGCAAAATGCGATATTTGCGGAAAAGGCGTCAGCTTCGGCATCAAGGTTTCCCACTCCCACAGGCGTTCCAATCGTCAGTGGAAGGCGAACGTTTGCCGCGTTAAGGCGATCGTTGACGGAAAGCCCTGCCGCGTTCATGTATGCTCTCGCTGCCTGCGCTCCGGCAAAGTGACCCGCGCCATCTGAACACTATTTAACAACTAAAAACGACGGGAAATTCCCGTCGTTTTTGTTTTTATCACTTTACAGGCTCGCGTTCGGCGGCACTGTCATCGCTTTCCGGCGCGGCCGGCACGGCTGTTTCGTCACCGCTTTCCGGTGCGGCCAGCTCGTCCTCCTCCGATATCCGGCGAAGCTCCTTTATGCGTCTCACGCTTACCGCCGCGGCCGCCGCCGGAAACGCCGCGTACAGCGCCAGCATGGGCCACATATCTTCCCTTCCGGCGGCTCGGGCTTCGCTTATAAGCCCAAGCCCAAGCCACAAAAACACCGCCAGAACGACGACCGCCAGCGATGCGGCCGCCGCTCTTTTTTTATTTCTGTCAGCTTTGTTTTCCCTCATCTGCCGGATCCACATCCTTTTTCTTGTATACAAAGACCCGCTCTGTTCCCGCGCAAAGCCGCTTTATGTTGTCCCTGTGGGCGTAAAACACCATGCCAGATATTGCGAGCGCGCACAGCGTGGAGGGTATGACTTCCCGCAGCAGGTCCTTGCCCTGCAAATATGTCACCAGACAGACGAGCACGGGAAACATGGACGCTCCCGTCAGCGACATGGCCGAAACTATCCTCACAATGAACACCATTGGTACAAGACCTATGGCAATGGCCAGAAACGCTATCCAATTCAGCATGAGCAGGACGCCCATGGCCGTGGAAATGCCCTTTCCTCCGCGGAACCCGAAATAGACCGGGAACATGTGCCCGACCACAACGCATATACCGGCTATATAGCACGCATCGAAAGCGGTTATGCCCTGCCACGCGAATATCAGCCTGCCCGCCTCCACGGCAACGACTCCCTTTATGAAATCACCCGCAAAGGTAAACGCCGCCGCCCTTGTTCCAAAGGTACGCAGCATATTCGTCATTCCCGCGTTCCCGCTGCCGTAATTCCTGATGTCCGACAGCTTGCCAAAGCGGGAGATCAGGATGGCAAAATTCACACTGCCTATGGCGTACGCCAGCACAGCAACACCCAATCCGGCCACCACAGTACTCCAAAACTCGTTCATGATACCCTCCGATTGTCACTGCTATTCTATTTTTATTTGCCGTTGTCCTTGCCGCGCTCCCGCACCACCATTTTTATAGGCGTACCGGTAAGCCCGAAGGTCTCGCGTATCTGGTTCTCAATATAGCGCTGATAAGAGAAGTGGAACAGGTCGGCCCTGTTCACAAAGACCACGAACATCGGCGGCTTTGTGGACGCCTGAGTGATGTAATAGATCTTCAGGCGCTTGCCCTTGTCCGTCGGCGGCTGCACCTTCGCGGTGGCGTAGGCCAGCATGTCGTTCAGCATTCCCGTGGATATCCTGCGGCTGTTCTGCTCATAGGTGGATTTTATCAGCTCAAACAGCTTGTTTATCCTCTGCCCCGTCAGGGCTGAAATGAACACGAACGGCGCGTAGGACATGAAGCTGAAGTCGTTTTTCAGCTTGTCGGTGAACTCCTTCATGGTGCTGTCGGATTTTTCTATGGCGTCCCACTTGTTTATGGCTATGACGCAGGCTTTCCCCTGTTCATGGGCGTAACCCGCAACCTTGGAATCCTGGTCCGTAAACCCGACGGTGGCGTCTATCACTATTACGCAGACGTCCGCCCTGTCCGCCGCCATGTATGCCCTCAGCACGCTGTATTTCTCAACGCTGTCGCTCACCTTGGACTGGCGGCGTATACCGGCGGTGTCTATGAGCACGAAGTGGCCGAACTCATTGTTTACCTCCGTGTCGGTCGCGTCTCTGGTGGTTCCGGCCGTGTCGGAAACTATCACCCGTTCCTCGCCCGCGATCTTGTTCACAAGGCTGCTTTTTCCAACGTTCGGCTTGCCGAGTATGGCGACCTTTATGGCGTCCTCGCCGTATTCGTCCGGCCTGTCGAAATCTATCTCGTCAAAGCAGGCGTCCAGCAGATCGCCCGTCCCATGGCCGTGGACGGACGACACCGGGTAAGGGTCGCCCAGCCCCAGGTTGTAAAACTCATAGAACTCCGGCGGCGGCGCGCCTATGCTGTCGCATTTGTTTACGCACAGCACCACGGGCTTGCCGCTTTTTTGCAGCATCATGGCTATGTCCATATCGTTGGCGGTGACGCCTGTGGTCATATCTGTAACGAATATTATGCAGTCGGCGCTTTCTATGGCCACATTTGCCTGCCGCCGCATCATCCCGAGCATTCCGTCATCCGTTTTAGGCTCTATTCCGCCGGTATCCACCAGCATGACCGTCTTGTTGAGCCACTCGCACTCGCTGTATATCCTGTCGCGGGTGACTCCGGGCGTATCCTCCACTATGGCGAGGCGGTGGCCCGTAAGCTTGTTGAAAAGTGTGGATTTGCCCACGTTGGGGCGGCCCACTATAGCAATTATAGGTTTAGACATTTTTCCTCCTGTTCCCTGCCGCATATTGCGGCAAGCAGAGCCGCGCCGTCGTTTTCCACGGCGGTCACCGGCACGCCGAGCTCATGCTCAAGCTCGCCCGGCGTCATATCATCCAAAAATCTGTCGTGCTCGTGCCTCAGCATGGCCTGGCAGACGAGCAGTCCCTCTCCCAGTTTTTTCCCCGCAAGCGCGTTTTTGAGATCCGTTCCGGTAAGCAGCCCCGTCACCGTTACGTTTTCGCCAAAGAACTGGTTTACGACCGGCACCACGTTTACCGTCAGGCCCTCAAATCTGGCTTCGGCCAGCGCCGCCAGCTCCTTAATCAGCTCTCCCGCCGCGCAGCCTGTGGCTATCGTCACCTCTCTGGCCTCACGGTGCGGCTTTTCAGCCTCCAGCGCCGCCGTAAACTCGTCCTTTAACATCGCCGACAGCCCCACGCCGTTTTCAAGCTGGGTGAAATCTCCATAGTACCCGGCGTCGGGCATGGGCCTTTCCGCCTTGATAAAAAACTCGTCGGCCGGATAAGCTATCCGCTCTCCGTGCTCAGCAAGCTGCTTTTCGGCAAACCGCTCCACAATGTCGATCACCGCCGCGGCCTGCTCCTTTGTGTACGGCGCCAGCGGATACAGCCCGTCGCGGTACTTTGTTAGCCCCACCGGTACGGCAGCTATGCTCTCCACCGCCGGCCAGAGCGCACCCAGATCGTCCAGCGTCCGCTCCAGCTCCGCTCCGTCGTTTATCCCGGGACAGAGCACTATCTGCGTGTGGAGCGCTATATGCCCGTCAGCGAGCTTTT
>CAYONL010000087.1:0-9240 GCA_964405305.1 uncultured Oscillospiraceae bacterium | reverse complement strand
CTGCGGCGGCAACCGCGTGGCCGGCGTCGGCGGCGGTGGAGAGCGGCCCGGGCGACAGGCGGCAGGCTCCGCACTCCTGCGTTCCCATCTTTTTGTGGGCCAGCGCCGCGCAGTGGTAGCCTCCGCGGGCGGCGACACCCAGCGCGTCTAACCTCGCGGCGGCCTCCTCCCCCGTCATGCCGTCGGGAACAAAGGAGACCACGGGCGACATCTCCGTCGGCGCGGGTCGGGCGGTAAGCAGGCGCAGGCCCGGCGTTTTGGCTATACCGTCCCAGATGCGGGCGGCAAGGGCGCACTCCCGGCGGCCTATGTTTTCGGCTCCGCGGGCCGAGACCCAGGCTATGCCCTCCGCAAGCCCCGCTGTGCCCGGAAGATCCAGCGTGCCGGACTCCAGCATATCGGGAAGATAGTCGGGCTGGCCCGGTTCCAGCGACGCACTGCCTGTTCCGCCGTACATAAGCGGGTGCAGCAGCTCCGGCCGGCCGCACAAAAGCAGCCCCGTACCCATTGGCCCCAAAAGGCCCTTGTGACCCGGCGCGGCTATAAAGTCTATGCCGTCTCTCTCCATGTCGTAGCTTTCGGCGCCGGCGGTCTGGGCGGCGTCAAGGAGGAAGGGAACTCCGCGCTCCCGGCAGAGGGCGGCTATGCGTCGGACCGGCGGCTTTATCCCGAACACGTTGGAGGCGCCGGTGCAGACGACAAGCTTTGTCTCCGGCTCCAGCAGCTCCGAAAAGGCGGCAAGGGTGGCCTCCGGGTCGCCGGGTGTGACCTCCGCCACGCTGTACCGGGCCGTGCCGCGCCGCTCAAGCTCCCAGATCGGCCTATACACAGAGTTGTGCTCCAGGTCGGATATAACACAGTGCCCGCCCTCGGACAGCAGACTTTGGATTACTATATTGAGCGCCTCGGTGCAGTTTTTTGTAAAGACGGCGTTTTCCGGCTGCGAAAGCCCAAAGTGGGCGGCGGCCAGCTCCCGGCACCTGTATACGGCCCGCGACGCCATTATCGAAAGGCGGTGTCCGCTGCGCCCCGGGTTCGCGCCGTAAACGCGCATGGCCCGGCAGACGGCGGCGGCGACCTCCGGCGGCTTTGGAAAGGATGTGGCCGCGTTGTCAAGATATATCATTCGCTTCCCTCCCGCACCTCGGCCACCTTTACGCGGCCCTTTTCCAGAGCCGCCGCCGCCGCCCGCCTGTCGCCCTTTACAAAGATGGCGTAGCCGCAGCCGTGCTCGTTTTTCTCCATGTCCCTGACGATATACGCCTTATATCCTTTGTTCTTCAGCAGCTCCTGCCCTTTCATGGCGTAGGTTATAGAGCTGACGAGAAAATAAGTTTCTTCCATAATACTTACCCGCCGTTCCTGTTTTTTAGGAGAAGTGGGCGCAGCCCCTTTCCCCGGGTATACCACACTGTATTATATGCGGCGGGTCGGGAGTTGGGATAACGTTTTTTGGCCCGCAAAACTTCCTTCTTTGGGCGCAAAAAAGCCCGCCCCCCGCAAAAAACGGAGAACGGGCTTTCTTTATTTCGGTTATCAGCCCTCCGACGTGCTTTCGGAGCCGCTGCCGCCCATGGCTGCGTTGACCTTGTCGGCCGCCTCCACGTTCAGCTCGTGCTGCGCCAGAGTTTCGGCGTAGTAGAACTCGCCGGCGTCATCGGTGACAAAGAAGTAGTAATTTGTGCTGGTGGGATAGAGCGCGGCCTCAATGGCGTCAAGACCGGGGTTGCAGACCGGCCCCACCGGCAGCCCGAGACAATAATAGGTGTCGTAGGCGGTGTGGTAGGCGTCCTGCTTCTCCGCACTCGTGATGTTCGGGTCGCCCTTTATCTCGTCGCGGTAGTAGAAATACGTCACGTCGGACTCCAGGTTCGGGTACACGGCGGAGTAGTTCAGCCTGTTGTGGAACACGCTGGAGATCGTCTCCATGGCCGTGCGCACGCCCGCCTCGGACTGGATTATGGAGGCGAGAGTTATGGTGTCCTCAAGGGTCATGCCCATCTCTTTCATGCGGTCGTAATATTTCGACTCCACACGGTTGTTGAAGGTCGCCACCATCTTCTGCACCACGGCGGCCGCGTCGTCGTCAACGTAGAACTCGTAGGTGTCAGGGAACAGGTAGCCCTCCCACTTGTGGTAGATGAGCGGGTCCTTGCCCATCATGTCCTCAAACTCGTAGCCAAAGCTGCCGGTGTTCACTTCCTCCATAAACTCGTCGTAGCTGCAGACCTTCTTTTCCACAAGCAGCTTGCCGATCTCGCTGGCGGTCATGCCCTCGTAAATGGTCACGCTGACCACCTCGCGGGAGACGTTGGAGTTGCCCAGGCTTATAAATATCTGGTCGTAGCCGAGGTTGGAATTCAGCTTGTAGGTGCCGGGCTGCAGCGCGCCGTCCTTCTTCTTTACGTTGGCGTAAAGCTCAAAGGTGAACGGCTCGTTTATCACGCCCGCCTCGTTGAGTATTTTCGCTATGTCGGAAAGGCTCGCACCCTCCGGGATAGTCACCTCAACCTCGCGCCCCGTCTTGTTGAAGCCGATAAGGTCGTTTATGCTGTTTATGCCATATATGGCCAGCCAGCCGGCCAGCGCCAAAGTGCATATTAGCCACATGGCGGCCCAAAGCCCGTTCAGCTTGCCGGAGCGGCGCTTCTTTTTCCTGTACTGAACAGGGGCGGGCGGCGGCGTCGGTACGGGCGGGGTCGGCTGGGCCGGCGGCACCGCGCTGTCCGGCATGGCGGCAAGCTCCGGGTCGTACGCTATATTAAGGTCGTACCGACCGGCGCCGTTTTCCTCGCCCTCATCGGCGGGAGGCGGCGGCGGAAAATCGTCGTCGGCCACGGGCGGCGGCGGCATAAAACCGTCGTCAAAGCCCGTATCGGAATAGGCCGGAGCCTCGCCGTAATTGTCGGCCGCGCCCGCCGCAGCATATGATACATAGCCGGCGTCGTCATCCCGATAGTGTTCGCCCTGTGTTTCGCCGCCCTGGCTGTTCTGCCTCTGCGGCGCACCGATCCCATCCAGATGGAAATCGGATATGAGATCCTCAAATCCCTTGTCTCTGTCGTCCATAATTGCCTCCAATCGGGGCGAAACGCGCTGTAACCAACCGTCCGCCGGTTTCATATTATGAAGCATACCGGCCCCGGGCATAAGGCCCGCCCGGCCCGTATGAGATTTTTTCGAGAGGTGGATCGCTCATGTTTGGAAATAACTGCTGCTGGTGGATCATCATTCTGGTCCTGCTCTTCTGCTGCTGCGGCAACGGCAATTTCTGCGGCGGCGGGTGCGGCTGCGAGAACAACTGCGGCTGCGGCAACAACTGCGGCTGCGGCAATAGCTGCTGCTAACCTGTAATCCATAGCGCGCCGCCCTTCGGTCCATCGGGCCGGAGGGCTCGCTTTATTTTTGCAGAAATTCCCGGGCCGCGGCCTCGTACTTTTCCGGGTCGATGGCGCGCAAAAGCTCACACGCGAACAGGAACGCCGCGCCGGGCCCGTTGGCGGTTATCAGGTTTCCGTCCGTCACGCAGCGCTCGGCCGTGTACTCGCCCTCGCCCGTCTCATAGCCGGGATAACAGGTCCAGCGGCGGCCCTTCAGCGCGCCGAGCTTTGAAAGCACAACTCCCGGCGCGGCGCAGATGGCCCCGATGAAAGCCCCGGTCTCCATGGCCTTTTTTACGGCGGAGCTGACTCGCTCCGACTCCGCAAGATTTTTTGCGCCGGGCATGCCGCCGGGCAAAATTATCATCTCCGCGTGGCCGGCCGGCTGCTCCTTCTCCGAACAGTCCGCCCGCACCACTATGCCATGGGCGCCCTTTATCTCCGTTTTGCCAACGCCCACCGTCACCACGCGAAGGCCCGCCCTGCGCAGTATGTCCAGCGTCGCCAGCGCCTCGATCTCCTCGAACCCGTTTGCCAGAAACAGCTTTATCATTTTTATCCCTCCCGCCGCCTTAATCCAGCGCCAGATTGAAATACGCGCCCTCCGGCAGCACCAGCTCCTCCGAAAGAGGGCGGTACATGGCAAAATCCCGCGCCCGGCCCGCCAAAGGGAACCCCTCCGGCAGCCGAACCGACGCCGCGCGCTTTCCAAAGCTCGCCGCCAGCTGACCCACGGCGGCCAATGCGGCTTCCGCCTCCGGCTCGGCCATGGCCAGCTCCTTTATGAGCAGCTCGTCCCCATCGGGAACACAGAGGGCCGCGCCCTCCGCGGTTTTGGTGGAAAAATAGAACGCGCCGCCGTCAAAAAACTCCGCCTCGGCCACCGCGCGCTCCACCGCCCCGCCGTCCCACCTGAAATACCCGGGAGCGGAAAAGGCGTCGTCCCGCAGCGAAGCGTACTCCGCGCCGTCTATGGGTACAAGCTTTGCCCCACCCGCCGCAAGCTCGCCCTCGGCGAACCTTACCCCGGCTATTTTGGCGGCGGGCCTGTACCCCCGGGCGGAGTAAAAACCGAAAAGGCTCTCCTCGGCCGGAACGAGCACGGCAAGGTCATACCCGCGGCCCTTGAGCACGCCGGCAGCGTAGTCCAAAAGCGCGGTGCTCAAGCCCTTTCCACGGTGCTCGGGCGCTGTGGCCACGGCGTAGATATAGGCCGCCCGGGCCGCACCCTCCGAAAGCTCCAGCGAAAGCGGAAGCGCGGTCAGCATGGCGGCGGGCGCTGTGTCCTCGCAGGCAACAAAGGTCTGCTCCGGCCTGAAACGCGCCCTGTAATACTCGTCTATAAACTCCGGCGGGTCGTCAAAGGAAGCGCCCCAGATATTTTTCAGCGCCGGCACATCGCTGTCCGACGCGGCGCGGTACTCTGTCATTTTAACGTCACCACGTTTTTCTCCAGCAGTATGTCGGGATAGTACGAGAGCTTTGCTTTCCGCAGGCCCTCGTCGCCCACGTCCTCCTCCCGGTTGACGTAAACAAAACGCTCCGGCAGGCGGCGCACAAACTCACGGTTTATCATGGGGTAGGCGCCCTCCACATCGGTGAAGGCTTTTTCTATGTGTACGTCGAAGGTGTCGGAATTTATCGGCGCGCCTATGGTGAAGGCCACCACCTCGCCCTCCGCCCGCAGCAGACCGCCCGAAAGCCCCTCCTCAAAGAAGTGGTTGAACGCCTTCTGTCCGGCGCAGGTCTCCTCCCGCAGGTCCTCGTTGTAATAGCAGTCGTTCTGCTGGCACCACTTGGAGCCCATGGCCCGGGCCTCCTCAAGATTGTCAGCCGTCAGCGGCTCGTAGCTCCAGTCATGGGCGGCCTCGAACCGGTTGCAGAAGTTGCGCTTGGCGTGCAGCTTTTTTCCGGAAAGCTCCGCCAGCCTCTCCCTAAGATAGATATAATCGAACCCTTCGCGGTACGGCTCGAAATTGAAGCGGCCCGGAAAGCGCTCCTCCAAAAAAGCCTCCTGCTCCGGGATCACGCCGTGCATGTGGAAGTCTATACCGCGCTCCGTCGCGTCCTCCACCAGCATGTCCACGGCGGCGGCCATATCTCCCGCACCGGCAGGATAACTGTAGCTGTGGCTGCCGTCCAGCCGGCGCGACAGGGTGAGCAGAAGATCGCTCTCCCTCGCCACCTTCAGCTCGTAGGCGCCGGCCCAGTTGTAGTTGTTGCCGAAATCGTACTCGCTGCCCCTGTAGTCGGACAGCGCAAACAGCTCGTCCATCCACTCCTTATCAGTCAGCAGTATGGGACGGAATTTTAACATAAATGGATTTTCCCCTTTCAATTTGCGCGCGGTTCACAGGCCCAGATAATACTCCCGTCTTTCCACGGCGCGCCCGCAGGACATTTTGCCCTCATGGCACGCGCCGGAAACGCAGGACGGACCGGCTCCCTCGAACAGCCGCGGCGCCACGCCCTTTACAAGCCGCAGCATCTCATCCGCCACGGCCCGTATTTCCCACTGGGCCCGCGCGCAGCAGCGAAGCCTGAAAAAGTTGCGCAGGCTCCGCGCGTTCATAGTGACTATCAGCTTTGTGTCGCAGGCGTTGGGCAGGACAAAGCGCGCGTCCTCGATCGCCTGCTTTTCGGCCTGCTTTTCGGCGGCGGCTTCCTCCTCGCCCGCCAAAATAAGCCGTTCCCTCGCTCTCTCCTTTAGTATGCCCGCAATGCGCTCATAGCTTGCGGCGGCGGCGGCCATGGCGCTTTCAAATTCGGCGGCGGCGGCCTCGTTTTCGGCTATCTGCGGCGGAAGGATGTAATCAAAGCCGCTTTTTCTGACGTAGCGCTGACTCTGCACGCTGTAGCTCGCTATACGGTGGCGCGTCATCTGGGCCAAAAAGACCCGGGAAACGCCCTCTATGGCAAAGGTGAAGCTTGCGTGCTCCAGCGGGCTGTCGTGCCCAAGCTCCCCCAGCATACGGACAAATTTGCCCGCCCGCTCGTCGGTCAGGCCGTCCAAAAGCTCCTCCGCGCCGCAATCGCTGTAGCACAGCTTCGCCGCGGCGGCAACGGTGCGCTCCGGCTCCGGCGTATGGGATATAAGCGTTACGTTGGGCATCATTGGCCTTCTTTCAAAGATTACTTCATTTTGTATCTTACCACAAGGGCGCTTTCTTTACAATATACAATCTTCTTAACAAACAGCGGGCCGCCGCTTACGAAAAGCAGGGCCCGCCAAGATCTACTATTGCGCGGTCATTTCACCGTGAAGGTGAACAGCGTGCTGTCCAGCCACTTGCCGTCCGCGTCCAGATACATGACGCCTATCTGGCCCGTACCGGCCTTTTTCGCCGAAACGGAAAGCTTCCCCGGCTCCTGAATCGAGCGCGTCTCGGCCCCAAACATCGTCTCGTCATAGATGGTCAGCACGGCCTGCGCCGCCGGAGCCGCCACCAGCACGGGTATTTCTATTGTGTCGCCCACAAGGTAGGTGTCCGGCAGGTCGTTTATGTTGCCGTCTATGCCGAAATCGGCCATATGGAACACCCAGTCGCCCTTTTTGACCTCGCCCGCGAAATCCTTGAGGTCGTCCACATAGAAGGTCTGCTCGTCCATGGTGACGTAATAGCTTTCGCCCGGCTCAAACACCAGATTGTCGGTCAGGAGCACAACTATGGTGCTGCTGGCGGCGGCGGTGTTCGTCTGGAGGTAGATGTTTTTGTCGGTGCGCACGTCGTACTGAGCGAACAGCGAGTCGTCCGACAGGCGGTAGATGCTGATCTTGCCGGCTCCACCCTCCGCCGTGGGGGTGTTCATGATAATTTGCAGGCTGTTGGTGCCGGCGGCAAACTTCACGCTGTCATCGGCGCTTTTCGGATAAAAGTATATCTCGAAATCCTCTGGCTGGATATAGTGCTTCGTCTGGGTACAGCCGGAAAACAGCGCGAGCATCAGTACCAGCGCCATAGCGAGTGCAAGCCTTTTTTTCATCAGACCGCCGCCTTCCTCATATTGTCGCCCGTCCGGGCGCGTTTATTTATTGCAGCCGTACTTCATGCCGAATTCTTCGGTCGCCTTGTAGTTCGGAAGATTAGCTTCCTGCCACGCGGTGTAGCGGTCGTCCCCTATCTTCTGACGGACGGAGATGTTGAGGTAGCTTTCGCTCTCGCCCACAAAGTACATGACGTGGTAGCCGTAGCTCGTCTCCACAACGCCGGTGTCGCCCGGTTTGCGCGCGGAGTCAAAGCACCAGTCGTTAAACTCGGCGACCATCTGGCCCTTGTACACGTTCTCGTAAAGTCCGCCTTTGGCTGCGGAGCCGCTGTCGCCGGAATTAGCGGTGGCCAGGGCGGCAAAAGCGTCCTCGGTCCCGCCGTCCGTCGCCCACTGCTGGAGCAGCGCGTCGGCCTTGTTCTTGGCGGCCAGCTTGGCCTCGTCCGTAACGGTGCCGTCCTCGCTCTTTGTGGGAGATACAAGGATATGGCGCACGTTGACAGTGTTATAGTTTATATCACCACGGGAGAGGAAGTATATCACATAATAGCCGGTGACCTTTTCGGTGTCGTCTTTGGCCTCGTAAACAAAGGTGTCGCCGGCCTTGCGCGCGGTGTCATACAGCCAGTCGGAGTAGCCGGAGTTGATGGCGGAATAGGCTATGCTGTCGGCCATGGTGCTGGTGTCCGCATTGTAATCCGCCCGCAGATCCTCCGCCGTGTTTTCGGTCGCAAGATCCAGGAACTCCTGCTCTGTCTTGACGGCGGCCATAGCGTCGGCTTTCTTTTTGGCGTTGGCCGCAAGGGTGGCGTCATCCGTCTCCTCATCGCTCGCCTTGCTGGCGCTGACGTAGAAGTAACGGAAGGAAACCACGTCGAAATCATTGGGGTTTTCGGCGTAGCGCGCATCGATCTCCTCCTGCGTGGGAACGGGGTCGTTGGAGATGGTGAGCGAATACTCGGAGGCGTAATAAGTCATTTCGACCAGCTTGCGGTAGGTGTCCTTATTCATGCCCTTGCCGTAGACCGCCACAAGGTAGTCGTCGGTGCCGTAGCCATAGGCCGCGGCGTAGGCCCCGACGGACTCTATCGCGGAATCCACGCTCGCCTTGCCGTCCTCGGACAGCTCATAGCCGGCGGCCTTGCCCTCTTTGGTGAGGCAGGTCAGGTTCTCCATAGTGCTGAGGGCGCGGGCCTTTACCGCGTCCTCCCAGGTCTCGGTCTCAGAATAGGGCTGATCCTTCAGCGCCTTTGAGGTGTCAACAAAATAGCTGACGTAGTCGCCGTAGGTGCTCTGCAGATTCTGATACATCTGGGAGAAGGAGTTGGTGTAAAAATAGTTGAACTCGGTGACGCTGTAGGAGGTGCCGTTCACGTTCACCGCGGGCATTACGCGGTAAAACAGATTGGACTCAAAGAACGCCAGCGCCAGAAAAGCCACCACCACGACCGGTATGCAGATCTTGAGCAGCAGGCTGTTGCGCTTCTTCTTCTTTTCGGCCTCGGCGGCAACGCGGCGTTTTTCCGCCACCTTGCTCTTTTCGACCTCCTCGGCGGAGACGATGACGGCGGCGTGTTTTTTCGGCTCGTCCTTATCGTCGGCGGCGGGAACGGAGACCTCATCCGTCTCCTGCGGGACCTCGGGCAGCTGCGCGTCAGAGGGAACCTCCTCGGGAGCCGTCATGTTCTCCTCGGCGTTTTCAAGTTCGCCGTTCAGATTTTCTTTTTCAGGTGCGCTCATAGCAATACATCCATCCTTGCATAGATTTATGCCGGAAAACCGGCACTTACAGTCATAACTTTTACAATTATAATCGAGAATGATGTTTATTGCAAGAGCAAATAGCTAATAAATTATGAACACAGCCGCGGCG
>CAYONL010000086.1:0-9366 GCA_964405305.1 uncultured Oscillospiraceae bacterium | reverse complement strand
AGATTTGGGCGAGCCTTGCACCGGCGCTGTAAACCAAATCGGAGATTTGGACAGCGCCACGTTCGATTGCCCTTATTTATCCTTCGGACGACCGCCCTTTTTAAAAGATAGCGGAACTTTATCATCTGAGACTGCCGTATTCCTATCCCGCGTTCTACTAGTGTCTAGCGACTAATGACTAGTGACTATTCTTTACCCGTAAAGTATCTCGCCGGTGACCGCGTTGGAAAGCAGGAAGCCCCGCCTTGTGAGCGCGAGCACGCCCCCCGCCGTGCTCAAAAGACCCGCATGCTCAAGCGGCTTTGCCCGGCGCAGCATGTCGTCCGTGGGCGCTTTTGGATATTTTTGGGCCAGTGCGTCAAGGGAGAGCCCCTCCCGCAGACGGAGCCGCAGCATGGCCTCCTCCTCCCAGCCGCCGCCCGCGCCCTCTAACCGCTCAATGGATGGCGCGTCGCCGGAGAGGAAGGCGGAAAGCTCCCGCTCAAAGTAAAACCGCCGCCCCTCCATAAAGGAGTGGGCCGCCGGCCCAAGCCCCAGGTATTCCTCGTCCCGCCAGTATTTCAGGTTGTGGCGGCACTCCCGCCCCGGGAAAGCGAAGTTGGATATCTCGTACTGGGAAAGCCCGGCGCGCTCGGCCTCGTCGCAGGCGGCACCGTAGAGGTCGGCCAGCGCGTCGTCCCCGGCGCAGAGCTTCCGCAGGGGCGACGTAAAAAGCGGGGTGCCCTCCTCCACCTTCAGCATGTAGGCGGACAGATGCGTTATCCCGCACCCGGCCGCGAACCGAACGCTTTTCCCAAGGCTCTCCTCCGTCTGGTAGGGCGTGCCCAGCATGAGGTCCAGCGACACATTGTCGAACCCGGCCCGCCGGGCCGCCGAAACGGTTTCCGCCGCCATGGTGGCCGTGTGCCGCCGTCCGAGGGCCAAAAGCTCCCGGTCGTCGGCGGACTGCAGCCCGAAGGACAGCCGGTTAAAGCCCCCCTCCCGCAGCGCCGCAAGGTCGCCCTCCCGGGCCGAGCCGGGGTTTCCCTCCGCCGTGACCTCCGCGCCCTCCAGCCCGAAAAGCCGCGCCGCAGCCTCCGCTATCCGGCAGAGCCGGCGCGCCCCCAGCAAAAGCGGAGTTCCCCCGCCAAAATAGAGCGTGTCCGCCCGCCGGGGATAGATTTCGGCGTACCGCTCAAGGGCGCGTATCACCGCGCCGGTGTAGAGCTCGTATACGTCCTCCCCCGCCGCCACGGAGTAAAAGTCACAGTAGGGGCACTTTATTATGCAAAACGGCACGTGTATATACAGCCCCACAGAAGGTAAATTATTCATGGCTATCCATCCCCCCCTCAAAGCGGAAAAAACAGGTTTTCCGCGCCGAAAAAACAGCGAAGGCCCGATTTTCAACACCGGGAAAAAAGGTTTTCCCGGCCAGTATCCGCGGCCGTTGGCGTAAAAACGCTGTTTTCCGGGGCAGTTTTCAACCTTTTCAACAGCGGCATGGTGGAAAACTCCGGGGACAGCGTCTTTTACAGGCGGAAAACAGGCAGTTATCAACGTTTTCCACCAAGTATCCCACCAAACGGCTTTTAGACACAATTTATTCAAACTCCGCCCGGTGGAAACCCCCGGAAAACAAAAAAACATCCGCGGCCCGTCCGCTGTTCCATATGCTGTAAATTCTGCATGGCCCGCATTTTCATACTTCTCCGTCGGTCTGCCGGGCATCCGTTTATACAAAAAGACATGCCCGGGGGCGTTTGCGGGCCTTTATATTTCTCCGTTCGCCGCCGCCGGCCCCCTTTCCGCCGCCGCCACCACCAGCTCCGTCAGCCGGGCCAGGTCGTCCAGGCTCGCTATCTCCCCGCACTCCCGGCGAAAGGCGGCGGCCCCGGCCATGCCCTTTATATACCAGGCGGCGTGCTTGCGCGTCTCCCTGATGCCGATAAAGTCCCCCTTGTAGCGGCAGATGAGCGCGGCGTGGCGGCGCAGAAGCGCCATGCGCTCCTCCGGCGCGGGGTCGGGCGTATAGGCTCCTGTCTCCAGGTACTCCCGTATCTGGCCGAAAAGCCAGGGTCTGCCCAGCGCGCCCCGCCCTATCATCACAAGGTCGCAGCCCGTCTCGTCGTACATCCGGCGGGCATCCTCCGGCGAAGCTATGTCGCCGTTGCCTATGACCGGAACGGTCACGGCCTGTTTGACGCGCCGGATGATGTCGACGTCCACCGGCGGGGCGTACATCTGCGCGCGGGTGCGGCCGTGTACCGTCAGGGCGGCGGCCCCGGCCCCCTCCATGAGCTTCGCGAACTCCACGGCGTTCTTGTGCTCCTCGTCCCAGCCGGCGCGAAATTTCACCGTCACCGGCAGCGGGGCCACGGCCCGCGCCACGGCCTCGGTTATCCGGGCGGCCAGCTCCGGGTCCCTCATCAGCGCGCTGCCGCCGCCGTTTCCGGCGATCTTGGGCGCGGGGCAGCCGAAATTTATATCTATGGCGTCGGGGCAGTAGGGAAGCGCCAGCCGCGCGGCCCGGGCCATGGCCTCGGGCTCGCTTCCAAAAAGCTGGCAGGCCAGCGGGTGCTCCAGCGGGCCCGTCTCCAAAAGCAGGGCGGTCTTTTTGCTGCCGAAGTCCAGGCCCTTGGAGCTGACCATCTCCCCCACCGTCCAGACCGCGCCGTATTCCCGGGAAAGCTCTCGCATGGCTCTGTCGGCCACCCCGGCCATGGGCGCCAGCGCGGCGTACCGTGGCAGCTCTATGTTTCCGATAAAAATGAAAAACACCCCTTTCGGGCCAACTTTATAAATTAGTATGAATTTTTTAAGGGGGCTTTCCGACATCTTGGCGTTAGCGGCTGGCTGCGTCGCTATTCGCTCGCATCCAGCCGACGCCTGTGAAGCCTACACTAGCCTATGAAGTGTGCATCCGAAGGGTATTACAGGGGCGATCGGAAAGCCCCTGTTTTAAAATCTGTCGGCGCAGCCGACACCTCTAAAAAAGCAAATTTATCAATTTCCGTACATGTTTGATTTCAGTGAAGAAAGTAAACACATCTGTAATAAGCGAGTATTGTGTTTTAATAGGAGCCTGCGGCGCATTTAAATCAGGGGCATTCCGCTGCCCCTGAAACCCTTCGGCCGCCAACTTTATAGGATAGTGTAAGTTTTATAGACGATCTCGGAACGATAGCCCTTATTTATCCTTCGGACGAACGCCCTTTTTAAAAGATAGCGAAAATCTATCATCCAAGGCAGCCGTTTTCCTGTACCCGTTCTACTAGTGACTAGTGTCTAGCGTCTAACGACTAAAAAATGCTTTGCACATTCAGCAGGATGTAGGGGTCTATGAACACGTCGTTCACCGAGGCGGCAAAGTGCAGGTGCGGGCCTGTGGAAAAGCCGGTGGTGCCCACGTCGCCAATGTGCTGGCCCTTCGCCACCTCCGCGCCCGTCTCGGCGTAAAGCGCGCTCATGTGGTAGTACCAGGTCTTTATCCCATAGCCATGCTCAATGAGCACGGAGTTGCCCGTAAGCTGTAAAAACCCGGCGAAAAGCACCTTCCCGGAGTTGGAGGCGTAGACCGGGGTGCCCTCCGGCACGGCCATGTCTATCCCCAGATGGCGGTTGGTGGTGGCGCCGTCGGTGTAGACGTAGGTGCGCACCATGCCAAAGCTGCTGGTCTGGTTGTACTTCGAGTAGAGCGGAAGGGCAAAGCTCCCCTCCCAAAGCTGTGTCGGCACATACTGGTATTTCAGCGGCGTCATAGCCGCGTTATACTCGTCGTTGGCGGCGGCGCTGTTTATCGTCTCGGCCACTATGGTGTCGTCGAACTCTATGGTCTGGAGGTCGAAGGCGCGCTCCGTCACCGTGATGACGCCGGAAAAGGCGGCCCCGCCGCCGGAGACGCCCAGCGCGTAATCGCCGGGCGCGCAGCTGGCGCTGACCGGTATTACGGCGGCGTAAGCGCCGTCGGAGAGCGGGTCAAGGCTGCGGGTGACGCCGAACATGTCGGTAAAGGAAAACGTGCCCGTTATCCCCGCCGCCCGAACGACAACAAAGCCGCCCGGCGTCACCTCTGTGCGCGAAACGGTTATTCCGGCGGGCGGGGCGCTCTCGGGCGAACTTTCCAAAGCGCTCTCCGAGGAGCTTTCCAAAGCGCTCTCTGATGAGCTTTCCGACGAGCTCACGGAAGAACTCTCCGAGGAGCTTTCCAAAGCGCTTTCCGACGAGCTTTCGGGCAGGGCCTCGGAGGAGGTTTCGGAAAGGGAAACTGTGCTCTCCTCCGGAACGGGCGCATCGGCGGAGCAGCCGGAGATCAGCGCGGCAAATAGGAGCAGGACGATAAGTTTTCTCATTTTTCCTCCCGTAAAGGACGGCGAAGGGCCGTCTTTATTCCATAACAATTATAGCAGATTCCTCTTTAATATGATATAATGAAATTCTGGGTAAAATATGAATGGATGGAGGGGATACGATGAAGCTTCTGGCCGTGGATGGGAACAGTATAATGAACCGCGCGTTTTACGGTATCAAGCTGCTGACGACAAAGGATGGCTTTTACACCAACGCGGTGTATGGGTTCATGACCATGCTCCTGAGTATTATGGCGGAGGTGGAGCCCGACACGGCGGTCTTTGCCTTCGATATGCACGCCCCCACCTTCCGGCACAACATGTACGCCGAATATAAGGCGGGCCGCCACGCCACGCCGCCGGAGCTTATCGCCCAGTTCCCGCTTATAAAGGAGCTGCTGACCGACCTCGGCTACACGGTTTTGGAGAGCGAGGGCTATGAGGCGGACGACATACTGGGCACGCTGGCGCGGGACTGCGAGGAGGACGGCGACCTCTGCGTCATCGCCACGGGGGACAGGGACAGCCTCCAGCTCATAACGGACAAGACCACAGTGCGTCTCGCCACAACGAAGATGGGCCGGCCGGAGAGCACCCTTATGGACGAGGCTGCCGTAATGGAAAAGTATGGCGTGCCGCCCAAGGCGCTGATAGACGTAAAGGCCCTGATGGGCGACAGCAGCGACAACATACCCGGCGTTCCCGGCGTAGGGGAAAAAACGGCGCTGGCCCTCATATCGCGGTACGGGAGCATCGACTATATTTATGAGCATCTGGACGAGCTGGATATAAAGCCGGGAGTGAGGACAAAGCTCGAGGCCGGGCGGGACTCCGCGTACCAAAGCCGTACGCTGGGGACCATAGTGAAGGACGCGCCCGTGCCCCACGACGTTTCGGACTACGCCCGCCGCGCGCCGGACGAGGGAGCCGCCGCCGCCCTTTTGGCAAGGCTTGAGATGTACAAGATGATAACAAAGCTGGGGCTGGACCCGGCTAAAATACCGGCGGCGGAGCAGAGCGGGCCAAAGGCCGCCGCTCCCCTGCCCTGCAAGACGGTGGACGCCGAGGGCATGGCCCGGTTCGCGGCGGAGCACGGCGATTTTGGCGTGCTGGCCGCGGCGGAGGGCGACGACATAACCGCCCTCTGCCTTACCGCGGAGGACGGGGCCGTTTTTTGTGAAAACGACGGCATGTTCTTTGACGCGGCGCTGATGGGGGCGCTCTCCTCGCCGGCGAAAAAGCGGACGGACGACTTAAAGCTCCTCTCCCGCTGGGCCATAGCGCGGGGCGGCGGCGCGGAGGGCTTCGCCATGGACACGGGGCTGGCGGGCTATATACTGAACGTCATAGCGACGGACTATTCCACCAACCGCTTGGCTATGGAGTACGGCGCGGCGAAGCGGGAGCTTTCGGGCGAGTTTGACGGGCGGGGGGCGCTTTCTGAGGACGCCGCCGTGTTCGACTCCCTCTGCGCCAAGCTCTCGGAAAAGATAGAGCAAAACGGACAGGACTTCCTGCTCCATGAGATAGAGCTGCCCCTCGCCGGAACGCTGGCGGCCATGGAGCTGCGCGGCTTTGAGCTGGACGCCGATGGCCTGCGGGAATACGGCGCGGAGCTTTCGGCGGAGATAGAGCGGCTGGAGCAGAGCGTTTACGAGCTGGTGGGCGAAAAGTTCAACATCCTTTCGCCGAAGCAGTTGGGCGAGGTGCTGTTTGAGCACCTGGGCCTTCCGGCGAAAAAAAAGACAAAGAGCGGCTGGTCCACCGACGCGGAGGCGCTGGAGGCGCTGCGTCCCTATCACCCGGCGGTGGACGCGATACTTGATTACCGCAAATACACAAAGCTCCGCTCCACCTATGTGGATGGGCTGCTGGGCGCCCTCGCGCCGGACGGACGGGTGCACACCCGCTTTAACCAAAAGGAGACGCGAACGGGCCGCATAAGCTCCCTGGAGCCTAATTTGCAGAATATTCCCATACGCACGGAGCTGGGCAGCCGGCTGCGTGGGTTTTTCCGCGCCCGGGAGGGGGCCGTGCTGGTGGACGCCGACTACAGCCAGATAGAGCTGCGGGTGCTGGCCCACATAGCGAACGATGAGAAGATGCGCGCCGCGTTTACAGATGGGGTGGATATCCACCGCCGCACCGCCGCCCAGATCTTCGGTCTGCCGGAGGAGTTTGTGACTCCGCAGCTCCGCAGCCGGGCCAAGGCGGTAAATTTCGGCATAGTCTACGGCATCGGCGCGTTTTCGCTGGCCAACAACACGGGCGTCACCACGGCGGAGGCGAAGCAGTACATCGAAAGCTATCTCTCCACCTACTCCGGGGTGGATTCCTACATGAAACGCGCCATAGAGGACGCAAAGCGGCTGGGCTACGCCGAAACGATCTCTGGACGGCGTCGCGCGCTGCCGGAGCTGGCCTCCGCGAACCACAACCTGCGGGCGTTTGGCGAGCGGGTGGCGCGGAACATGCCCATACAGGGCGCGGCGGCGGACATCATAAAGCTCGCCATGGTGCGGGTGGAGCGCCGCCTTGCCGCCGAAGGGCTGGACGCCCGCCTTATTTTGCAGGTCCACGACGAACTGATAGTGGAGGCCGCCCGGTCCGACGCGGAAAGGGCCGCCGCGGTGCTAAAGGACGAGATGGAGCACGCCATGGCGCTTTCGGTTCCGCTGGTGGCCGATGTGGGCATGGGCGAAACGTGGCTTGAGGCACACTGAATAGACACTAGACACTAGACAGTAGTCAGTAGTCAGGAGACAGGAGAACGGGTACAGGAGAGCAACTGCCTTAGATAATAGATTTTCGCTAACTTTTGAAGTGGGTCCGAAGGGTCTTAGGGGCAGCGGAATGCCCCTAAATAAGATGCGCCGCAGGCACAAATTAAAAAGCAAACTTATCAAATCCCATACATGCATGATTTCAGCGAAGAAATTTTAATTGGAGCCTGCGGTGTCAGGAGACAGGAGACAGTAGTCAGGAGACAGGAGACAGTAGTCAGTAGTCAGGAGTCAGGAGAACGGGTACAGGAGAGCAACTGCCTTAGATAATAGTTTTTCGCTATCTTCTAAAAAGGGCGTCGTCCGAAGGATAAATAAGGGCAATCGGAATGCCCTTATTTAAAATCTGTCGGCGTAGCCGACTCCTCTTAAAAAGCAAACTTATCAATTTACGCGTATGCTCGATTTTGGCAATTCATCAGCGGTTATTTAGCCTGCGGCAGTCCATGCCGCCGGTAATTATTATTTAGTATTATACGGAGCGTTGTAATGAGCATTTTCGACATTTTCAAAGAGCTGGACGCGAAAAAAAAGACGGCGGAGCCGCCGGGCGCGCCGGAGTACATCATCGCGGGGCTGGGCAACCCGGGCCGGGAGTACCTTTGCACCCGCCACAACACCGGCTTTATGGCCGTTGAGACCATAGCGGCGGGCGCGGGCGTTGCGCTGGAGAGACTGCGTTTCAAGTCGCTGACGGCGGTGGCCTCCATCGGCGGGCACAGCGTTCTGCTGATGAAGCCCTCCACCTTTATGAACCTTTCGGGCGAGGCGCTGCGGGAGGCCATGCAGTTTTACAAAATACCGCCGGAGCGGGCCATAATCATTTTTGACGACACCACCCTCGCCGTGGGCAAAATGCGGGTGCGCCGGCACGGCAGCGACGGCGGCCACAACGGCATAAAGAACATAATCTACCTTTCGGGCAGCGACGCCTTTCCGCGCATAAAGATCGGCATAGGCGCAAGGCCCGAGGGCTGGGAGCTGGCGGACTGGGTGCTCTCGAAATTTACGGAGGACGAGCTTGCCGCCCTTGCCCCCATGTTTAAAAACGCCGGCGAGGCCGCCCGCCTGATAATGGATGGAAAGACCGACGAGGCGATGAACCGCTTCAACTGAAAAAATACGGATTGGAGAAAAGCCATGCTGACACACATAGTTATGTGGCGCTTTAAGGACGAGGCCGAGGGCCGCACAAAGGAAGAAAACATGGAGTATATAAGGGGGCGGCTGCTGGCCCTTTTGGGAGCGGTGCCGCAGCTCAAAAGCGCCGTGGTGGGGCGCGACCTGCTGCACAGCGAAAAGAGCTGGGACATGGCGCTGACGGCGCGCTTCGACGATCTGGAGGGCATGAAGGCCTACAGGGCGCATCCGCTGCATGTGCCCATATCCGAGTATGTGGCGAAGGTCAGCCTTGACCGCGCCGTTATAGATTTTGAGGAGGACTGACATGGATTACGACGTCATAATCGTGGGCGCGGGCCCCGCCGGAATTTTTACCGCGCTGGAGATGTTAAAAAACGGCTCCCACAAAAAGATACTGATGATAGAGAAGGGCGCGCCCATTGAGCACAGGAGCTGCCCCAAAAACAAGACCCAGCACTGCATGAACTGCAAGCCCTACTGCCACATAACCACGGGCTTTTCCGGGGCGGGCGCGTTTTCCGATGGCAAGCTCTCCCTTTCGCCGGAGGTGGGCGGCGAGCTGCCCGACCTGATAGGGAGCAAAAAGGCGGAGGAGCTTATAAATTACGCCGACTCCATCTACCTTGAGTTTGGCGCGACGGAGCACGTGGAGGGCATCTCCGACCCCCTGCGCATAAAGGATATCCGCCGCAAAGCCATACAGGCGGGGCTGAAGCTGGTGGACTGCCCCATCCGCCACCTGGGCACCGAAAAGGCGCAGGAGCTGTACTTGAAGATCGAGCACTACCTTTTGGACAGCGGTGTGGAGATACTTTTCGGCTGGAGCTGCGACAACATCATTTTGGAGGGGAAGAAGTGCCTTGGCGTGGTGCTCCATAAAAACGGCGGCGGCGAGGAAAAGTGTCTGACCGCCGGAGCCACCGTAATAGCCACCGGGCGCAAGGGCGCGGAGTGGCTGGAGGGCATCTGTCAGGAACACGGCATACTGCACCAGCCCGGTACCGTGGACATAGGCGTGCGGGTGGAGGTGCGAAACGAGATAATGGAGGAGGTAAACCAGGTGCTCTATGAGTCCAAGCTCATAGGCTACCCAAAGCCCTTCAAGAATAAGG
>CAYONL010000085.1:0-9405 GCA_964405305.1 uncultured Oscillospiraceae bacterium | reverse complement strand
ATACAGAGCGATGTGAGCGAACAGCGAAACAGCGCGACAATATTTCTGACCGGAATTCGGGGGCAGCGGAATGCCCCTAAATAAAAATCCGTCGGAGACACAAAATAAAAAGCAAACTTATCAATTTACGCGTATGCTTGCTTTCAGCGAAGAAAGTGAACATATTTGAAACAAGTTAGCGTTGTGTTTTAATAGGAGCCTGCGGCGCATTAAATTTAGGGGGCTATCCTTCCTCTTGGCGTTAGCGTCTGGCTGCGTCGCTATTCGCTCGCATCCAGCCGACGCCTGCGCCAGCGGTTCCTCGCTGTATCTGTTCCGGTCAGAAATATTGTCGCGCTGTTTCGCTGTTCGCTCACATCGCTCTGTATTTCTTCCTGCTCATAGTTCCGCCAGTTGCGTCCACAGGACGCGGCGGGACTATGAGCCACTGGACGCGCTCGTCGCCGCTGCCCCTAAGACCCCTTCGGGCGAACGCCCTCATTATAATTTGGTGTGAGTTTTATGGGGGCGCGGGAATAGAGCTCTTAAACTCCTTCGGATGAACACCCATATTTTAAAGTTTTAATGTGTTAAAATTCCCTCTAAATTATGAAGCGGGCATCCGAAGGGTATTACAGGGGCGATCGGAAAGGACGGTCAGAAACATAGTCGCGCTGCTCGCTTGTAGCGCTTCGCATCGCTCGTTGTTTCTTCCTGCACAAAGCCCCGCCTATGCGTCCACTGGACGCGGCATGGCTTTGTGCCCCTGTTTTAAAATTTGTCGGCGTAGCCGACACAACTTAAAAAGCAAACTTATCAATTTCCGTGCATGCTTGCTTTCAGCGAAGAAAGTGAACATATTTGAAATAAGTTAGTGTTGTGTTTAATAGGAGCCTGCGGCGCATTAAATTTAGGGGGCTTTCCGATCGCCCCCTAAGACCCCTTCGGATGAACGCTCTTTTTTAACAAAGCAAGTATATTTATGACTGGGAATAAGGATAACTTAAAAACGAAAATACTGTAATATTTTTTATATATATCTCTGAAAGTATATTTAATTTTTGGAAAACGCGGGCTGGGGGAGTGACATTATGGAGGAATATTTCGCGGGGGAGTACGATGTGGCGGTGGTCGGCGCGGGACACGCGGGCTGCGAGGCGGCTTTGGCGGCGGCTCGGCTGGGTGTAAGGGCGGTTATCTTTACACTGAATCTGGACAAGATCGCCAACATGCCCTGCAACCCCAGCATAGGCGGCACAGCCAAGGGCCACCTGGTCAGAGAGATAGACGCTTTGGGCGGCGAAATGGCGAAGGCCGCCGACAAAATGCTGATACAGAGCCGCATGCTCAACCGCGGAAAGGGCCCCGCCGTCCACAGCCTGCGCGCCCAGGAGGACAGAGCCCACTACCACCTGCTGATGAAGCACACGCTGGAAAATCAGCCGGAGCTGGACATAAAGCAGGCGGAGGTTGTGGAGGTTCGCGGCGACGGACAGGGTGGAGTTGCCGGAATTTTGACGGCCCACGGGGCATTTTACGCCGTACCGAGGGTAATAATCTCTACAGGAACTTATTTAAAAGGCAAAATATACGTAGGGGATAATGCCTATGAGGCTGGACCGGACGCCTCCCGACCGGCAAACGCGCTTTCGGGAAGTCTCGCCGCGCTGGGGGTGACACTGCGCCGGTTTAAGACGGGAACGCCGGCGAGGGCGCTTAAAAGCAGCATAGACTTTTCAAAGATGGAGGAGCAGGCGGGCGACGAACCCATAGTGCCCTTCTCCTTTGAGACGACGGAGAGGCTTGTGAACCGGGCGGTCTGCCACATAGCCTACACAAACGAGCGCACCCATGAGGTCATACGCAAAAACATCGGGCGAAGCCCGCTTTACTCCGGTAAAATAGAGGGGATAGGCCCCCGCTACTGTCCATCAATTGAGGACAAGGTCATGCGTTTCCCGGACAAGGACAGGCACCAGATATTTGTGGAGCCCATGGGCCTTGACACCGAGGAGATGTATTTGCAGGGGATGAGCAGCTCCCTGCCCGAGGACGTTCAGCTGGCGATTTACCGCTCTGTGGAGGGGTTTGAGCACATAAAGATCATGCGCAACGCCTACGCCATAGAGTACGACTGCTGCGACCCGCTGGATCTTTCGCCCACGCTGGAGTTTCTAAAAATACGGGGGCTTTACGGCGCGGGCCAGTTCAACGGCACCAGCGGCTATGAGGAGGCGGCGGCCCAGGGCCTTGTGGCCGGGATAAACGCCGCACTAAACGCGCTTGGCCGGGAGCAGATAGTTTTGGAGCGGAGCGGCTCCTATATCGGCACGCTGATAGACGACTTGGTGACAAAGGGCTGCATGGACCCATACAGGATGATGACCTCCCGCTCCGAGTACCGTCTGCTGCTGCGGCAGGACAACGCCGACATGCGCCTGACTCCGCTGGGCCACGAGATAGGGCTTATAGACGACGAGCGCTACGCCCGTTTCCTTGTAAAGCGCGGGCAGGTGGAGGCCGAGCTGGAGAGGATACGTACAGTTACGGCGCCGCCGACGGAGGAGCTTTGCGCCATGCTCACGGAAAAGGGCACCTCCGTTTTGAGCACGGGAACAAAGCTCAGCGAGCTTTTGCGCCGCCCGCAGATAAGCTATGAGGATCTGGCCCCCTTTGACCCGATGAGGCCGGAGCTGTCCGCCCAGGTGCGCGAGCAGGTGGAGATAGAGACAAAATACGAGGGCTACATCAAAAAGCAGCTGGCGGCTGTGGCGCAGATGCACAAGCTGGAGGCCCGCCGCCTGCCGCCGGACATAAAATACGCCGAGGTGCGCGGCCTCAGGCTGGAGGCCACCGAAAAGCTGGAGCGCATACGTCCGAGGAACATTGGGCAGGCTTCGCGGATAAGCGGAGTTTCGCCGGCGGACATCTCGGTGCTGCTGGTCTATCTGCAAAGATAAGCGGCGCGAAAAGAATAGTAGAGCACGGCGGGGGCGGGCAAAGCGCCTGCCCACAAACGACAGGGAGGATTGAGCACGGCGATGGTGACGGACATACTGCGGCCCATGCTGGAAAAATACGGCCTTGCGCTGGACGGGGAACAGACGGCGGCGCTGGAAAAATACGCGCTGCTGCTGCGGGATTGGAACGAGCGCATGAACCTGACCGCCATAACCGACGACGAGGGTATAGCGGAAAAGCACTTTTTGGATTCGCTGACCCTGCTTACGGCGGTGGATATACCGTCGGGCGCGGCGGTGGCCGATGTGGGTACGGGCGCGGGCTTTCCCGGCGTGGTGCTGGGAATAGCGCGGCCGGACATAAAGCTGACGCTCATCGACAGCCTGGGCAAACGGGTGAAGTTTTTGGAGACGCTGACCGGCGAGCTGGGTATCGCGGCGGAGTGCATCCACATAAGAGCGGAGGAGGCCGGCCGGCTGCCGCGGCTGCGGGAGGGCTTTGACCTTGTGACAGCGAGAGCGGTGGCGTCGCTGCCGGTGCTGGCGGAATACTGTCTGCCGCTGGTCCGGGTGGGCGGAGTTTTCGCCGCCATGAAGGGGCCGGACTCGGAGGCGGAGACAGTGGCCGCCGCGGGGATCGTAAAAGAGCTGGGGGGCGGAGAGGTTAGGCGGAAAAGCCTTGCTCTGCCCACGGCGGGGGAGAGAAGCATCCTGATCGTGGAAAAGCTCGCGCCCACGCCGAGCCGATACCCCCGCCCGGCCGGTAAAATAAAAAAAGAGAAATAAACAGCGGGCATAACGCGCGCCGGAGAGCTTCCAACAAAAGGAGGCCGCCGGCGGGCGCTTTTTTATGGTTGGGTGAGTGGGCGAACCGTTTGCGGGCGCAAAGTGGAGAAAGGCGCGAGGTAAAACGGGGTGAGGGCGAACACCGGCGAGGGACGCGGTAAAAGTCCGGAAAGGGTTGGCGCGGGAGCTTTAAGGCGCTTTTTTGCTTTATGCCTTGAAAAGCCGGGCGGGGGATGTTAATATATATCTTAATATATAAACGGAACGCACTTTATGTAAAGCGGGAATAATAAACAGGAGAGAGAAGGAGGAATTTGATGCTGGATACGGACTATAATAAAAAATTCGGGGCCGAGGGGCTGACCTTTGACGACGTGCTGCTGGTGCCGGCCAAGTCGGACGTGCTGCCGGCGGAGGTGGATATCTCCACGGTGCTGGCGCGGGACATAAGGCTGAACGCGCCGGTGCTCACCGCCGCCATGGACACCGTGACCGAGTCCGCCATGGCCATAGCCATCGCGAGGGAGGGCGGCATAGGCGTCATACACAAGAACATGAGCATAGAGCGCCAGGCCGAGGAGGTCGACCGGGTGAAGCGCAGCGAGAACGGCGTTATCGTGAACCCGTTTTACCTTTCGCCGGAGCACTATGTCTACGACGCCACGGAGCTTATGAGCAAATACCGCATCAGCGGGGTGCCCATCTGCGACGGGACGGGCAAGCTGGTGGGCATACTGACGAACAGGGACATACGCTTTTTGACCGACCACAACGTAAAGATAAAAGAGGTCATGACAAAGGAGCACCTTATAACCGCGCCGGTGGGCACAACTCTGGCGGAGGCGAAGGAGACACTGAGCCGCTATAAGATAGAGAAGCTCCCGCTGGTGGACAAAGATTTCAAGCTCCGGGGCCTCATAACCATAAAGGATATAGAAAAGGCCATCCGTTACCCCAGCTCCGCCAGGGACAAGGGCGGCAGGCTGCTTTGCGCGGCGGCCATAGGCGTTACAAGCGACGTGCTCGTCCGGGCAGAGGCACTGGTGAGGGCCGACGCGGATGTGCTGGTGTTGGATTCCGCCCACGGCCACAGCGAGGGCATAATGAACTGCGTGCGGAAGGTGAAGGGCGAGTTCCCGGAGATCGCGCTGATAGCCGGCAACGTGGCGACGCCGGAGGCAACAGAGGACCTCATAAAGGCGGGCGCTGACTGCGTAAAGGTGGGCATCGGCCCCGGCTCGATCTGCACCACCCGCGTGGTCGCCGGTATAGGCGTGCCGCAGATCACCGCGATATATGAGTCCGCCTGCATGGCGCAAAAGTACGGCATACCCGTAATAGCCGACGGCGGCATAAAGTACTCCGGCGACATTGTAAAGGCGCTGGCGGCGGGCGGGTCCTCGGTTATGCTGGGCTCCATGATCGCGGGGTGCGAGGAGGCGCCGGGCGAGAGCGAGATATATCAGGGCCGCCGGTTCAAGGTCTACCGCGGCATGGGTTCGCTGGGGGCCATGGCCAACGGCAGCCGGGACAGATATTTTCAGGAGAACAACAAAAAGCTGGTGCCCGAGGGCGTGGAGGGCCGCGTTCCCTATAAGGGCACGGTGGGCGAGGCGGTGTTCCAGATGCTGGGCGGTCTGCGCTCGGGAATGGGCTACTGCGGCTGCCACAGCATACCGGAGCTTCAGGAGCGCGCAAAGTTCATCCGCATAACGGGCGCGGGGTTAAAGGAGAGCCATCCCCACGACATATATATCACAAAGGAAGCGCCGAACTATTCGATACAGGGAGAATAAACAGTCAAGGCGGGCGGAAAAGGGCGGGCGTCGGTAAAGGCGCGGCCGCGTAAAGGCAGGATGCCGCTGTCCGCTGGGGCTGTTTGGGAAAAAATATGACTAAGGAAAGACTCGTTGGACACATCGCGGCGGCGGGAACGATAATAATGTGGAGCGCCACCTACACCTCCACAAAGGTGCTGCTGGAGAGCTTTTCGCCCGCCAACATACTGGTGATGCGGTTTGTGGTGGCGTATATCGCCCTGTGGCTTGTAAGGCCAAAGATGATACCCTTTACGACAATAAAAAAAGAGCTGCCGTTTATGGGCATGGGGCTTTGCGGCGTGGCGCTCTACTACGTGTTCCAAAACACAGCGCTCTCCCTGACGAGCGCGACGAATGTCTCCGTGCTCATACCGCTGGCGCCGCTGATGACCGCCGTGCTCTCCCAGATAGTTTTTAAGGACAGGGTGCTCACACCGCGCTTTGCCATGGGCTGCATCATTGCTCTTGCCGGGGTGGTCGCCATAACGCTGAACGGCCGGTTTGTGCTGGAGCTGTCGCCGGTTGGGGATCTTTTGGCCATACTTGCGGCGGCCTCCTGGGCCGGGTACAGCATATTTATACGCATGACGGAGGGGGAGGACTACGACCCCATAGCGTTTACAAGGCGTATATTCTTCTGGGGGCTGCTGTTTTTGGCGCCGTGCCTGCCGTTTTTGGGGTTCACGATGGACTTTGCGGCGCTGGCGGAGCCGGTAAACCTTTGGAACATGCTGTTTTTGGCGCTGGGGGCCTCCACCGTAGGGTACCTGAGCTGGAACTTCGCGGTAAAGCGGCTGGGAGTTATAACCTCCTCGCTTTACATCTATATGGATCCCATTTGCTCCGTGGCGATAGCGGCGACTGTGCTGCACGAGCGGGTGACATGGCTCGCCATAGGCGGCATAGCGCTGATACTCACAGGACTTTTGGTGACGACGAGAAGGGCGGAAGAAAACGCCTGAGGAAGGGAGAGCCGGACATGAAGATAGAGACTGAACGCCTGACCATAAGGCATTTCGCCATGACGGACTGCGAGGCGGCCTATGGCTACCTTTCGGACCAAAAAACCATGAGGTATATCGAGCGGCCCTACGACGAGCGCCACGTTCGCAGCTTTGTTTTTCGCCAGTGCAGGGACACGCCCGAGGTCTACGCCCTGGTTAAAAGAGAGACAGGTGAGCTTATAGGCCACGTCATCTGGCACGAGGTGGGCGACCCCGCGGTTTACGAGCTGGGCTGGGTGCTGGGAAGCGGTTTCTGGCGTCAGGGCTACGCGGAGGAGGCCGGGCGGGCGCTGATAGACAACGGTTTTAAAAAGGCCGGGCTTCACCGCATATTTGCCGAAACTCTGGAGGAGAACGAGGGGTGCCGGGCGCTGCTGGGGAAGCTGGGGTTTGAGCAGGAGGGCGCGCTTCGGCTGGGAGCAAAAGGCCCCTACGGCTGGGAGGACATGCTGCTTTTCGGTATGATAAACCCCGAGGAAAAATAGTATAAGAACATAACAAACCGCCGCGCCGGGTGACTTTCTTCAATGAAAGCTGCCGGTGCGGCGGTCTTTATTTTGGCGGCGTTTTAACGAGTTTTCGCGCCAAGTGACATGAAAAAGGCCATAAGCATCACGTTTTCAAAATGGTGCTCACGGCCCTGTTTTTCATGCTCACACGTTATTTCACAAGGATACCGGGATCAAGATACTTTCCGTCCAAAAGAAGCTCCACGGTGCAGCCCGGAGCTTCCGCAAGCCCGCTGCTCCCGGCCGTTCCTATCTCGTCCCCGGCCTTTACCGTCTGCCCGACTTTTACGGTTATATTTTCAAGGTGGCTGTAGACCACAGTTTCACCCGTGTCGCACAGGATGGCGACGAACTGCCCTCTGGCGCCCGTTCCGGAACCGCTCGCGGCGTCCAAAAGCTCTGCCTCGACCACCTTGCCGCGGGAGGTGCTGACAACGGCGCTGCCCTCCGGCGCGTATATCGCCAGCGCCGCGCAATCATCGCCAAGCGGAAGAATGTCCCACGAAACGGCGTCCTTTACGGGCCAAACCCAATCTTTTTCCGGTTCCGACAAAGCGCTTTCCGTATTTATGGAGCCGCCGTTTTCGCCAGGCGCGCTGTCGGGCGCTTCCTCCCGGTAAGAACCGACCGAGGAATCCGCGGCTCCCGTGGGGCCGTCCTCCGCAGGGGACACGGTCACGCCACCGATGCCGAACAGCAGGCAGACAAGGACAAGCCCGCCCACATATGGCAGCCACACGCGTTTGTTCCGGGGTTTTGTAAACAGCGAGGTCATACGTTCCTTCATAAGACTGACGCTTCCTTTCATTGAGGTTGTAAGTCCGTCCGCAAAGCCGGGGCCGCCACGGTTCATGAGCCTTAAAAGGCAGCTTCCGTATTCATAATGGCAGGGTGCCTCCTCGGTGGAAAGGAGGCGCTCATCACAGGCCAGCTCACATTCCGCAGAGATGCGCTTTGCCAGCAGCAGGACGGCGGGATCGTACCAGAATACGCAGACGGACAGCAGTACCCACAGCTTGATCCAAATATCGCGGTATTTGTAATGCATGAGCTCGTGCTTTATATAAAAATACATGCTTTCGCCGTCGCTTTCGGCCGGCACGTATATGGTGGGATAAACAAGCCCCACCAAAACCGGCGTAACAAGCCCCTCGACAACTTTTAAGGAGATCTCTCGCCCGATATTAAGCCCCTTGCATATCTCGTTTTTTAAGAGGAGGTATTCACTCTTTCCCTCTTTGCCCCAGCGGGACAGGCAACGGCAAAACCGGATATGGCGCAGCGCGGCGGCGATTCCTATACACGCGCCCACGGCCAGCCACAACACCGTGACGCCGGGTGCGGTATAGGGTTTTGAAAGCGCGTCCGCATACAGCCCCGCCAGCTTTGTGATACCCGTTCCGGCCATAGCCACTGCTTCCGGAAGCTCCGGCAAATTTGCGGATAACCGCCTTGCGGCGAAAAAGCCGTGTATCGCGGGAGAGGCCCAAACGGCGGCCGGCATGAGCCAGAGGGAGCCCAGCAGCACGATAAGGAGCTTATATCTTGTAGCCGCCCCGAGCTTTTTTTTAAGAAAAGGAAAAATTACCGCGACGGCGGCGCAAAAGGTTATCCACACGATATGAAAACTAAAGCACAGCCGCAGCGTGTAGCCGTCAATCATGGCGCTCGCCCTTTTCAAGTATTTCCCGAAGCTCGCAAAGCTCCTTTTCGGACAATTTGTTTTTCTCCACCATCGCCGCGACCAGACCGGTGACGGAGCTTTTAAAATTCTTTGAGAGGAACCACTCGGTCTCCAGTTCCCTGTAACGTCCGCGGGATATGAGAGGAGAATAGCATTTCTCGCGGCCGCTTTTGGTCGGCGACAGAAAGCCGCGGCCAACAAGCCGGGTCAGCAGAGTTTGCAGGGTGGAGACGGACCAATCCTTCCCCTCCTCGTTTTTTAAGTGGTAAAGCACCTCCTTTGTGGATATGGGAAATTCATTTTCCCATATCACGGCCATCACGGCAAATTCCGCGTCAGGCAACCGCTCGATCTGTTTTTCCACAGGCGTCATCCCATTCGGTTTTATTATTCGGCAAAACCACTATAGCATCAACTATTACAAATGTCAATTAAAACAATAGATAAATACCATGAAAATATGATATAGTTGTGGTGTAACATAAAATAAGTATTACGAATGTAATATATAATTGAAATAATATTGCGGTCTTTATTTTGTTATCGCGGAGGAGGCCCGCGCACTAAACGCAATATAAAAAAGGCCATGAGCATCACGTTTTCAAAATGTGCTCACGGCCCTTTGTTTAGTTATAGAGTTTTATTTGTGTGGAGGGCGCGGCG
>CAYONL010000084.1:0-9463 GCA_964405305.1 uncultured Oscillospiraceae bacterium | reverse complement strand
CTGGCCTGCATCTACGGCGGCCTGCTCCTGGGCGTCTCCCTGGGCATCATCCTGGGGCAGGGCTCCTCCACCGGGGGCACGGACCTGCTGGCCCGCCTGCTCAAACTGCCCCTGCCCTGGCTGCCCATGGGCCGGCTGCTTCTGGGGCTGGACCTGGCCGTCATCTGTTTCTCCGCCCTTGTCTTTCACAGCCTGAACAGCGCCCTGTACGGCCTGGTCGCCCTGTATATTTCCACCATTGTCCTGGACACGGTGCTCTATGGCCTTGACACGTCCAAGGTGGCCTATATCATCTCCGGGGATTACATTGCGCTGATAGCCGGGGCGCTGCTGCTGACGAGCACGCTGTCCGTGGCTGGGGACTATATGAGAAAACGGGAGCCGCAGTTGACGGAGCTTTTCTCGCTGGCCTCATCGCTGGCTCTGTTGGCGCTTACCACGGCGGTTTTGATTTAATGAAAGGGGGTGGAGCCGCGTGAAAAAGCTTGCGGCGGCAGTTATTTTGTGTGTCATAGCCTTTTGCGCCGGTTCCGCCGTATTGAGGGCCGGGTATTTGCCCCGCCCGGATATGGAGAGCGTTTTGAACGGAGGGTTTGCCGAGGCGACGGAAAGCCTGCTTTCGGCCAACCTGCCGGGCAGCGAAAAGCTGGCGAGCATAGCGGCGGACCTCAAATATGTTTCCGGCCAGCGGGAGTTTGACGGCGTGTTTATAGCCGACGACGGCAGCCTGATACGGAACATGGAGGAGCCGAAAAGCGGAGCGGTGGCGGGCGCGGTTAACTCCATCACAAAGTTTGTTGAAGGCCACGGCCAGCGCACATATCTTATGCTGCTGCCCACCGCGGCGGTAATAAAGCAGCAGGAGATACCCTCCTACGCCGCCGACAACCTGTATAACCAGCGCCACATGATAACCGACTGCTACAGTGAGCTGGCGGGTACGGTCACGACGGTGGACGTTTACCAGACGCTTTTTAACCACCGCTCGGAGTATATCTACTACAACACGGCGGAGAACCTGACGGGGCTGGGCGGCTGCTACGTTTACGAGGAGCTGTGCGGCAGGATGGGGCTTCGGGTGCGCGGAGTATCCTCTTTTGGGATAAACTACGGCGGGTACGGGTACTACGGGCCGCTGGCCAACGGTTTCCTGAGGGATTACGCCCAGCCGGACGTGGTTTCCATGTATGAGTACTCGGCGTACGAGCGGGAGTATACGCTGACCCATGTGGACGCGAGCGGCCTCTCCACACAGCACGCCGGCCTTTATTATTCGGAGGACGAGGTGGGCGAGGACAAGACGGATATGATACTCGGCGGCCTGTCTCCGGTGCTGGAGGTGGACATTGTGAGCCCATACTCCGAATGGCTGCTGGTGTTTGGGGACGAGACGGCCAAGGCGTGGCTGCCGTTCCTGATAAACCACTACGCCCACGTGACATATGTGGACCTGAACGAGGCCACACCGGCCCAGCTTGCCGCCATAGACGTTACGGACTACCAGCAGGTGCTTTTCGGTTACAGCGTGGCCTCGCTGGGTGTGGACGCGGGACTTGAGAACCTTGTTTTTATCGGGTGACGAAAACCGCATAAAAGGAGCCGGGGCCGCGCAGCAAATGAACTGCACGGAGCCCGGCTTTTATCATCATATTTTCGCGCCTGATCTTGTATGTCGGTTCCGCAGCCTTTCGTACAGCGCCCAGGGCAGGTACATGACGGCCCAGACGGCGACGACGAACGCGGCGAACCCGACAAGGTAAAACCGCCCGAACAGCGCGGCTATCGGCTCCAGCGGAGACCCGGGAACGGGCGCGCTTAAAAACAGAAAGTTTGTGCCGAAAGCCCGGTTGAAGAAATATATGGGTACGGCGGCGCAGAGCAGCAGCAAAAAGCAGCGCGGCAGCTTGCGGAAATCCGGCCGCAGTTCGCCGGAGGCGAGTTTGAGCAGCGGGTACGCAAAGAGCATGGCGTGGATGGAGAAGCTCTGTAGGCTTTGGAAGGTCAAAAGCGGGTAACGCAGCCAGTCAGGGAACAACAGGGCGGACAGCGCGCCGGGCAGCACGAGACAGTACAGCGTTTCGCGGACAATGGGGGAGGGACGCAGCGAGTCACCCAGGCACACAAACACCGCCAGCCCGCACAGGTGCAGCGGCAGGTACCCGACATTAAACGCGCCGTTTGCCGCAAGAAAAATGTCCTTGCCAAGCTCGCTGATAAAAATGAGGAGAGCGAGTGTCCGGGAAAATATCTCCCTCTCGCGCACGCCAAGCCGCCGGTAAACCATAGCCGCCGCCGCGCCGAAAATGGCCGCGCCGGCTATCCACGCCAGATGGCCGGGACAGAACGCCTCCACCCCCACGCCGTCTGGCAATGTTTTTTCCGTCGCCCAAAAAAGCTCCAAAAAGCCCGCCTCCCGTTACCTGTCCGATATTTTACAGACTGATTATAGCCGCATCGCGCTTTTTTGGCAAGAAAAAAGCTCCCGCTTTTAGGCGGGAGCCGTTTTGTTTTGCAGGTTAAAGGATCACTGCTGGCCCTTCATCTTCGCAAAGCACTCGGAGCAGTAGACCGGACGGTCCTCTCTGGGCTTGAACGGAACTTTCGCTTCGCAGCCGCAGTTGGCACAAGTTGTGGTGTACATCTCTTTCTGGGTCTTGAGCTGGCTCTTGCGGGCGTCGCGGCAATCTTTGCAGCGCTGGGGCTCGTTTACGAAGCCTCTCTCAGCATAGAACTCCTGCTCGCCGGCGGTGAAGATGAACTCTTTTCCGCATTCTTTGCACACTAAGGTTTTGTCTGCGTACATGTTTTTACCTCTTTCAATGGTTTGTATTTGCCCTTGGTTCACCACAACCGCCAGAAAAGGATGTTGAATTAGCCCCGGGGCATTGCGTATTCCAGCCATTTTGGCCGTATACCAGGTTGTCAAGTCCGTTTTTTAAGCTTCGGACCGCAGCTTCCGGCGGGTACGCGCCAACGCGTTGCCTACCGACTTTTCACTTTTTCCCGTCCTCTGCGATATCTCGGCGTAGGAAAGGCCGTTCAGATACAGCTCAAGCATTTCACGCTCAAAGGCGGAAAGCCGACTGAATATCCTGTCTCGCGCGGCGTAAAACTCCTCCTCCTCTATAAGCAGGGATTCGGGGTCGGCGTCCGGCGCAAGAGAGCTTTCCTCCAGCGGAAGATAACTTACCATGGGCAGGTTCTTCTGCCGGAAACCGGCGCGTATGACCGAGGAAAGATGCCGTCTGATACAGACGGAGGCGTAGGTAGTGAAAACCGCGCCTTTGTCGGGACTGTAGGAGTGCAGAGCCCTCATGAGAGCTATCAAAGCCTCCTGCCTCAGATCGTCGGTGTCCATGCCGAGCCCGGCAGCGACCGCGGCCAGCTTGCGTGAAATGAACACGCAGCGGGCAGCCAGCGCCGCAAGACTTTCGGAATCGCCGGAACGTGCGGCGGAAACCAGCTCCTCAACGGAGCGTTTACCGCAATTTTCAGCGCTTTTTGTCATAGTTGGACACCCCGACCCTCCGGAAGACCCGGCAATCTACATTCTATACTATGGCGGGAATATTGTCAAGCGTTTATTTATGAAATACTTATAAATATTTCCCGGAAAACATATATATTTTTTTACACGCTCTCGGCGTCCTCCGGCGGTTCCGGCGCCGGAACGGTCACATCCCTGACCCAGTGGGTACACTGTATCCGCCAGGTGCAGACGATGGCCTTTATTATCTCGTCGGACTTGAGCACAAGGTATACCGCCGGCGGCGCCCAGCCCAGTTTTATGCCCACAAAGTAGCCCAGCGGCACGGATACGCACCAAAGGAAGACCGTATCCGCGAACATGGCGAATTTTGTGTCGCCGCCGCCGCGGAGTATGCCGACGATGTACTGCATGGTAAGCGCCTGGAATATGACTATTATCGCGTAGGAGTTTAAGAGCTGGTACGCCAGATCCTTGGTGGACTGGGACACCTGATAGAACTCTATGGCGAAGGGACGCACCAGCAGCATGATGCCACAGGACAGAAGCCCGAAGGCGAGAGCTATAAAAGTGATGGTGTTGGCCTTCTGCTTTACGTATTTCGGGTGCTCGCCGGAGCCGACCGCATTGCCTATTACGACGGCGGTGGCGTTGCCAAGCCCCATTATGAACACCGAGACAAACTGCCACACCACGTTGGCTATGGAGTTGGCCGCCACGAAATCCGTGCTGATGTTGCCGATGATTATGGCCAGAACGGAGGCGCCCAGCGACCACACCAGCTCGTTGAGCACGACCGGCGAACCCGTTTTCAGGAACGCGCCGATGTAGCCCTTTACCGAGCCGAAAAGGTCAGCCAATTTATACTGTATCTTTTTTTCAAAGAAGGCGTAGTAGATCATCACTACGGCAAATTCCGCGATGCGGGCAAAAACTGTGGCCAGCGCCGCGCCGCGGACGCCCATTTCGGGAAACCCGAGCTTGCCGAATATGAGCACCCAGTTGAAAAAAACGTTGACGGCAAGCGAGACGGAGTAGACCAGTATGGATATGCGCACCGTATGGACGGCCCGCAGGATAATGAGCAGCGTGTTCGCCACGGAAAACATGATGTAGCCGAGACAGACAACTTTCAGATACTCCGCGCCCGCCGCTATCACGGCCGCGTCGGGAGTAAAGACACGCATCACCCGTTCCGGGAAAAAGTACGCCGTCAGCGTGAACATAAGGGACAGGGCCAGCACGATCCTGAGCATGATGGTGATTATCTTTTTTATTGAGGCGGAGTCCCCTTTGCCCCAATACTGTGAGGCAAACACGGTTGAGGCCGAAGCCACGCCGAAGCCCGCTATCATCAATATAAAAAAGAATTGCCCCGCGAGAGACGCAGCGGAAAGCGCGACCTCGCCGAGCATACCGAGCATCACGGTGTCAGCCATGCCTACCGTGAAGGTTATCATATTCTGCGCCGCTATGGGCAGGGCTATGGAGAACAGCGAAACATAAAAACGCTTGTCTTTTACAAAGGGCGACATTGGGCGGTTCTCCAATCAAAAAGCAGAATAAAGACATGCTATCATAGATCGACACAAATTGCAAGCTTTATCTCACAGATACCGAAATATTCTTTTACAGTTCATTTTTCAAGGCGTTGAGCCGGCCGGAGAGCTCGGAGCCCTTGTCCGTTTAAATAGATTCAGTTTCTGTGAAATACATTGCAGCGTCTGCGAACAGGGCGGGGCAGAGCGCGCCGCCGCGATTGACTGAGGGGCCGCTCTCTGTTATAATTTCCCCATAAAAGGGGGACGATGATATGGAAGTTGCGCTTATAGGAACAGGCTTTGCCGCGGGAACGCACGCGCGAAACCTTGCCGCCATGGGCATAAAGATCCGGGTGGTGGTGGACAGGGTGAGCATGGACTCGGCCCGGGCTTTTGCCGAAAGATGGGGGGCCGGCGGCTGCTCCGACCGGCTGGAGGACGCCTTTGCGCCCGATATAGATTTCGTGCACATCTGTTCCGTCCCAACCTGCCATTTTGAGGAGGCAAGGGCCGCCCTTATGGCCGGAAAAAATGTGGTGTGCGAAAAGCCGCTCTGTCTCGATGCTGACGAGGCGGAGGAGCTTGCCCGTTTAGCCGGAGAGCGGGGGCTTGTAAACGCCGTCTGCTTCAACATCAGGTTTTACGATGCCTGCGGTAAACTGCGCGAGCGGCTTCCCGGATGCGGCGGGCTTTGTCTGGCTCACGGCGAGTATTTGCAGGAGTTTCACGCCCTGCCCTGCGAGTATGCGTGGAGATATGATGAGCGGGTGGCCGGGCCCATGCGCGCGGTGACGGAGATAGGCTCCCACTGGTTCGACATGCTGAGGTATGTTACGGGCGAGGAGGTCGTGTCGGTGGCGGCGCAGTTCGGCGCGTTCACAAAGGAGAGAAAGCTCGCGGATGGCGTGATGTACCGGCCCGACGGTGCGGGCGAAACCGTGCGCGTGGCCTCTGAGGACGCGGCCGTGGTGGCTTTCAGGCTTTCAAATGGAGCGCTGGGAAACGTCACCCTGTCGGAGATATCCCACGGGCGCACAAACAGGGTCACGCTGGAACTCTGCGGCAGGGATGGCTCCCTGTGGTGGAACTCGGAGGACCCGTATAAGCTTTGGAGCGGCAAAAAGGGCCTTGGGGCGAACGTGCGGACCGATTCCTTCGCCGATGGGTTCGACGCGACTTTCAGAGACATGTTCGCGGCGATATACGGCGGTTCGGACAGGTACGCGAAATTCAGCGACGGCGCCAAAAACGCCCGGATATGCGCCGCAATTTATGAGAGCGCCGTGGCGGGCGGAGTTCCGACGGCGGTAAAGGGAGGCGGAGCGAGTGAATAACGGCATAAACGCCACCGAGCTGGCAGAGCGGCTGGAGCTGTCACGCTTGCCGGTGGAGGGCACGTTTTACAGGCAGACATACCGCTCGGCGGAAACCTTGGAAAACGGCGACCCGGCGGGTACGGCGATGATCGGGCTTTACAGCGTTGACCCGCCCAGCTTTTCCCGGTTCCACAGGCTGGACAGGCGCGAGCTCTGGCATTTTTATCTGGGCGACCCGCTGGAAATAATCCTGCTTTTCCCGGACGGGAGCCACCGCGTTGTGGTCATGGGTACGGATATTGCCGGCGGCGAGCTGGTGCAGTTTGAGGTTCCTGCGGGCGTTTGGCAGGCGGCGCGGGTAAAAAAAGGCGGGATCCTTTCTCTTTACGGCTGCACCCTTGCGCCCGGTTTTACGCCGGAGTGCTTTGAGGCGGGTACGGCGGAGTTGCTGCTGCCCAAATACCCGGATATGGAGAAATATATCGCGGAGCTGGCATCGCTTCCCGGCGAGGTCATGCCCGCGGATGTGGACGGCTGAAAGTCGATGCAGTAAATTTGTCCGGCGGGGACACTTTATTATCGTAAAACCACATACTATAGGAGGTTTGTATATGAAAAGGTTCCTCGCTGTTATTATTGGTATTGTGATGCTGCTGGCGATGACATCCTGTGTGACTAAGGGCGGCGAAAGCTCCGGCGAAAATCCGGATACAGTTGCCATAAAGGGCAGGATAGCGGATATAACCGGGAGCACGCTCCTTATAGCGCCGGAGGAGGGCGAGCTGTTCACGGTCGGTACGGAGGAGCTTAAAATAACCGACGCGGCCGGCAAAAAGATGGAGGCGGACAAGCTCAAGCCGGGTATGCTGGTGGAGGTGGAGTACGACGGTACGGCGCTCGAGATATATCCGGCGATACTGTCCGGAGCGTCCTCCCTGCGCGTTACGGACGATGGGGACGACAGGATAGGCCTTTATATGGATGTGATGAGGGAGCTTTGGCAGCGGGATGACGGGCTGAACGGTGGAGCGGAGGTGCTGGCCTTCGACCTGACGGGCGCCGAAAACCTCAATGAGGGAGAGAAAGCGGCGTTCCTGTACCTTGCCATGAACGAGTTTGGCGTGGATACGCGGAAAGGCACTTTCGATGAGCTTCGTGAGGAGGGCCTTATTGACAAGGATGAGCTCAATTTTGAGACGGGCCTTCTTATCACATTCAGCACAGAGGATGTAACGGACAACAGCTTTAAATTCAAAGCGTCAAAGTGGCGCAGCGGGCTGGGAGCATACTTTTTTGAGGACTGCGCGGCGACGCTAAAGGATGGAGAGTGGAGCTACACCATCGGCGCCGAGGCCATATCGTAAATAAAAACAGCGTCCGGAGAGCTTTCCGGGCGCTGTTTATTCATATTGGTTTTATTTGCAGGCGCCGACAAAGGAATGAAAGATCTTTTGCGACGGCTCGTCGTGCTCAAACATGTGCTCCGGGTGCCACTGTACGCAAAGAAAGTATGGGTGAGAGGGCAGCTCCACAGCCTCAATAAGCCCTTCCGGGGTCCTCGCTGTCACCGCAAGGCCGGGAGCGGGATCCTTGATGGCCTGGTGGTGGAGGCTGTTGACCTGCAGCATGGTCATGCCCGTCAGCCCGTGCAGCATGGAGCCGTACTCGACTATGACGCTGTGGCTGGGTTCCGGGTATTTTTCGCGGGGAGTTTCGGAGTAAGGCACGTCCGGGCGCTGAGTGGGGTAGTCCTGGTAAAGCGTGCCGCCCAAGGCCACATTTATAAGCTGTAAGCCACGGCAGACGCCGAGCACCGGCTTTTTTGTCTCCAGCACAGAGCGCAAAAACGAAAGCTCAAACTCGTCGCGCTCCGGGATGACGTTTTCGGTCTGCGGCAGCGTCTCCTCGCCGTAATACTTAGGGTCTATGTCGCCGCCGCCGGTAAAAAGGAAACCGCCGCACCGCTCCGCAAGCTCCGTCGAGGCCGTCATGTCCCACGGCAATATAACGCAGTCGCCGCCGCAGGCTTTTACGCAGTCCGCGTATTTCCCAAGCATAAATTTCCGGAACTCGCCGTCGCCGTTTGTGATTATACCAACTGTTTTCATGTCGCGCACCCGCCTTGCAAAGATGTCAATATCGGCATTGTATCATTGAGCGCACGATCATACAAGTACCATGCTTCAGTTTTTTGGATTTATTTGCTGTTTTTCTCAGTTGGGGAGGCCGTCACACGTCGCGCTTTCCAGAATGGGCGGTTTCGCAGTACATGCAGCGGTAAACGCCCTTTGCCCGGTCAGCCAGATGAAACACCTGGTCGATATCCGTCTCCGCCATGGTGATGCAGCGGGGGTTGTTGCACCTGATGACGTTTGTCAGCGTTTCGGGCAGGGAGAGGTGCTTCTTTTCGGACAACACGCCGTTTTTGATGATGTTGACCGTGATGTTGGGGTCAATGTAGCCCAGCACGTCGAGGTCAAGATTTATCTCCTCATCTATTTTGATTATATCTTTGCGGCCCAGCTTGCGGCTCTGGACGTTTTTAATTATGGCTACGCAGGAATCCAAGTCCTCCAGATGCAGGTAGTGATATATATCCATGCTTTTGCCGGCCTTTATGTGGTCAAGTACTATGCCGTTGTTCACGCCGTCTACGTTCATGCTCACACCTCCAAAAGCGTTTTGATAAGCGCCATGCGCACGTATTTGCCGTTCTCAACCTGCCGGAAATAGCAGGCGCGGGGGTCGTCGTCCACCTTTGGGGAGATCTCGTTCACGCGGGGCAGCGGGTGCATAACGATGGCTTTTGGCGGCAGGTACTCCATTTTATCGGTATCGAGGATGAACCGGTCCTTTAAGCGCAGGTAATCCTCCTCGTTAAAGAAGCGCTCCCTCTGCACACGGGTCATGTAAAGCACGTCGAGCGAGGGCAGCGCGTCCTCCATGCTCTGTGTCTCGCGCCACGGCATGCCGTTCTTTTCAATGACGTTGTTTTTCAGATATTCCGGCACACGCAGCTCCTCGGGCGATATGAGCACCAGCTTTATACCCTCGTAGCGGGACAGCGCGGTTATGAGCGAGTGCACCGTGCGCCCAAATTTGAGGTCGCCGCAGAAGCC
>CAYONL010000083.1:0-9549 GCA_964405305.1 uncultured Oscillospiraceae bacterium | reverse complement strand
GCTATCTCCACCAGCCGCTTACCTATGAGCGGACGGGCGAAGGAGGTGCCGAGCAGATACTCTCCCTCATACACCGCGCCGGCCTTCAGCGTCGGCCAGATGTAATCCTCCACAAACTCGTCCTTCAGGTCCTCTATGTACAGCTTGGAGGCTCCGGTCGCCAGCGCCTTTGCTTCCAGCCCGTCCAGCTCGCCTCCCTGTCCCACGTCGCCGGCCACAGCTATGACCTCGCACCCGGGATAGTTCTCCTTTAGCCACGGGATTATTACGGAAGTATCCAGATCGCCGGAATAGGCCAGCACAATTTTCTTTATCGCCATGATATTACCCCCAGCATCAAAATTCAAGATGTAATAAAACCCAACAAACTGTATCTCTATGCATAGATTATCATTGTTCGCGGCGGAAATCAAGGGTTATATGTATTTTAATTCAAATTACGGTATATCAATTCATTTTGGCTTTTTCAAAACAAAATTTTTGTTTGATTTTACAAATAAATAACGACTTTTTGAGCCGAATGCGGTATAATATCTTTGAAAGACATCTAAAAGGAGTGACCCTTTGTGAATGATTTCATCGAACTCATGTCCCGCCGCCATAGCTGCCGGAAGTTTTCCAGTCAGCCGGTGGACGACAAAAAGATAGTCGCCTGCATCAACGCGGCCCGTCTGGCCCCCTCCGCCATGAACGCGCAGGCGTGGCATTTTTACGTCGCCAACGACCCGGAAAAATCCAAAACCGTGGCGGAGCTTGTTCAGGTGGGCGGTATGAACCAGTGGGCCTCCGCCTGCCCCGCCTTCATAGTCGTTGCGCAGACCAGCGGAAACGTCGTCGCCAACATAGCGAGCTGCGCGACCCGCAAGGATTTCCGCCAGATCGATATGGGACTTGCCACCATGGCGCTCACCCTTGAGGCGGAGGAACAGGGCCTTGGCACCTGCATACTCGGCATATTCGACGAGGAAAAGCTCAAAAAGACCTTCCGCATCCCCTCCAATATAAAGCTCGTGCTCGTCATCGCCGTAGGCAGCCCGGACGAGGGCGACGGCCCGCACAGCAAAAAGCGCAAGGAGCTGGACGAGATAATAAGCTATCTCTGATCCGGCGCAGACTGTGCAGATAATAATGGGGCGGGAGTGTTTCCGCCCCATTTTCATTGACCCGAAAGGAAAACTATGATCGAATTTGAAGAAAAACCCCAGCGCGCCCTGCTTGTGGCGGCTGACTGCGGCGAATGGGACGCCCAAAGCTCCCTGGACGAACTGGCGGAGCTTGCGAAAAGCGCGGGAGCCGAGGTTGTGGGCCGCGTGATACAAAACCGCACCGAGTACGACCGCGCCACACTGGTGGGCCGTGGAAAGCTGGACGAGATAAAGGCTTTCGCCGAGGCCAACGACGTGGAGCTCCTTATTTTTGACCACGAGCTGACCGCCGCCAACATCCGCAACCTGGAGGACGCCACCGACGTCGCCGTTATCGACCGCACCATGCTCATCCTTGATATTTTCGCCTCCCGCGCGGTGACAAAGGCCGGACGGCTTCAGGTGGAGCTGGCCCAGTACAAATATCGCCTGCCGCGGCTGGAGGGCATGGGCAAAGCGCTTTCACGGCTGGGCGGCGGCATAGGCACACGCGGGCCGGGTGAGTCGCAGCTTGAGACCGACAGGCGGCACATCCGCCGGCGCATCGCCTCGCTGGAGGAGAAGCTGCGGGAGCTTGCGTCCAACCGGGAGCTTATCCGTACCCGCCGCAAAAAGGAGGGCGTGCCCACCGCGGCCATTGTCGGCTACACAAACGCCGGCAAATCCACCCTGCTCAACAAGCTGACGGAGGCCGGCGTGCTGGCGGAGGACAAGCTCTTCGCAACGCTGGACCCCACGGCGCGGGCGCTCGCCCTTCCCGACGGGCGCAGCATCATGCTGGTGGACACCGTGGGCTTCGTCAGCCGCCTGCCCCACAACTTGGTGGAGGCGTTCAAATCCACGCTGGAGGAGACGGTGCAGGCCGACCTGCTGCTCAACGTCTGCGACATAGCCAGCGGAAAGGCGGAACAGGAGACACGGGTGACGCTGGAGCTGCTCTCCGACCTCGGCGCGGAAAAAACGCCCGTGCTCAACGTGCTCAACAAGTGCGACCTCATTCCCGGCGAGCGGCCCATCATGCTGGAAAACTCCGTAATGATCTCGGCGCTGACCGGTGAGGGGCTGCCGGAGCTGCTGCAAAAGATAGCAAAGCTGCTGCCTCCGTCCCAGCGGCGCATGAAGCTCCTGATACCCTATGGCGAGGGCGGGCTGCTGGCGGATATCCGGCGGGACGGCAAAGTGCTGTCGGAGGAATTTACCGAGCACGGCACAGCGGTGGACGCCATGGTGGACGTAAAGCTCATAAAGCGGGCCGAGCCGTTTCAGACAAACGAATAAAAATTCAGCCGCCGGCTCTCCGTTTTGGAGAACCGGCGGCCTTTATTACATTTTGTATGATTTTTCAGCCTTTTTCGGCACGCTGGCGGGAGACGAAGACAAGGTACATAGTTATGCACCCTAAGTAATGAGCAAAAAGAGACACGGTTTACAGATCTCAGCCAGAACGAAGTTGTCGCACCACGATTCTGAAATGAGACTGCAAACCGGTCTGAATAAATAATTCGAACGCACAGTAAAAAGCTCGCGCGCAAATAAAGCAATCCGTCTGCTGAAGCTATCTTATGCTTGGCTCTCCGAACCCGAACCGCTCCGGCAAGCACGTGCAGTACACAGCGCACACCCGCCTAACACATACGGATAAAAGCCCGTCTATCCTTTGGTCTTTCTGTTTGTTATTCCATTTGCGAACAACTCTACCGTCTGCGGGTCGCGGTGAGAGCGAAAACTGCTTTTCTCCTCATCCATAGCCGCAATTTTAAGCGCATCATCAGCCGAAAGAACAAAGTCGAAAACATCTATGTTCTCTGCCATTTTTTCCGGCCGCACAGTCTTGGGAATAACAGCAATGTTTCGATCAAGCAAATAGCGAAGCATTACCTGCGCTGTGGTCTTACCATATTTTGCTCCTATAGCCGATAAAGTTTGGTCATTGAACAGGTCCCTCCTGTTTTCGGCAAAAGAAGCCCACGCCTCATGCAGCACTCCATACTTTTCCATAATTTCGTGCGCCTGCTTTTGCTGATTAAAAACATGAGTTTCCACCTGATTGACCGTCGGCTGCAATTCTTGAAACAAGCACAAATCCACGAGCCTGTCAGGGTAAAAATTGCTTACGCCCACCGCACGAACTTTCCCATCATGGTATGCCTCGACCATCGCTCTATATGACCCATAATAATCGCCGAATGGTTGATGTACAAGCAATAAATCAATATAGTCTGTTTGGAGTTTTCTCAAGGAATCCTCAATGGAGCGCTTAGCTTTCTCGTATCCCGCGTTTCCGACACCTATTTTAGTCGTGATAAACAGTGCTTTTCTGTCTATCCCACTGGCCTTGATAGCGCGGCCCACGCTTTCCTCATTCCCGTAAGCCTGAGCCGTATCTATCATTCTGTACCCTATTCTAATGGCTTCCGAAACGCAGTTCTCACACTCCGTAGACTCTATCTGGTAAACGCCGTACCCCAACGCAGGCATCTCTACCCCATTGTTTAATTTGAAATAGTCCATATGTCCAGCCTCCAAATGGGCCGATAGAGCTTTATTCCGTCGGCTTATCCGATATTCGGTATTCGGTATTTTGACACTTAGCGGCTTTTAAAACCAGCCACGCTCCATCCTATTGTGCCTACACAAAGTATATATTACAGCGCTAAATTCAAAATTTCAAGAATATCACTGGCTACAAGCGTCCTGACGCTGCCTATTTTCAGTTTATCCTGTCTTGTGGTGGCTTTCGACATGATTTCAAATTTTGAGCTGTCTATCCCAACTTCATTAAGACGCACAGGCATTTCCATGTCCTGGAAGAAGTCCTCCACACGCTTGATTCCCACAAGGACCGTAGCCTCTTTATTGTCCATATCTATTGGCACGCCAAAAACATTGTGCGCAAGACTTAGGTATCTATCCATGTTATCGCAATACGTATACTTCATCCACGCCGGGATAGTGATGGCCATGCCCGCTCCGTGCGCAATATCATAATAGGCACTGAGTTCATGCTCTATCCGATGCGCCACCCAATCGGTAGTGCGGCCAACGGTCAGCACATCATTGTGCGCCATGCAGCCTGCCCACATGATCTCAGCTCGCGCATCATAGTTTTCTAAATCTTCCATTAAAACATACGCATTCTGAATGACCGCCTGCATTAATCCCTCGATCATGCGGTCCACTGTGCAGACATGGTTTGAGGAAGTGAAATACCGCTCATGTAAATGGGCATATATATCTGTAATTCCCGCCGCCGTATAATATTTATTAACCGACTTGGTGAAGTTCGGGTTCAGAATGGAGAAAACAGGACGAATGAGTTCGCTTCCGGTTCCGTACTTTTTATTTTCCGCTTCGTTAGTTAACACGGAAGAATTGCTCATCTCACTGCCCGCCGCGGCGATCGTCAATACGACTCCCACCGGAAGAGGATTTTCAATGGGAGCAATTTTCTCATATATATCCCATATATCACCAGAATACCGTGCTCCTATAGCGATGGCCTTGGCCGTATCTATGACACTTCCACCGCCCATAGCCAGTACAAAATCTATTTTGTTTTCTTTCGCAAGCTCTATGCCTTTGCGCGCTGTACTTACTATCGGGTTTGACTTGATCCCCGAAAACTCAATAAAATCTATATTGGATTTTTTGAGCTCGCCGCACACGATGTCATAGGTCCCCGCCTTTTTTGCGCTGGTCCCGCCATAGCACAACATGATCTTTTTTGATGAGTACTTTTTTATTTCTTCGCCCAAATGCTTATGGGATTCACTTCCGAAGAATATTTTAGTTGGCAAACTAAATATGAAGTCGTCCACTTTTTTCACTCTTTCGTCCAAATTTATATATGCAACTGCTTTTTTACTATTTTATAAGCCCTATCTCCGACAGCATACGACGGATCTTTCCATCCAGCTCATCCGTTATTTCAGGAAGCGGTATTCTTCCCACGCCGCCGCAAGAGCCCACGAGCGTTGTTGCGCGCTTCAGAATCGCCAGTACCGCCGGCTCCCCGCCCTTTGCAGATTCCTGAACGGCCAAATCCAGATACGGAGTAAGACGGTCGCGTATTTTTTTTGCTTTTTCATATTCGTGATTTTTGCGGGCGTTCCACATATCTACCGCTATGGAGGGTGCAAAGTTAGATGTGCTGGATATAAACCCGACCGTACCGGCAAGCGCAGCAAACGGCTCTAAAAACTCTCCGTGTCCATTAACTACAGACACGTCCGCTCCTACCTCTCTCACAACGCGTTCCATCTTCACAAAGTTCGGTGTGCACTCCTTAATGCCAACCACATTTGACGACTTGACCAATCGTTTGTACACCTCTACGGGCACGTCTTTGTGAGTAACTTCAAGGTTATTATACAGCATAATGCCAATATCTACAGCATCCGAAATGGTTTCATAGAACCTCAAAACGGCATCGTCCGTAGGTACATAATAATATGGCGCCAACACCATTACGCCGCATGCGCCGGACTCCTTTGCGTTTTTCATCAGTTCTATAACGTCGGGCGTAGATGAATGGTTGCATCCGGCAATTATCGGTAATTCATCCCCGGCTTCTTCGATTGCCGCGTCAATGAGCATGCACCTTTCCGGAACCGTCATTCCGCCACACTCGCCCGTACTTCCGCCAACAACAAGGACTGCGCGCTCTTTGTTTATTCCATTGTTTATTAAAAAGCGAACATGTTTTTTCATACCCTCATAGTCGATAGACCCGTCGTCTTTCATCGGGGTAATCGCTATAGACGAAATGCCATGCAGTGCCTTTTTTAATTCTACGGAATCCATTTTTATTTTCCTTTCTCTTAGGTTTGTAAATTACAACGTGCTTACCCTTTTACCGCGCCTGCGGTTATTCCACCTATGATATATTTTTGAAACACCATGAACAGCGCCAGAGGTGGGAGCAGACCTATAAGAGATCCCGAAGCCAAAAGATTCCACTGAACTGTATTTTCAGATATTATGGAACTGAGCCGCATGGTAAGCGGGAATTTTTCCGGTGTGGTCATAACAAATAGCGGAATTACAAAGTCGTTGTATGCATTTACAAATGTGAATGTTGCGCTTACCGCAATACCCGGTATGCTAACTGGAACGATTATCTTCCACAGCAGACCCGGAATGCCCACTCCGTCTATCAATGCCGCTTCTTCAATTTCTACCGGCAACTCTGAGAAGAATCCTTCCAAAAGCCAGACTGTCATTGATAGATTCACGCCGGTCAGTATGAAAATAAGGGTCGAGGGTTTATCTACCAGTTGGTATTTTACCAGCGTAGTGTATATGGACGGCATAACAACGATACCCGCGAGCATCTGTATCTATACGAGAAATCGCAAACTGGAATTCGCGGGCCCTTTGAATATCTCCGGCCCTAAAGCTGTTTTCCATACGCACAAACAGCTCCGGCATGATACCATAAGTACCGCCGATACCAGCGTCCGCGCCCATCGTTCTTCCCGCCAAGTATTGCTCATCCGGCCCATTGAACAGTAAGAACTCTTTCCCGGCCATATTCTTGAACGTCCAGGTCTGGTAAGAACTCATGGACGTGTTTTTGACGCCAATCACCTTTGGATTTGCCGCCATCTTTTGAAGCAGACCAATTGAAAGATCGTACCCAGAAAGCTGCGGTATGTTGTAAATTATGAACGGAAGCTCAGTGCTGTCAATTATGCTCTCCCAATGGCGCTGAATGCTGCTTTCCGGCAGATGGTAAAACACGTTTGGAATTGCCGAAACGGCGTCCGCGCCGCAGCGCTCCGCATGCTTGGCAAGTTCTATTGAATCTTTAGTGCATATCGCGCGCATTTATAAGCAACATTTTCAAATACCACTATAAAGAACCACAGCAAATGCTTTTGGAAACAGTTGGCGCCAACGGCGAATTCCTAAGCGAATGTTCAATGGGGCGGGTAATGAACCCCGGCCACGACTTGGAATCGTGCTGGTTTCTGCTGGATGAGATCGACCACTTGGAGGACAACAGCATTTTAGACAACGCAACCAACATCTATAATTGGGCGCAGCAGCGCGGCTGGGACGACAAGTATGGCGGGCTGCTATACTTTGTTGACGTACTTGGCCTGCCGCCGGAACAATATGAGCACGATATGAAGCTGTGGTGGGTGGCCGATGAAGCTATAACTGCGTCATTGAAATTTTATTGCAAAACCGGCGAAGAAAAGTTTTTCAAAGACTTTCAGCGTAATTGGGAATACGCTTTCCGTGTGTTTCACGATCCGGAATTTGGCGAGTGGTACGGGTATTTGCGCAGAGATGGAGCGCCCACTGAACCTCCTTGCAAGGGCAGCACTTATAAAGGTCCTTTCCATCTGTGCCGTATGCTTATGAATGTGGATGAGATGCTCGCAAAACTGCTTAATGAGCACTCATAAGTTACCCTAACATAAACAAATTATGGACAGGCAGCTCACAGATTATAACAAAGGGAGAGATAAACATGTTGGATTGGCTGGATATGACTGGCAGGACTGCGTTTATCAGCGACAGTTCCTGCGGCATCGGGCTTGCATTCGCTGTTGCGTTTGCTAAAAATGGAGCTAATATATCGCTTATTTCTGAAAATGAGGACGACCTGAAGAATGCGGCCGCAACGGTTGAGAGTTTGGGCGTCAAATGTATATCCCATGTCGCTGCTATAAATAATGAAAAAAGTGTCCGTGCCGCTGTCGAAGATACGATAAAGCAGTTTGGACGCTTGGACTATTTGATCAACAACACCATCCCGCAGGTATCAAGCAAACCGTTGATGGAGGTTTCGGCCGAGGAGTTCAGAAACGTTGTCGATACAACTGTTGCCGGAACTTTTCAGGTGTCCCGCATTGTTGCGGAACAGATGATACGACAGAATTTTGGCCGCATTGTAAATATTGCCACAATATCGTCGGATTGCTGCAGCGGACACGTTTTCCCCGGCGCATATGAAATATCCAAAAGCGGCGTCCGGACCATGAGCAAATGTATGGCCTATGATTGGAGCAAGTACAATATTCTAATAAACACGATAACTCCCGGCTACATAGACGAAAAACACACACCGCGGGAAAACTTGAGCGCCGACGAACAGGATTATGAAAATCAAATACCGCTTGGCCGCTTTGGTACGCCCGAAGAAGTGGCTAACATTGGTGTGTTTTTGTGCAGCGACGGAGCAAGTTACACCCAATGCACCGATTTTGTTGTGGACGGCGGACGGCACCTCGTCTAACACACAAACGATGTTTTAAACAGCCCCATGTTTATACAAACTTTTACATAAAGGAAAGGCGGCATAACAATATGTTGGATTGCTTTAGTCTGGCCGGAAAGGTCGTTTTTATAACCGGCGGTTCGATGGGCCTTGGACGCGGAATGGCACGGGCCTGCGCGGATGCCGGAGCGGCGGTTTCAGTTATGGCACGCAGGGAAGAAAAACTTATACAGGAGCAAGTTGAATTCGAGCAAAAGGGTTATAAATTTCTTTACACTGTCGGCGATGTTACCAAAGTAAACGACGTTCAGGAAGCCGTAGACAACACGATAGCGGAATTTGGCCATATAGACTGTCTGATAAACAATTGCGGCAGCGGTACCCATAGAACTTTATTTGAAAACGTACCGCGCGCCGAATGGGATCGCCTGATCAATTTCAACTTGTCCTCTCAGTTCATAGTCAGCCAGATAGTTGTCCGCGAAATGATAAAAGCGGGCAAAGGCGGTTCTATTGTCAATATAGCTTCCATCGCCGCGCAAATACCTGGAAAACGGCGCGTCCCCGGCGTTGTCACCAATGACGTCAAGTCGGCGGGTGCATATGAGGCCGCAAAAGAGGGCGTGAAAGGCTTAACAAGAGCAATGGCGGCTGACTGGGCGCCATACAATATTCGCGTTAATTCCATATCACCCGGAATATTCCTTAGTGAGGTAAACGCGGCTACGGCTTTCATGAATCACTCCGATATTGACGCCAGCGCACAGTCGGTCCTTCTGAAAAGATGGGGCATCCCCGACGAAATAGGACCGTTGGCGGTGATGCTGTGCAGCGATGCCTCCTCATATATGACCGGCTCCAACTGCACTATAGACGGCGGACGTACGTTCGTATGATGGCAACGGTCGGCCGCCCGATCAAGCTGCGTCTTATGTTCAGCTGTGATAACAGCGCCGTCTCTCGCAATTATCGCGCCGGTTTTAATCGGTTATCAATTCAGCCCTATTCTTCCGGGCTGTTTTCCCTCCTACGTAAAAACGCTCACTCCTGCAATTTTCAGATATCGCAAACCGGTCCTGAAGTCCAAATTCAGGGCCGGTATTTTATATCAACTCAACAAAGTTATAATTGAAAACTTCTTGATAAGGTACAATAAGTTGCGCAAATTCAAAA
>CAYONL010000082.1:0-9571 GCA_964405305.1 uncultured Oscillospiraceae bacterium | reverse complement strand
TTGAAAGTCGGGGGTTTTTGTTTAGCGTTTGGACGGTCAGCTTCTTATATCAGCGCCGATGTTTTTCAGGGCCTTCAAAATCTTCGTCATGGTCCTGTCGCATTCCTCCACGGTGAGGGTGCGGTCCGGCGCGCGAAGGGTGATGGCGTAGGCCACGCTCTTCATGCCGGTGACTATCTGCGCACCCTGGTACACGTCGAAAAGCTCCACCTTTTCCAGCAGGTTTCCGCCGCCGGCGCGTATGGCTTTCTCAAGCTCCGCCGCCGGTATATCCTGGCTGCAAATGAGCGCGAGGTCGCGGGTGACGGCCGGGAACTTCGGGAGCGGGCGGTATTTCTTGTCGGTCACGCGGGCCTCGAATATATCCGAAACGTCCACCGTCGCAACGTAGGCGCGGGTGCCGACCCCGTAGTTTTCCAAAACCGCGGGGGCCATCTCGCCCACAACGCCGATATGCTTGCCGCCGATGGATATGTCGGCGCAGCGGCCGGGATGGTAAGGCTTGCGGTCATGGTCGGCGGTGTACTCCACGCCATAGACGGAGAGCTTGTCGAACATCTCATCAAGTATGCCCTTTAGCGAAAAGAAGTCCTCACCCTCGCCGTAGGTGCCGACCACAAGCTGCACCCGCTCCTCGGGCAGCTGGTTTATATCCTCGTTGGGAAGGTATATCATGCCCAGCTCGTAAAAGCGGCCGTCAATGTTGCGGTTGCTGTAGTTGCGGGCAATTACCTCCATCATGGAGGGGATGCAGGTGGTGCGCATGACGCTGGTGTCCTCACCCAGAGGGTTGGAGATGACCACCGAGTTCCGGCAGGAGCAGGTCTTGGGCACGTTTATCTTGTCGTAATATTTCGGGCTGATGAAGGAGTAGGTCATAACCTCATAGCAGCCGCCCGCCATAAGGAGCCTTGCGATGTCCTTCTCAAACTGCTGGCGGGGGGTGAGCATACCCTGGGCCGCGCCCTTGACAGCGCTGGTGGGTATCTTGTCGTAGCCGTAGAAACGGGCTATCTCCTCCGCAATGTCCGCCTTGTGCCGCAGGTCGCCGCGGAAGCTCGGAACAATGACGTAGTCGCCGTCTATTTTGCACTCCAGCTTTTCAAGCACACGGTGCATGTAGTCCTCGCTGACGTCTATGCCGAGGAAGCGGTTTATCCAATCCGGCTCCAGCTTGATGCGGATGGGCGTGTGGTCGCTGTTGTCCACGTCGATGATGCCGCCGACCACCTCGCCCGCGCCCAAAAGCTCCACCAGTTCGCAGGCGCGCTGTACGGCGGGCATACAGGTTTCGGGGTCCAGCTGTTTCTCAAAGCGGCCGCTGGCCTCCGTCCTCATGCCAAGCTTTTTCGCCGTAACGCGCACGGAGGGGCCGAAGAAGCAGGCCGACTCGAACACGATGGTGTCGGTGTCGTCCATGATACCGCTGTACTCGCCGCCCATAACGCCGGCAACCGCCGAGGGCTTTTCCTCGTCGCAGATGACCAGCATGTCCGGGGTAAGCTTGCGCTCCACGCCGTCCAGCGTCATTATGCTCTCGCCCTCCGCCGCGTTCCGCACGACGATGTGGCCGCCCTTGACGTATTTGTAGTCGAAAGCGTGCATGGGCTGGCCGTACTCCAGCATGACGTAGTTCGTTATATCCACGATGTTGTTTATCGGACGCACGCCCGAGGCGCGGAGCCTCTCCCTCATCCAGCGGGGCGAGGGGCCGGTCTTTACGTTCTTTATCATGCGGGCGATATAGCGATGGCAGAGCTCGCCGTTTTTGACGTCCACTTTGAGCAGCTCGTTTATGTCGCCGCTCTCGTGCTTTATCTCCGGCGTTTTTACCGCGAAGGGCTTGCCGAAGGTGGCGGCGGCTTCTCTTGCCAAACCTAAGACGGAGAGGCAGTCCGGCCGGTTGGAGGTTATTTCAAACTCAACGGTGGTGTCGGTGAGACCCAAAGCGTCCCTTATGTCGTCGCCGGGCTTGCAGTCCTCCTCAATGATGAGTATGCCGTCCTCTATGGCGTAGGGGAAATCGTGCACCGTCACGCCGAGTTCCGCCACGGAGCACATCATCCCGTTGCTGGGCACGCCGCGCAGCTTGCCCTTTTTAATCTTTACGCCGCCGGCCAGCGTTGAGTTGTCCAGCGCGCAGGGCACAAGAGCGCCCGCAAAAACGTTTGTGGCGGCGGTGACTATCTGTATCGGCTCGTCCCGGCCGATGTCTATCTGGCATATTTGGAGCTTGTCGGCGTCCGGGTGCTTTTCGGTGGAAAGTATTTTTCCGACCACCACGTTGGAGAGGTAGTCGCCCTCGGTTTGCCAGCTCTCAACCTTGGAGCCGCTCATCGTCATGGCGTCGCAGAACTCCTTGGCGGACACGCCTGTGTCCACATAGTCCGCAAGCCAGCGAAGTGATAAATCCATATATTAAACCTTCTTTCTCGCTATGTAAGTACTGATTAATTGCTGTTTTAAAATAGGAGCCTGCGGCGCATTTAACTAAGGGGGCTTTCCGATCGGTCGGTCAGAAACACAGTCGCGCTGCTCGCTTGTAGCGCTTCGCATCGCTCGTTGTTTCTTCCTGCTCTCATTCCCGCTGTATCCGCCACAGGCGGCGCGGGAATGAGAGCCCCCTTGAACCCCTTCGGACGCAAGATTTTTAATTTACTGCTTGTTTTTTTAAATTATTCAGCGCTTACCTATCAGAACTGATTGAGGAACCGCAGGTCGTTTTCAAACATAAGGCGCAGGTCGGTGATGGCGTAGCGGCGCATTACGACCCGCTCTATGCCCATGCCGAAGGCGAAACCGCTGTACTCCTCCGGGTCTATGCCGCAGTTTTGAAGCACCTTGGGATGCACCATGCCGCAGCCGAGTATCTCTATCCAGCCCTCGCCCTTGCAAACTCCGCAGCCCGCGCCGTGGCAGTTGAAGCACTGCACATCCATCTCGGCGGAGGGCTCGGTGAACGGGAAGTGGTGCGGACGGAAACGGACGACGGAGTCCTCTCCGTACAGCCGTTTAACGAATATCTCCAGCGTGCCCTTGAGGTCGGCCATCGTTATGCCCTTATCCACCACAAGACCCTCTATCTGGTGGAACATCGGCGAGTGGGTGGCGTCCACGGCGTCGGAGCGGTAGACCCGGCCGGGCGAGATTATGCGTATGGGCGGCTTCTGCCTTTCCATGGTGCGCACCTGAACGGGGCTCGTCTGGGTGCGGAGCACTATGTTGTCGTTGATATAAAAGGTGTCCTGGGTGTCGCGGGCAGGGTGGTTTTTCGGGATGTTCAGCGCCTCAAAGTTGTAGTAGTCCGTCTCAACCTCCGGCCCTTCGGCTATTTGGAAGCCCATGCCGAGGAAAATATCCTCCATCTCGTCCAGTACGGTGGAGAAGGGATGCTTTTTTCCGGTGTGGCAGGGGGTGCCGGGCAGGGTAACGTCTATGCTCTCGGCCTCAAGCTTGGCCTCCAGCATGCGGGCTTTAAGCTCCTCTCCCGCGGCGGCTATCTCCGTCTCGATCTCGGCGCGGATCTCGTTGGCAAGCTGGCCGATAACGGGCCGCTCCTCCGCCGAAAGTCCGCCCATCTGCTTGAGCATAGCTGTAAGCTCGCCCTTTTTGCCCAGGTAGCGCACACGGGCGTCCTCCAGCTCCCGGCTGTCCGCAACGGCGGCGAGTGCCTCCCTTGCCTTCTGCCGAATCTGTTCCAGTGCTTCTTTCATGCTTTTCACTCCAGTTTATTCAATTTAAAATAATATGATAAACACAGTAATGTGTGGCGCACTGTATCTTGTGGAAATTCTTTTGCGGGCGCAGCCGCGAACAAAAGTAAACTTTGTGGGTTCGTCCGCTTTTGGCCGCGACGTGTATTTTGCGATAATTCTTTTGCGGGCGCAGCCGCGAAAAAAAGTAAACTTTGTGGGTTCGTCCGCTTTTGGCCGCGACGTGTATTTTGCGATAATTCTTTTGCGGGCGCAGCCGCGAAAAAAAGAAAATTCGTGGGTTGAGCCGCTTTTGGCCGCGACGTGTATTTTGCGATAATTCTTTTGCGGGCGCAGCCGTGAACAAAAGTAAACTTTGTGGGTTCGTCCGCTTTCGGCCGGGCGCTGGATTTTGCGGGCGGGCGCTGGGCCATATGGAACGCGCGGGATATGCGATGGGATAACGGCGGCGTATCTATTCCGCCCTGCGCCAAATTTCCATCAAAAAAAGCCCCCGCCCCCACAAACAGGGACGAAAGCTCGGCTTCCGCGGTACCACCCGGATTCCCGCAATACGCGGGCGCTTGACGGCCATAACGCGGCCCCGTCGTCTTTGCCTAATCGCGCGCGCTTTCAGCAAAGCCGCTCGCGGGTGAACTTCGGCGCTGCGCTTTACGGCGGGCTTTCAGCCGGTGACCCGCGTTCTCTTTTAAAGCGCCGGGCGCTTACTCTCCCGGTCTTAGCGTTTTGTATATACCGCGATGATATCACATTGCCACAAAAATAGCAAGCGTTTTTTGTTCTCCGTGCTCAAATTGCCCCGGCTGAAACGGAAAAAGGCCAAAGCGCGTTGAATAGTTCATTATTCTGTGTTATTATTGCATCAGAATTGAGCGGAGGCGAGAGCATTATGATGGGTGACGTTTATATTGAAAGTTTGGTTAAAAAGAGGATGGAGGCGGTAGACTGGCTCAAGGCGGCCGGTATCATGCTGGCGCTGGCGACCGTTTCGGCGGCGCTGCTGTTCGTGGGGCTTTATATACTGCCGGAATTTTTTGCGTTGGCGCTGCTGCTTATTTTCGGCGGGTGCTGGGGCGCGGTCAAGCTGCTGCAAAACCAGCTTTTGGAATTCGAAACCATAGTTACGAACGGCACCATGGATGTGGACAAGATAATTGCCCGCAGCCGCCGGAAAAGGATATTTTCGCTGGACTGCAAGAACGCCGAGGAGTTTGCGCGGTACAATTCCGGCACCAACCTCTCAAAGTACCAGAAGGTGATATGGGCCTGCGACAGCAAAAAGTCCCCGGACCTCTGGTATATGGGCGCGAAAAAGGATAAAGGGCTCACCGCCGTGGTGTTTAACGCGCCGGACCGGGTGCTGGGCGCAATAAGGCCCTATCTGCCGCGGAGCATCATGATAACCGTGCCGAAGCCGGAGGAGAAAAAGTGATTCCGGCGGCCGGGGTGGACATGGTCGAGATAGACCGAATAAGAAAAAGCATAGCTGACCCTCGTTTTTGTGCGAGGGTCTTTTCAGAAGCGGAAAGAGAATACTTTATGGCCAAGGCGGACCCGGCTCCCTCTGCCGCGGCGGATTTTGCGGCGAAAGAGGCGTTTTCCAAGGCGCTGGGCACAGGCATACGCGGCTTTTCGCTTTGCGAGGTGGAGGCTTTGCGGGACGAGGCGGGCGCGCCGTATTTCCGGCTGTCCGGCAGGGCGCTTGACGCGGCGGGCGGGGCGGCCTTTTCGCTTTCGCTGACCCATACCGACAAAATAGCCTGCGCCTTTGTGATAAAATATACGTCGGATGTTATTCCTGAAAAGGGGACTGAGATATGAGGATATTCACCACAGGCCAGATGAAGACCATGGAGCGCATGTCCAACGAAATGGGCGTGACGTACGGGCGGCTTATGGAAAACGCGGGCAGCGCCGCCGCCGCTTTCATAAGGAAAACGCTGGAGGTGCAGGGCCGCAACGTGATGGTGTTCTGCGGCGGCGGAAACAACGGAGGGGACGGGTTCGTCGTCTCGCGGAAGCTGACGGAGAACGGCGCCAACGTGATAACCGTGCTCTGCGGCGGCGTGCCCAAAACGGCCGAGGCCGGCGACGCCTACGAAAGCGACATGAAGCTGGGCCTCTCCATGTTCGACTACGCGGCGGACAGGGCGGACGTGCTCGAGTATCTCAAGACCGCCGACATAGTGGTGGACGCGCTGTTCGGAACGGGCTTTCACGGCAAGCTCGAGCCGCCCTGCGACGAGATAGCCGCCGAAATAAACCGCGTCATAGCCGCCGTGGTGTCGCTGGATATACCCAGCGGGGTCAACGCCGCCACGGGCGAGGCGGACCCGGGCAGCGTGAGGCCGGACTTCACCGTGGCGTTCGACTGCCTGAAGCCGGGCCATCTTATTTTGCCGGGGCGGGAGTTTTGCGGAAAGGCCGTGGCGGTGGATATCGGCCTGCCCCACGAGGTGACCGACGTGGTGCCACAGGACTGCCTTTGCGTGGACAGGGAGATAGTTTTCGGCTCGTTAAAAAAGCGCCCGCTCTTTTCCAACAAGGGGACCTTCGGCCGCCTGCTGTGCTTTTGCGGTTCGCCGAAATATCCGGGCGCTGCCGCCGCCTGCGCCATGTCGGCCTTGCGCAGCGGAGTCGGGCTGGTGACGCTGGCGACCGGCGAAACGGTGGCGTCGGCCCTCTGCGGAAGGATTTATGAGGCCACCTATCTGCCCTTGCCGCAAAACGGCGACGGCACGGTGGCCGCCGACGCGGAAAGGGAGCTGCTGGCGGCGCTGGAGGGCGCGGCGGCCTGTCTCGCGGGCTGCGGTTTGGGCCTGGGGGAGGATATACCGGCGCTGACCGGGGCTATCATACGAAACACAAGGTGCCCGCTGGTGCTGGATGCCGACGCCCTCAACGCCATAGCGCCCGCGCCGGAGCTGCTGCTGGAGGCAAAGGCCCCCGTCATCATCACCCCGCACATGGGCGAAATGGCGCGGCTGACCGGGAGAAAGATCGCCGACATAGTGGCGGACAGGGTGGAGATAGCCCGGGAGTTCGCCAAAAAGTTCGGCGTGGTGCTCGTGCTCAAGGACGCGACGACCTTGATAGCCGAGCCGGGCGGCGACGTGTATTTTAACGAAACGGGCAACCCCGGGCTTGCGAAGGGCGGCAGCGGCGACTGTCTGGCCGGGATAATAGCCTCCTTCGCGGCGCAGGGGGTGGCTCCCGTGGCGGCGGCGGTGTGCGGCGCGTACCTGCACGGCGCGGCGGCGGACAGATGCGCGGCGGCCCTGTCGCAGTACGGCATGCTGCCCACAGATATACTGCCCCACCTCTGCGCAATATTCAGAGAGAATGGCCGTTAGGCCGAAAGAATAAATTTTTGCCGCCGGAGATATAATTAAGCGTGCCGGGCGGGCGCTTGCCGGCGAGGGCCGCGCTTTGCGGTCGCGATATTTTAAGCCGATCGCCGGAAACAGAAAAAGACGGAAGTAAAAAAGCGTCCCAATTTTCTTCCGGGGGTGTTTCTATGCTCAAAAAAGCGGGCGCGGCGCTTCTGCTGCTCGCCGCCGTGCTCATGGCGTTTTGCGGGTGCTCGTCCGTACAGCCGCCCACCGCCGGGGAGGTGGCCGCCGCCCTGTCCAAGCCGTTTACCGCGAGGGTGGAGCTGGGCTACGGCGGCGAGTCGGTCACGGGCACGCTGGATTTTTCCCCCGCCGGGGCAAAGTTTGAGGTTGCGGCGCCGGAGGGGCTTTCCGGGCTGACGCTCGCCCTTTCGGCGGAGGGCGAGACGCTTTCCTTTGCCGGGATGGAGAAGGCGCTTCCGACGGGCGCTCTGCCGGATAAGGCCCCGGTGAAGCTGCTCAATTCGGCGCTGGCCGCCGTGGCGGCGGGAGCGGTCGAAATAACGGCGTCGGGCGGCGAGGTCATAGTCTCCGGCAGGACGGAGGGCGGAGCCTTCACCCTTGCGCTGGAGCCCGTGACGCTGGCTCCGAAAGCGCTGGAGATGGCTTCGGCAGACATAAAAGCGGTGTTTTGTTAATAAAATAAAGCTTTACAACCAATAATATCTATGTTATAATCGATAAGCTGTGATGAAAGCAGCGTAGCCTTGCCACGGAAGCCGGGGTTTTGCCGCTTATGCGGAGGTTCACCCGCCCGCTCCTGTGACAAAGGCGAGTAATTTAATGAGGTGAAATGAAGCTATGATGCGTAAAGAGGAGAAGCTGGCCGTTATCGAGGCCAACCGCACTCACGAGACCGATACCGGTTCGCCCGAGGTCCAGATCGCTATCCTGACCAAAAGGATCAACGACCTGAACGCCCACCTGAAAGCCAACCCGAAGGACCGCCACTCCAACCGCGGTCTGCTCAAGATGGTCGGCCGCCGCAGGAACATGCTCGCCTATCTCCAGAAGAAGGATATAGAGCGCTACCGTGCCCTGATCGCCAAGCTCGGACTCCGTAAGTAATCGTCACCAAAAGGTCAGGCGGGACGCGTTCTCGCCTGACTTTGTGCATTAAGCAAAAAAAGCAGCGTGGAGGCCGCGCGGTGGAAATAAGCAGTGAATCGAGCGCCCCGGGCGAGCGGGACATTGGATTTATTGCTTAATCCCGTCGGGCGGCCCTCCGAAAAATGAAATGGAGGAAAAAGAATGTTCGACAATTACAAAGTGTACAAGACCACGTTTGCCGGCCGGGAGATATCCTTTGAGACCGGAAAAATGTGCGAACTCGCCGGCGGCTCCGTGCTGGTGCGCTGGGGCGAAACGGCCGTGCTGGCCAACGCCACCGCGTCCAAAACTCCCCGCGAGGGCATAGACTATTTCCCTTTGGCCGTGGATTTTGAGCAGAAGCTCTACTCCGTGGGCAAGATACCCGGCTCCTTCCCCCGCCGCGAGGGAAGACCCACCGACCGCGCCATACTCGACTCCCGCCTCATCGACCGCCCCTGCCGTCCGCTGTTCCCCAAGGATATGCGCAACGACTGCAGCGTGGTGATGACGGCGCTCTCCGTCGACCCGGACTATGCCTACGTCATCGCCGGTATGCTGGGCGCCTCCTTTGCCCTGTCCATTTCCGACATACCGTGGAACGGCCCTATAGCCGGCTGCCAGGTGGGTCTGGTGGACGACGAGCTGATACTCAACCCCAACGCGGAGCAGATGGCCGCCTCAAGGCTCAATCTGGTGGTCTCCTCCACCGGCAAAAAGGTGGTAATGATTGAGGCCGGGGCCAGCGAGGTCGACAATGACACCATGCTCCGCGCCATAATGATGGCCCACGAAGAGAACATGAAGATGGTGGAGTTCATCGCCGGTATAGCCGCCGAAATAGGCAAGCCCAAGTTCTCCTATCAGGAGATAGTGGTGCCGGAGGACATGTTCCAGGCGATCAGCGATTTCGCCATTGAGGACGTTCGCCGGGCCCTTGACACCAACGACAAAAACGTGCGCGACGCCGCCATGCTGCCCATAACGCAGGCGGTGCACGAGAAGTTTGACGAGGTGTATCCCGATTCCTCCGCGAAGATAGACGAGGCGCTTTACAAGCTGCAGAAATATGTGGTTCGCCGCTGGCTGCTGGATGACGGCAAGCGCGTTGACGGCCGCGGCATGGACGAGATGCGTCCGCTTGCCGCAGAGGTCGGTATGCTGCCCCGCTGCCACGGCTCCGGCATGTTTACCCGTGGCCAGACCCAGGTGCTGACCATCGCCACCCTCGGCACGATGCAGGACGCCCAGACGCTGGACGGCATCGACGGAGTGGAGAGCAAGCGCTACATGCATCAGTACAACTTCCCGTCCTACTCTGTGGGTGAGTCAAGGCCCTCCCGCGGACCCGGCAGGCGTGAGATAGGGCACGGCGCG
>CAYONL010000081.1:0-9684 GCA_964405305.1 uncultured Oscillospiraceae bacterium | reverse complement strand
GGGCCATCTCCCAAATCATGGGGAAGGTGTTGACTATGACGGCGGCGTAGCCCATGCCGACCAGGACGAACACCACGTAAAGCGCCGGGGTGTAGCTTGTGAAGCAGGCCGCCGCGCCGAAGCACAGCGCCATGAGTAACAGGCCGCCCTGTATGGTGCGCTTGCGGCCTATTTTAGTGGCGATGGCGCCGATCGGTATGTACGCTATGACGGACGCCACCGTCGCCACCATCAGCATGTTGGCAAAGCCGCCGCCCTCGACCTTGAGGTATACCTGCACGTATTTGGAGAAGGCGGTGGTCACGGCGTTGTAGGCCATGAAAAAGAACGCTATGCACAGCAGCATGAAGGCGAGGCTTTTGAACACATCCTTCGGCATTTTTTTGCCGGCGGAGAGCTTTTCGTTCAGCTCCTCCTCCGTGCTGTTGTAGCCGCCGGTGTCTACCATCTCCTGCACCAGCCGGTTTTCCTTAGTGGTCAGCACAAGGATGAGGACCGCGGTCACCATGATGGCGGCTATGATCGCAAAGATGGGGAAATAGTTCGGCTTGCCCTCCTTGGGAACAAGGAAGGAGATCAGCGCCAGCGAGACGACGCCGCCCAGCGCGCCCATCAGGTTGATGACGGCGTTGCCTTTACTGCGCAGCGGCTTCGGCGTGACGTCGGCCATCAGCGCGACAGCGGGGGAGCGATAGGACGCCATGGCCAGCAGAGTGAGCCCCAGCGCGACGAAAAACATGGTAAAATTGGCGCTGTTGTCAGCCAGCGGCAAAAACAGCATAAAAATTACGGCCGCCGCAGTGCCGAAGATTATAAAGGGCATACGTTTGCCCAGCGGAGTTTTGACCCTGTCGGACAGGGAGCCCATAAGCGGCAGCAGGAACAGCGCCAGCACGTTGTCTACGGACATGACTATGCCGGAGACGCCGTCCCCAAGGCCAAAGGTGTTTTTCAGCATCAGCGGGACCAGCGAGTCGTATATCTGCCAAAACGAGCAGATGGACAGGAACGCCAGACCGACTAAAACGGTGCGTTTATAGTTCAGCTTCATACATAAAACCGTCCTTTCTGGATCAGCTTTTATAATTATATCGTATACGGCGGCGGATGTAAACAGGCGTAAAAAACGGGCCTGCGGCGGCCCGTTAAATGGATTCAGTCCACGTCCTCCACCACCTGCTCCGGCGGATGGTCAAGCTGGTCGGGATGGGCAAAGAGCCAGTCAAGGTACTTGAAGCTTGAGGCCAGATAGTGCCCGTCGGTTATGCGCTCGTCGGAGACGACAGTGAAATCTATGTAGCGGTGTTTTTCCCAGGTGTTGTCCTTTCCGGGCATATAGGTGGTGTGCTTTGCCCCAAAGGTTATAAAGACCGGAACGGTACCGAAATTGTACAGGTGATGGTAGATGGGCGGTATGCCGAGGCTTCCGAGGTTGGAGATGAACACGCTGCCGTGGAAAGGGGAGGCCTGATGTATCATCTTTGGCATTATCCCGAAGTAGTCCAGAAGGGACATGAGGCCCACGAACCAGCGGAATATAAGGTTCGGCATCCAGCGCAGGGCGCGCGCCACGAAATCCAGCGCGGTGGTGTCGCCCTCCTGACGGGCAACGGCGATGGCGTCCTCCATTTTCCGATAAACGGTGTAGATATCGTCCTCCGGCTGAAACACCACCTTTATGGCGCTCTCCTGGGCGTTGAGCTCCATGCTCTTTTTGACCATCATGTTGAGGATTATCTCCTCGTGCTGGTATATGCGCTGGCCTGCGATGAAGCGGTTGCATGCCGGGCGCTGGGAACAGAGACGCACATAGGCCGCAACTATAACGTGCATGAATCCGAACCCGTCGAGCCCATCGTCCCGGCGCTTGGCGCGGATGTAATTATCTATCCGGCCGAGCTCGACTTTGCTGTGGAAAAAGTTGGAGGCGTCGCCCCTCGTCTTCATGATGAACGGAACGACGTATTGCATCGGCGATAAGGTGCGTATCTTACGCCCGTCGTATCGATCGCCGAGCTTCCGTTTTCTTTTTTCCATGGATCCGTTTCCTTTCTGCGTATGACCGCATTATTGTGAACAGATTGTGTCCACAGGAACATTATAGCAGACCTTGTCAAGCGAATGCAACAAAAAAACGACCCTCGGTGAAAAGGGCCGCTTTGTGCTCAATAATTTTCCAGATACTCAATTATCGCGTTTCTGTCGGTGGGAAGATCTCCGTGGTATTTTTCCAGCGAATCAAGGTAAGCAGAGAAGCTGCATACAAGTGCCGGGTGCTCGAACTGAAACACGGCGGCGGGCGGATCGTCCTTAAACACCAGCACGCACGAGCCCGCGGCCGCGGCCACCTGTATATGCTCAAACGGCGCCTCTGCCAGCAGGGTGACGTGGTATCCGGGGTTTTGCCTCAGCGCGTCCGCAATGGAACGGAGGTGGCGGCGGTACAGGTCGGCGCTGTAGGGAATGGGATCATAGAGAGTGCGCGGAAGGTTAATAAAGACGTTGCCTGCGTCCAGCTCCTGTTTGTCGGCAAGCGGAAATATTTCATATAAGCCGTTGGCTCCGCAGGCCTTTTGCAGGGTTTTCACGCGCGAGGCCCGGTAATCCATAACTCCGGCAACGCTTTTTGAACTGGCTTCCGCGTGTTTCATAGCGTCCTCAAGGTCGCCCTCGGGCAGGGTCCAGACTTTCGGCGAAGTTGAAAAGGTACGCAGGGCAGAGGTGGAAAGGGTCGTATCCAATATGTCGCCAAAGCAGCTTAAGAAGCTGTTGTGGATGTGGATACTCATAAGGGGAAGGCTGAGGCTGAACAATCTGTCAAACTGGGCCATAGAGCCGCGTATCATGGTGGGGTCGTTGCTGTAAATATATTCCGCCTCCGCCTCACCGCCCCTTACGAAGGAGGCGTGCAGGGCTGAGACGCCGGGGCACACGAACAGGAGGTTGCAAAAACAGGATTCCTGCGTCGCGCCCATGCGGTAAGGTTCCACCATACCGGTCATAAACAGCGGAAGCCAGCGCTCTATACCGGTGAACGTCTCGTTGCTGCTCAAATTGAGATCGTATATGACTTTAAAGCGGTTGCCTCGGTAAAAGGCGGAAAACATCATGCTCATCCAGGTTCCGCCGAAATTTTCGTCGTCCAGCAGCCAGCCGAGTCCATGGTCGCAGTACATCATCACAGTGCGTGGGTCGGGCTGGGAGGCGGATTCCGCTAAAAAGCGCAGCACACCCTGCTTTAACCCGCGCACTCCGCTGAACGTCTCCACAGCCAGCCTTTTCCCGGAGGGCATGGGCATGTTGCCGAAGGGCATGGGCGTGGGACGACGCAAAACGCTGCTGTTTAGCGCGGTTATAAAGCTGTCGGCTATTTCGTTCGCCGCGGGGTCCGGTCCGCCTAAAAACCACTCGGTCAGGGCGGAGGCAAGGCGCTCTGAAGACACCTCGCCCGCGGGGTTGATACCAGCCGTATCATAAACCATAAGAAGCTGCTGCTTGTCGTTGGCGCGGAGAGAGAAAAACCGGGCGGTTTCCGGGATCAGCCTGCTGTCCGAGGAAGGAAGGCGGACACCGGCGCGTATACGGCTTATCAACGAGGTGTCGACCGAGACGGCTCTGGCGAGCTCAATATTTGTGACGCCGAAAAGCTTCATCAGTCGGTCAAGCTTGTCGTTCAGGCCGTGAACGGGAAAGCTTTTGCGCCGGGCTAACTTACCTTGAGTATGTACGGGCTTGTTGCGTCGGGGTTTAAGCTCCACCAGCTCTCCGCAAAGGTGGGAATATACCTCCGAACACTGCGTTTCCACGTCGCTGTCGCGGGGACATGCGGAACCTATATAATCCAACACGTCGTCGGTGCGTCCGCAGCTTTCGGCGTACAGGACAATGCCGCGGCAGAGCTTTAAAAGCTGTTCGCTGTCCCGGGAAGGAACACGGGCTCCGGTGCGGAAACGGCTTATTAGTGAGGCGTCAAGAGCCGCATATCGTGATACGGCCGCATTTGTAAAATCAAGATTAGTTAATAAACCATCGAGCAGTCCTCTGAAATCCATAAAGCACCTCCGAAGGAACATGACAGTCGATGAAGATAATATACCATGAGTTGGGTATATAAATCAAACAAATTATTACTGTTATAAAAAAACGCACACTTATGTAATAATGTGGTCATAAAGAAGACGGCGATTTCTTTCATCCGTCGGGCAGAGGGTAAATAAGCCGTTCAAAAGCGGTCTTTTCAACATAAATGCGCTCCATTTCCCACGGCGGGTATTTTACCCGCAGGCAAATGGAGCGAGTTTTCCATCGCATTTATTTTAGCGAGCGCGTCATCTGGTCGGGCGACGCGCTTCGCGCAAGGGCCTCCTGCTGCGATATGACGCCGGATTTATACAGGGAGAGAACACTTGCGTCCATGCTCAGCATACCCTCGCCGCCGGAGGAGAAGATGACGGAGTCTATCTGGTGTATCTTAGATTCGCGTATCATATTTTTTATGGCGCCGTTGCAGAACATGATCTCAAAAGCGGCGGCCACGCCGTCATCCGCCGTTGGGATAAGCTGCTGCGACACCACGGCCTGAAGCACCATTGAAAGCTGTATCCGTATCTGCGCCTGCTGGTCGGCCGGAAAGGCGTCTATTATCCTGTCTATGGTGTTGGCCGCGCCCATGGTGTGCAGGGTGGAGAGAACAAGATGGCCCGTCTCCGCGGCGGTCATGGCGGTGGCGATTGTCTCGGCGTCGCGCATCTCGCCAAGAAGTATGACGTCCGGCGCCTGGCGCAGGGACGCGCGCAGGGCGGTCACAAAGCTCTCGGTGTCGGTGGATATTTCGCGCTGGGAGACGATGCTTTGCCTGTGGCTGTGCAGATACTCTATGGGGTCCTCCAGAGTTATCACGTGTGAGGTGCGGGTGCGGTTGATCCTGTCGATCAGGCAGGCGAGAGTGGTGGATTTACCGGAGCCCGCCGGTCCGGTGACGAGCACAAGGCCCTTTTGCCTGTCCGCCAGCGACATGACCGTGTCCGGTATGCCGAGCTTTACAGGGTCGGGCAGTTCAAATTTCACGACCCTTATGACGGCGGCAAGGCTTCCACGCTGCTTGTATGCCGAAATGCGGAACCGCGAGACGCCCGGAATGGAGAAAGAAAAATCGTCGTCCCCATCGGAGGTCAGAAGGTTCAGGTCGCGCCCGTCCGCCGCGCTGTATATTGCGGAGAGCAGGTCGTGGGAATCCTGCGGCCTTAAAGGAGGCATATCCAGGTGCTCAATGCGGTTGTTTATTTTGAAGGACACGGGAAGGCCGGAAACGATAAACACGTCGGACGCGCTTTTTGCCACGGCTTCCTTTAATAATTCGTTTAGATCCATATTATCTCCTTATCCCAAAAAGCTGAAATCCCGGAGCACGTCAAGGCCGCTTTCCGTTTCCTGAGTTTTGACAGAGACCTTCCACACCGTCCGGACAAGACCCTCTTTTGTCAAAAGCAGCTCCACATGCAGCGTGCGGCGCTCGTCAACGGCCACGTCGTAGCTTACGCGCGTGCCGTCGGGCGACGGTGAAAGCGACGCGCCGGATTGTTCGGCCGCCTTCTGAAGCTCGTCACCGGAGGCAGAGGCCAAAGCTCCATATATGCGCTCCGCTTTTGTGTCGGCTTCGTAATAGGCGGTGGCGGCGTCGGCGGTCATTTTGGCAAGCTTGTAATCGGCCCGGGCGGAGAGAAAGGACAGCACCGCAAAGATGGTCAGACACAGCGCCACGAAAATCATCAGTATGGAGGATATGCCGACGCCGACGGAGCTTCCGCCGCTTTTGTATGACATCACGCCGCCCCCTTTCCGGTAAAGACAGCCGTTGTCAGGGAGTATATCTGCCCGCCGTCGGAGTTGCGCGAAAAGCTTATCAGAAAATCCGTCACGCCGTTTTCGGCCGCCGAGGGAACGATGGCGAGCGTATAGACGGCCTTTTCACCGGAGCCGGCGGTTACAGGCTCGCGCTCCTTGTCATAACAGACCGCGTAGGAGTTTCCGCTTTGTTCGGCGCCGAGCGCGGCCGAAAACTCCTCGGCGTTTCCATCGCAGGCGTGTATGGTCTCGGCGGCGGATTCGCAGGCAAGAGTGGCGGCGCTCAGCTCGGCGCTGTTTCGGCTGGTGGTGGCCGCCGCGGCAAACAGGCGCACGCAAATGGCCGCCGTTATGGAAAAGAACAGTATGACTATGACCATTTCAATGAGAAACAGGCCGGATCGGTTGGTCCTGATGTTTTTCATCGCGCGCACCGCCTTTCATAAAATTTTATCCGCAGCGGGGAAACAGTTTTACGCTGGCCTCGCCCGCTCCATCGCCGACCGTTACGGTGAAAAGGCCGCCGTCCTCCACAACGGTAAAGGAGGAGACGTCGATTATCGCCTGACCGGTGGCCGGGTCCAGCTCGGCGTCCGTGCGGGCAAATATCTCGCGGAGCTTGCCGCCGTCTGTGTAGATGTAGGTGGTGTAGCTTTCGCCGGAGATGGTCTGCGTCAGCTCAAGGGAATCCCCATCGCCAAAAGAGCCGGTGGAAACCGCGCCCGTCTCGCCGCTTTGACGCACCTTTTCGGTAATATAGCTGGCGCAGGTGCGCACGTTGTAGCTGGTGGTCATCTCGTTGGATGTGGAGCTGTAGACCCGGGCGCCCAGTACGACCACCAAAAGAGCCGACGCCGCGAACACGCAGAGCAGCGACAGCGAAAAGACAAGTGTCATAATGCCGGAGCGGGATACCGTTTTCATGGCGCGCCTCCTTTTGCTGTGCTCAGTCCTGCCCTTTGGCGGGAAACACATTTATCTGCGGCAAAAGGTTGCCGCCGTTGCTTTGGTAGTGGATAAGGTATTTGGTCTCATCCACCGCAAGGCCGTAATTTTCTATAAGGTAATCAATATCAGGGGGATATGCCCCCTCAAGGGCGTAACACTGAACGGCGGCCCTCGTTACAGACTGCCGCACCATGGAGTAAAGCTCGTCGTCGGCCTTTGCGCCCATGGAGTTGACGCCGTATATGACCAGCCCGGCCACAACGGCAAAAGAAGCCGCGGGCAGAGCCAGCTCCCGTATCAGCGGGTGTTTTTTGCGTTTTCCGGCGAAGGCCACCGCCGCCGCCTCCTTTCGTGCGTTCGTGCTCAAACCAGCGCGGACATGATGCTCATAAGCGGCAGCATGACCGACAGGATTATGGCGCCCACAACTATGGACAGTACGGCCACCAGCGTGGGTTCTATGATGGAAATCATGTTGCCGATGCGCTCGCCTATCTCATCCTCGGCCCGGTCCGCAATCTTTTTCATAACCGCGTCCAGCGTGCCGGTGAGAAAGCCCACGGACACCATGCGCGCGTCCAGGCCGGAGAGCAGGGCCGACTTTGAAAGCGCGTCGGAAAAGGAAACGCCAGAATCTATGGAGGTTTTCATCTGTTCCATGCGTCGGCGGGTCTCGTCGTCGTCAATAAGCCCCATGGCCATCTCCAGCGAGCGGTCCACATCAAGGCCGGAGGAGAGCATGAGCGCCATGGTGGAGGCAAAGCGCGACTCGGCCGTTTTTCGTACTATGGCGCGGGTAAACACTATTTTGGAGAGCAGCTTTGCAAGCGCCGCCCGCCCGTTCACGGTGGAGCGCATTATGAGCATGACGGCCGCCGCCAGCACGATTATCCCGATGGCGACCAGCGAAACGTTGCCGAGCACTGTCCCCACGCTCATTGCGGAGGAGGAGAGCCCGCCCGCCTCGCCGCCAAGCTGCTCGAGCACGTCCCTGAACACCGGAAGCACCCGCAGCACCAGCACGGCTATGACCACCGCCATCATCAGTATCATCGCCAGCGGATAGGCCACGGCGTTTTGTATCCCGCGGGTGATCGAGTCGCTGTTCTCATAGTAAGCGGCGAGAGAATCCAGCACCTCCTCAAGCTTGCCGGAGGTGTGCCCTATCTCCACCATTTTTATAAGATAGTCCGGGAAAGCGCCGCAATGCTCAATGGCCTCCGCCAACGGAGCGCCACTGTCAAGCTGTTCGGCTATGTCGGAGAGTATGGCCCTGGCGCTTTCGTCCTCCGCGTCCTCGGCCATTATGGAGATGCCCTCCCTTATCGGAACGCCGGCCTTTACGATATACGCCAGCTGGGAGCAGAAGGCCGCCGTCTCCCGCGCGGTGAGAAGCTCTTTCTGTTTGCTCATGCTTTTACCTCCTGTGCCGCTTTATCAGTGAAATTCCAGCGCGTTGTAATTTGCGCCGTTGCTGATATAGTCGTTTATCGCTGCCGGAGGCAAAGGTGGGGTCCATCCGCTTCCAGCCGGTGCCGTCGAAATAAATGTAATCGTTGAGCCAGCCCACGTCGGTTATGTAGACGCTGATCCAGGCGTGATATATGCTCCCGCTCCAGCCTATCACAAGCCGGGTCGGTATGCCCTGGGAACGGAGCATGGCGCACATAAGCGAGGCGTAGTCGAAGCAGATGCCGGTGCAGGTTGAAAGTGTGCTGTCCGGGTTTGGAACGTAGCCGGAGGTTACGGACGACGCCTTGTTAAAATCGTAGGAGACATTGCCTATGGTCCAGTTGTATACGCTCGTCACAACGTCGAGGTCGGTGGAGGCGCCCGCCGCCAGCTCGGAGGCCTTGGCCACACAGGCGCTGCCGGCGTTGAAGCTGACATATTGGTTGGAGTAAAGATACGCGACGGTGCCATTTGCCACATCGGCCGTAAAGGAGGCGGCAAAGGCCTGGGAATACTGGTTGCCGGAGACGTTTTCATACACCGCCACGGTGTAGGAGCCGGCGCCGTCGGAGAGCGGAAACGCCTGGTAGCCATACCCGGCGCCGAGATTGTAGGTATAAGTGGAGCCGCCGCTTTTTGTAAGCTGCATTTTGACCTTGCCGTTCGAGCCTGTATATTTTGCCATTATATAGCCGCTGGCGGCGTTTGAGCAGTCGATGGCGGCGAGGCTGTTGCTGTACACCACCGTGCCGGGAGCCGACGGACTGTAGATCACAGGGGTATTGTCGCGGGTTCCGGTGGAGGCGGGGCCTGATGCGGCGGGCGCGGTGGGCTCTGAAAGGCTTGTGCCGTCGGAGGAGGAGCCTTCAGAGTGTTCCGGTTCGTCGCGGCCCTCTTTATCGGCAATGGAGGACCCGCCCGAGCGCTCCGCCAAAGACTCGGAACCGGATCCCGCATCTGAAAATGAATAAGCCGATTCTGAATTTGTGACCGAAACGGAGGGCGACTCCGAATCCGCTTCCGAGGAGCTGTCTTTGCCGCAGGAGCACAGTGCGAATAAGCATATCATAGTTAAAAACAGCATTAAAATGCGGTTTGTTGAAATACGCGCCATGACGGAGATCACCTCCTTTTCAGCCTGATAAAGAGCGGCAATGGAAAAAATGAAAAATAACAAAAGGAAGCTCTAAATTAATATTACAGAATATTCCTTAAATTCCTATTGCGAAAAAATAAATATGTGACTATAATAATGATAGAAATGAAACGTCAAGAAGCACAGTTGTCTGCGTTTGGTAAAAGTAATTATATACCAATAGACATTTATAATCAAGATAAAAAGAGAGGGGGGTGCCCGGTGGAGAACGAAAACAAGGTAGAGATCACCATGACGCCAATCCGAAAATGCCGGTGAGCATAAATACCAAGCTCCAGCCGCTG
>CAYONL010000080.1:6724-9743 GCA_964405305.1 uncultured Oscillospiraceae bacterium | reverse complement strand
ATCTTTTTCAATCACCCACCCCTCTTTCAATCGATATTTGGTGAATACAATCATCGATAGTCAGTCAATTTGTATCATTGACTGACTACCTTTGTGGTGCCGGTGGTGGGACTCGAACCCACACGGGGTATTAGCCCAACGGATTTTGAGTCCGTCACGTCTGCCAATTCCATCACACCGGCGTACCATATAATTATACATAAAACATCGAAAAACGCAAGCACCCGGAACTATTTTTTCAAAGATGCCAGATATGCCGCCGGGCCAAGCTCGTAAATATCGCCGCCCAGCGTGTCTATCGCCACCACCAGCGGCATGCGCCGAACGGTCAGCCGACGCAGCGCCTCCGCGCCGAGTTCCGGCCAGGCCAGCGTTTCGGCGCTTATTATACAGCCCGCCGTAAGGGCCGCCGCCCCGCCTATGGAGGCAAAATACACCGCGCCCGCCCGCTTCATGGCCGCCTTTACGCCGTCGCCGCGCGCGCCCTTTCCAATGGTCGCCAGCACGCCCAGGTCAAACAGCGCCGGCGCGCAGGAGTCCATGCGGCCGGAGGTGGTGGGCCCGGCGGAACCGACCGTCTCTCCGGGCCGCGCCGGGGACGGGCCGACATAGTATATGGCCGCGCCGGTGGGGTCAAAGGGCAGAGGTTCGCCCGCCGCTATAAGCTCGCACATGCGCCGGTGGGCGGCGTCGCGGGCCGCGTAGATCACGCCGGAAAGGTACACGCTGTCTCCGGCGCGCAGGGCTTCAAGCTCGCACCCGGAAAACGGCGCGGTAAGTTCGTAAGTCATTGTTTTCGCCTCAAATCTCCGCCCGGCCGCGCCTACAAACGTGGCAGCAGATGTTTACCGCCACGGGCAGCCCGGCAATATGGGTCGGGAAAGTTTCTATGGCCACGGAAAGCGCGGTGGTGGCTCCGCCAAAGCCCTGCGGGCCTATGCCGAGGGCGTTTATGCGCTCCAAAAGCTCACCCTCAAGGGCGGCGTAATACTCGTCCGGGTGGTGCTCGTCAAACGGACGCAACAGGGCGTGCTTTGCCATTTCCGCCGCCTTGTCAAGCCCGCCGCCGATACCCACGCCGACAACTATGGGCGGGCAGGGGTTGGGTCCCGCCTCGCGCACAGCCTTGAGCACGAACTCCATGACGCCGCGCTCTCCGTCGGAGGGCTTGAGCATCGCGGTTTGACTCATGTTTTCGGAACCGAAGCCCTTTGGCATCAGCTCTATGCTCACCCGGTCGCCCGGGACTATGGAGCAGTGGAGCACCGCCGGTGTGTTGTCGCCGGTGTTTACGCGGCGTAGAGGGTCGGACACAACGGAGGCGCGGAGATACCCGGCGGCACGACCACGGCGCACTCCCTCGTTTACCGCGTCGGAAAGCGGTGCGCCGGCAATATGCGCGTCCTGCCCCACATATATCCAAACGGTGACCATGCCCGTGTCCTGACACAGCGGAAAGCGCCCCGCCGCCGCCGTATCAATGTTTTCGCAGATGGTTTTGAGCACGCACCGGGCCGGTTCCCACGGTTCGTCGGCGGCGCGGGCGCGGAGGGCGTGCTCAACGTCCGGCGGAAGATGGTAGTTGCTCTCCTCACAAAGGCGGGCCACGGCCTCCGTTATCAAGCCGGAATCAATCTCCCTCATCGGGCGTCACCGGCAATGCGGAGAGCGCCGGTCACCCTTGCCGCTTCGGCCACGGCGGCGGCTACGGCGTCGCTGACTCTGGGGTCAAAGGGGTTGGGAACTATGTTGTCCGGCGCAAGGTCGGCTTCCGGAATAAGGCCCGCAATGGCGCGGGCGGCCGAAAGCTTCATGGCGTAATTTATGTCGCGGGCTCCGGCTTCAAGCGCGCCGCGGAAAATGCCCGGGAACGCCAGCAGGTTGTTTATCTGGTTGGGTCGGTCGCTGCGGCCCGTTCCGACCACAAAGGCTCCGGCGTGGACGGCGGCGGCGTAGCTTATCTCCGGGGTTGGGTTCGCCATGGCGAAAACAATGGGCCGGTCGGCCATGGAGCCTATCATCTCCTCGGTGACTATTCCGGGAGCGGAGACGCCGATAAACACGTCCGCGCCCTCCAAAGCGTCGGCAAGGTTTCCATGGCGTCCCTCCGGGTTCGTTATGTCGCAAAGGGCCGTCTTGTGGCCGACCATGCCCTGGGGACGGCCTTTATAAAGTATGCCGAACTCGTCCACGGCGGTCACGTTTCGCGCGCCGGAGTGGCGCAGCATCTTTATTATGGCGGTTCCGGCGGCGCCCGGTCCGGCCAGAACTATACGCGCCTCGTTTATGGCCTTTCCGGCCAGCCTGAGGGCGTTTAGCAGCGCGGCCGTGACCACGATGGCGGTGCCGTGCTGGTCGTCGTGAAAAACGGGGATGGGCAGCTCCCTTTCAAGCCTCTCCTCCACCTCAAAGCAGCGGGGCGAAGATATGTCCTCAAGGTTTATTCCGCCGAAGGTGGGCGCGATGGCCCGGACGGCGGCGATTATCTCCTCCGTGTCCTGGGTGGCAAGGCATATGGGTACGGCGTCTATCCCGCCAAAGCGCTTGAACAGCACCGCCTTGCCCTCCATTACGGGCAGGCCCGCCAGCGCGCCGATGTTGCCCAGCCCCAAAACGGCGGAACCGTCCGTCACAACGGCCACAAGGTGGGACTTGGCCGTGTATTCGTAGGCGGCCTCGGGGTCGGCGGCTATCCGGCGGCAGGGCGCGGCCACGCCCGGCGTATAGGCAAGGGTCAGATCCTCCCGGGTCTCCAGCGGTACCGCGCAGCCGGTGGTCAGCTTGCCGCGGGCATTTTTATGCAGCTCCAAAGCGCGCTCGTAAACGTCCATATTGCGCCTCCATAAATAAAATATATATATTATACATCATGGCGCGGAGTATTTCAATTATTCTTGTGGCTCCAGCCGTTGCTTTCCGCGTGAGAATCTTTTATACTATTATATTATAGGGAGTTTGGCTCTCCGGGAGCCACCTGATTTGATGTCGAACAAGTTTTGTCAGCCGAGTAAGGCGCGGG
>CAYONL010000080.1:1390-6624 GCA_964405305.1 uncultured Oscillospiraceae bacterium | reverse complement strand
GCTGTTACGCAAGGCGGCTTTCGGATGGGCGGGTGGCGGCCCGCCGGCTGCTTGACGGCGAAAACTTTGACGAGGAATTTCCAAAGGAGGCACTGGCGGCCGCGTTGAGCGGCGGCGCGGGCCTTATAGAGGGCGAGCCGGGCTGGTTCGTCACCGGGCTTTCGGCGGCCCACAGAGCCATAATTTACGGCGGCGGCCATGTGTCGGCGGAGCTGGCCCCGCTGCTGGCAAAGTGCGGCTTTTCCGTCACCGTCTGCGACGACAGGGCGGAGTTTGCCGAGGTCGGACGGTTTCCCGGCGTCTCGCGGGCGCTGCTCTGCGACTACGGGCGGCTTCCGGAGGAGGCGCTGCCCGGCCCCGCCGACTTTGCCGTGGTGATGACCCATGGGCACGAGGCGGACTTTGAGGTGCTGCGCCAGGTGTTGGCTACGGCGGCTTTGTACGTCGGCTGTATGGGGAGCGGGAAAAAGGCCGCCCACACTAGGGAAAGGCTGCTCGCTGACGGCTTTTCGGCGGAGCGGGCGGACAGGGTGCGCACGCCCGTGGGCCTTGCGATCGGCGCGGAAACTCCCGCCGAAATAGCCGTAGCCATAGCCGCGGAGATGGTGGGCGTTCGGGCAAAAAACGATAATAAAATATAAAACTATCTAAATCGTAAAAATTTATAGTTGTAATGTCGGCGGCATTCATTTATACTTTACCTATTGGCAAACATTTGCAGCGAAAGGGGCAATGGTTTATGTGTGACTGCGTGGAAAACGAAAAGAAGCGGTTTGCCGCGTTGGAGGAGATAATGGCGGGCTGGAACGGAGACAAAAGCCTGCTTATCCCGCTTTTGCAGGAGCTACAGGGGGCCTATGGCTACCTGCCGGAGGATGTTATCGAGCGGCTGTCAAAGCGCACGGGCATCTTCGTTCCCGAAATAATCGGCGTGGCGACCTTCTACTCCCAGTTCCGGCTCACTCCCATCGGGCGGCACAGCGTAAAGCTCTGCTACGGCACCGCCTGCCACGTGAACGGAGCGGAGACCATAGGCGGCGCGCTCTGTGACGAGCTGGGCGTGGAGCTGGGCGAGACGACGGCGGACGGCGCCTTCACACTTGAAACGGTGGCCTGTCTCGGCTGCTGCTCGCTGGCCCCGGTGATGATGATAGACGGCGAGGCGTACGGAAGGCTGACGCCCGCAAAGGCCCGCGCCGTTATAAAAGAGATACGCGAAAAGGAGGGAGCGGCGAAATGATGAAGCTGATGATCGGACTCGGAAGCTGCGGCATAGCCTCCGGCGGACTTAAAACCAAGGCAAAGCTGGCTTCCCTGCTTGATGAGCACTCCGAGGTGGAGGCCGTGCTCAGCGACACCGGCTGCATGGGTATGTGCTACGCGGAGCCGATGCTCGAAATTGACGAGGACGGAAAAAAGACGGTTTACGGCCATGTGGACGAGCAGGCGGCGGAGGAGATATTCAAAAGCCATGTGTTGGGCGGCGCGCCGCTGGAAAAATACATAGTCAAGGCCGACTGGCGCGAGACGGCGGAGGACAGCTTTTTCGCCAAACAGACCCGCATAGTGCTGGGCCGTTGCGGCGTAATTGACCCGGAATCCATAGACGAGGCGCTTGAGCACGAGGCCTACAAGGGCCTTGCCGTCGCCCTCAAAATGAAGCCGGAGGACGTCATTGAGGAAGTGCTGAAGGCCGGGATAAAGGGCCGTGGCGGCGCGGGCTTCCCGACCGGGCTTAAATGGAAGTTCGCCAGGGCCTCCGTGGCCGACCAGAAATATATAATCTGCAACGCGGACGAGGGCGACCCCGGCGCGTTCATGGACAGAAGCGTGTTGGAGGGCGACCCCCACGCGGTAATAGAGGGCATGCTCATCGGCGGCTACGCTATAGGAGCGACAGAGGGCGTGGTATATGCCCGCGCGGAGTACCCTGTGGCGATAAAGCGCCTTAAAATAGCGATAAAGGCGGCGGAGGAACGCGGCTTTATCGGCAAGAACATCATGGGCAGCGGCTTTGACTTCCACCTGCAAATAAAGCAGGGCGCGGGCGCTTTCGTCTGCGGTGAGGAGACGGCGCTGATGCACTCCGTAGAGGGCAAGCGCGGTATGCCGTCCATGCGCCCGCCGTTCCCGGCGCAAAAGGGCCTGTTCGGCAAACCCAGCAACATAAACAACGTGGAGACCTTCGCCAACATCGGCTGGATACTGCGGCGCGGCGCGGACGAGTTTATGAAATACGGCACGGAAAAGAGCCACGGCACCAAGGTGTTCGCTTTGGCGGGCAAGATAAAGCGCGGCGGACTGGTTGAGGTGCCGATAGGCATGACCATCCGCGAGGTGATATACGACATAGGCGGCGGCTCCTCCTCCGGCAAGCCGATAAAGGCGGTGCAGCTGGGCGGGCCCTCCGGCGGCTGTATACCGGTCGAAAAGTTTGACACCATCATCGACTACGACACCATAGCGGCCACCGGCGCCATAATGGGCAGCGGCGGCATGGTGGTCATGGACGAGGACAACTGCATGGTGGACATTGCGCGGTTCTTCCTCAACTTTACCCAGGACGAGAGCTGCGGCAAGTGCACCTTCTGCCGCATCGGAACAAAGCGGATGCTGGAGATACTGGAGCGCATAACGAAGGGCGAGGGCAGACAGGGCGACATAGAGAAGCTGGAGCTTTTGGCCGACGAGATAAAGAGGAACGCCCTCTGCGGCCTGGGCCAGACCGCGCCGAACCCGGTGCTTTCCACTCTGCGCTATTACAGAAGCGAGTATGAGGCCCACATAAACGACCGCAAGTGCCCGGCCCACCAGTGCAAGGCGCTTATCGAGTACAGGATAGACCCGGAGAAGTGCCGCGGCTGCTCGCTCTGCTCCAAAAAGTGCCCGGTGGGGGCCATTTCCGGCGAGGTGAAAAAGCCTTTCGTCATAGACAGCGCCAAATGCACCAAATGCGGTACCTGCATGGCCGTCTGCAAATTTGACGCCATATCCGTGGAATGAGGAGGGAGAAGGACATGAGCAAAATAAACTTTACGCTTAACGGTAAGCCCGCCGTGGCCGAGGCCGGAAGCACCATACTAAAGGCGGCCGAGGAGAACGGCGTGTTCATCCCGACCCTGTGCCACGACGACAGGCTGGCGCCGTTTGGCTCCTGCATGCTTTGCCGGGTGGAGGTCGAGGGCGCGCGGGGCACGCTTTTGGCCTGCGGCGCGGAGGTAAAAGAGGGCATGGTGGTCGTGACCGAAAGCCCGGCCATAGAACAGAGCCGTCGGGTCTGCATAGAGCTGCTGCTCTCCGAACACAGGGGCGACTGCGTTGCGCCGTGCACGCTGACCTGCCCGGCGCATATAGATATTCAGGGCTACATCAAGCTCATCCGCGAGGGGAAATATGAGGAAGCCCTCCGGCTCATAAAGCAGAAAAATCCGCTTCCCGTGGTCTGCGGGCGCGTTTGCACAAGGCCCTGCGAAAGCGAGTGCCGCCGCAATCTGGTGGACGAGCGGGTGGGCATCGACTGGCTCAAGCGCTTTGTGGCCGATTACGATATGGCCCACGACAAATGGCTGCCGGAAAAGAAGCCGGCGACGGGCAAAAAGATCGCGGTGATCGGTGCCGGCCCGGCGGGACTTTCCTGCGCCTGGTACAGCCTTATAAACGGCCACCAGGTCACGATTTTCGAGCGTCATCCCAAGGCTGGCGGAATGCTCCGCTACGGCATACCGGCGTACCGCCTGCCGCGCCCGGAGCTGGACGCCGAGATACATCAGGTGGAGCGGCTGGGCGCGGAGATAAAGTACAACGTGGACTTTGGAGCGGATCTGACGGTCGCGGACCTCAAAGAGCAGGGCTTTGACGCGCTGTTTTTGGGCGTCGGCTCGCAAAAGGGCTGGAACCTCGGCTGCGAGGGCGAAAACGACTGCACCGTAATACTTTCGGGCGTGGAGCTTTTGGGCAACGTGGAGCTGGGCGCCGCGCCGGACATGACGGGCAAAGACGTTATCGTCGTCGGCGGCGGCAACACGGCCATAGACGCGGCGCGCACCTCCTACCGTCTGGGCGCCGCAAACGTAAAGATAGTTTACCGGCGCGGCAAGGCCGAGATGCCCGCGAACATAGAGGAGATAGAGGCCGCCGAGTTTGAAGGGGTGGAGCTGTTCACGCTGGCCAACCCGAAATCCGTCAAAATGAACGGCGGGCGCATAGAGGCGACCTGCGTAAAAATGGCGCTGGGTGAGCCGGATGCCTCCGGACGCCGCAGACCTGTGGAGGTTGAGGGCAGCGAGTTTGCCATGGAGGCCGACTATATAATCGCCGCCATAGGGCAGACGCAGGACCTCGCCTTCATCTCCGATAATTTCCCGCTGCAAACCATAAAAGATAAGATAATCGCCGGAGAGCGCAGCGGCGTCACCACCATAGTCGGCGTTTTTGCCGGCGGCGACGCTGTAACAGGCCCCGCCACCGCCATAAAGGCCATTGCCGCGGGCGAAAGGGCCGCCCAGTCCATAGACGAATATTTGGACGACAGGCTTTCGGCGTGCAATGTGGAGTATTTCCACACCAAGGGGCAGAAGCTTTCGGACTGCGACCCGGCGGATTTTGCTGAGTTTGAAAAGAAAGAGAAGCAGCACCCGGCGGAGCTTCCGCTCTCCGAGCGCCGCAGCTTTAAAGAGGTGGAGCACGCTTTTACCGAGGAGCAGGCGCTGGCCGAGGCGAACAGATGTCTGGAGTGCGGCTGCGGCGACGCGGCGGAGTGCGCCCTGCGCAAATACGCGGCCCAGTTTGGCGCGGAGCAGTACGCCTTCCAGGGCGAGCGGGAGAAACCGAAAAAGAAGGACGACTCCCACCCGGTATTTGTGCGGGACCCCAACAAGTGCATCCTTTGCGGGCGCTGCGTGCGCATCTGTACCGAGGTGCAGGAGGCCGGCATATTCGGCTTCCGCGGCCGTGGCTATAAGACGGTGACCGAGCCGTATCTGCCCGGCATGTTCGAGGGCGAAAAGTCCTGCGAAAACTGCCGCCTGTGCGTATCGACCTGTCCCACCGGCGCGCTGCTGAAAAAGTAGCGGAACAAAAAAGCTATACAAAAAACAGGACGTCACCGTACCAAAGAGCGGCGGCGTCCTGTTTATTATTGTGCCAAAGGCGGCGTGAAAGCGAAAGCTTCCGCGGCCGCGGCTATAAGACGGTGACCGAGCCGTATCTGCCCGGCATGTTCGAGGGCGAAAAGT
>CAYONL010000080.1:0-1290 GCA_964405305.1 uncultured Oscillospiraceae bacterium | reverse complement strand
AAGCTATACAAAAAACAGGACGTCACCGTACCAAAGAGCGGCGGCGTCCTGTTTAATATTGTGCCAAAGGCGGCGTGAAAGCGAAAGCTTCCGCGGCCGCGGGATTTTCTACAAAGCGGTTTACGCGGCTCTCTCCGCACCCGTTTTTTTAAAGGGTTCCGCTCATTTTGCGAAGTACTCCCGCGCCAATATGCTGTAGACGGCCGCGTCAACTATCCCTTTGTTGCTGGCGTCCGCCTCGCGGAGCGTGCCCTCATATTTAAGCCCGCATTTCATCATGACTTTTCCGGAGTTGGGGTTGTGAGGGTCGTGCTGGGACTCTATTCGGTTGGCGCCCACCTGCTCAAAGAAAAACGGAATTATCGCGGAAAACGCCTCGGAGGTGATGCCCTGATGCCACCACCTGCTCCCTATGCAGTAGCCGATATGGAGGATGTTCAGCGATTCGTTTTTGTCAACCACGCCTATGGTGCCAATGGGCCTGTCGCCGCCGTCCTTCGGCACGATGGCCCACTGGTAAAAATCGTCATGCGCGTAGCCGTCCACCCACAGCTTTACTATTCTTTCGGTCGTCTCAATATTTTTGTGCGTGGGCCAGCGTAAAAACTCGGTGACCCTGTCGTCGCCTGTCCAGTTTTGAAAAGCGGCCTCGCTGTCGCTGGGCGTGAACCGTCTGAGCATAAGCCGCTTTGTTTCAAGCAAAACGGTTCCCTTGTGCTGCATAGCTCTTTCCTCCATATTATACAAAAAGTTTAATATGTATATGTTATTACAATAATCGCGTCTCGCCCGGCCTGTAAACCGCCCGCCGCACAAAATGCCCGCCCAACGACCCGACTGAATAAAGAGCGGCGCGCCCGGATTGTAAACCGCCCGCCGCGCAAAATGCCCGCCCGCCGCACGAAATGACTGACCTAGTTATACAAATAGTCTAATATGTATATGTTATTACAAAAATCGCGTCCCGCCCGGATTGTAAACCGCCCGCCGCGCGAAATGACTGACCGCGTTATACAAATAGTCTAATATGTATATGTTATTACAATAATCGTGTCCCGCCCGGCCTGTAAATCCGCCCGCCGCGCAAAATGCCCGCCCTTTTTAAAAGACAGCGAAAAACTATTATCTAAGTCTGCCGCTTTCCTGTACCGCGTCTCCTGGTGACTAATGTCTAGTGACTAGCGACTAAAGGGGGCTTTCCGATCGCCCCCTTAGACCCCTTCGGCCGACCGCCCTTTTTAAAAAATAGCGAAAAACTATTATCTAAGTCTGCCGCTATTTTTTAAAAAG
>CAYONL010000079.1:4215-9830 GCA_964405305.1 uncultured Oscillospiraceae bacterium | reverse complement strand
AAATACTTCCCCAAGAACTACACGCCCCAGCAAATCGAGGAAACGATCTACCATCAATATGGCGCTGCGCCGGGCGGGACGGGCCGAGCCTGATTACGCCCTGACGGAAGTGGGGAAAAGTCACCCTGAGGTGGTGGCGGTCAACGCCGATATGATGTCGGTGAGCTGCTCCAAGGATTTTGTTGAAAAGTTTCCGGAGCGCTCCTTTAGCATCGGAATCTCCGAACAGAACATGGTAAGCTTTGCGGCCGGTCTGGCGCATGAGGGCTTTGTGCCCTATATTTTCACAATGGCGGCGTTTCTTACCATGCGTTCCTGTGAGCAGATCAGGACAGACGTCTGCTACAATGGTCTGCCCGTTCGGCTGGTCGGCCATGGAGCGGGCTACTCCTCCGGCATTTCGGGCGCAACACACTGTGCGCTGGAGGACGTGGCGCTGCTCTCCACCATGGGAGGAATGACGATACTCGATCCCTGCGATATCCACATGCAGGCAGAGATGCTCAAGGCTGCGGTGGAAGAAAAGGGGCCGGTCTATATTCGGGTGGGCAATATGACCCACGGTATTGTGAGCGAGGGCTTTGACTACAAAATTGGCAAGGCAATGATCCAGCGCGACGGCGACGATGGAGCGTTTTTGGTTTCAGGAGTGGCCGCGGTGTTCGCGCTTAAGGCCGCCGAAAGGCTTGAGCAGGAGCTGGGAGCGAAGATACGGGTAGTAAATATGCATACGGTGAAGCCTATGGATGAGGAAGCGCTGTTTTCAGCGGCAAAGACAGGACGCATTGTGGCGGCGCAGGATCACAATATCATCGGAGGCATAGGCTCTTTGGCGGCGCTTAAATTGATGCAGGCGGGAATCGGTTGCAAATTCGCAGTCTTAGGCTGCCCGGATAATTATGTGCCCATCGCCACGCCGGATTATCTGTATCATGTAAATGGCTATGACGCGGAGGGGCTTTATGAGGCGATGAAGGCGATGCTTTAAGTATATCTGCAGGCAGGTGACGGAGAGCTTATGTGCAGGGTACTGATATTGGCCGATGATCTCACCGGTGCGTTGGATACGGCGGAGCAGTTTCAAAAGGCGGGGCTGGATACGCTGGTGACCATGGACATAACGACGGCTTGTGAAAACACCGGCGCTCAAGTGGTGTCGGTGGATATGGAGAGCCGTCATGACACACCGAGGCGAGCGGCTCAAAAAGTCGCCCTTGCGGCTGCTTTTGCCGTGAAACATAATTACAGCCTGATATACAAAAAGGTGGATTCAACTTTGCGCGGCAATGTAGGAAGCGAAATTGCCGCGCTTCTTGAACTTTTCAAGGGAAAGTGCCTGACGTTTGCGCCGGCGTTTCCGGAAACAGGGCGCACAACGGTCGATGGAATACAATTGATCGACGGCCAGCCGATTGAAAAGGCCGCGCCGGGGGAGGATCTGCTGAACCCGGTGAGAGAGAGCACCCTCGAAGGAGTGATCCGGCGCACGGCGGTCGTAAAGACGCTGCGTATACCGGAGGGGGGAGAACTGCCCGAAGATCTTTCAGGAACGATTTTGTGCTGTGACGCGCGGAGTCCGAAGGATTTAGACGAACTGGCCAGTAGGCTCTTTAAACAAGAGGGGCTGAAAATTGCGGCCGGAAGTGCCGGCTTTGCGGCAGCTATCTGTCGCACGGCGTTTGCGAACAAAAAACCGCCGGCAAACCAGACGGCGCCGACGGGAAAGTTGTTGATCGTATGTGGAAGTCTGAACCGGTCCGCGCTGAGACAACTGGAATTTGCCGAAAGCTGCGGCGTAAAGTGCTTTACAATGGATCAAAGGTTGTTCTGCGGCAAAAAAACGGCCTCAATTATTTATGACGGCCTGGAGGGACAGGTGAGCGAGGCCCTCAACGTTTCGAGTGCTGCAGCGATATGCACCGCGGCTGGTGACAGTTCATTTCAGGATGAACGCATAAAAGAGATCGCCGCACGGGTTCCGGAGCTGATGGGGGAACTGACCGCTGATATAGTAAGAGACAGTTCCGTTGACACGATCCTGGTGCTTGGTGGAGATACACTTAAAGGGGTTTTAGTGGAGCTGGGCTGCAGCGTACTGTTTCCCACCCGGGAACTGGAGCCGGGAATTGTGGAAGCAATCCCGGGCGGCGGTGTATTTGGAGGAAGGATCATAGCGATGTCGGGAAGCTTTGGGAATGAAAGCTTTATCATGGAGCTTCTTGATCGCCGAGCTTAAGTCTGCGCCAAAGAGTGCTCCTGCCAATGCCAAGTTTGGCGGCGGCTGCGCTCTGGTTTCCGTTTTCATTTTTCAGAACAATGCGGATAATGTCCCCTGTTATCTCATCCAGCGTGCGGCCCTCCGGTACATAGTAAATATTGGCGGCAGCGGCGCTCTTGTCGTATTGCTTTTTGACTGCGCTGGCGGCGGCATCGGCCTCGATAATGGATTCATCGGAAAGCATTACCATCTCCTCAAAGGCCTGAGAAAGCTGATTGGTGTTTCCGGGCCAGCTGTAGGAAAGGATAATTTCAGCCGCTTCGGGTGTGATGCCGGTGATCTGTTTTCCGTAGCGCTCGTTGTTTCGATTTATCAGCAGTCCAAACATGCCGCGCAAATCCTCTGTTCTTTCGCGCAGGGGGGGAATTGGCAGCCGGGAGAAGCCCAGGATATCCAAAATATCTCGATTAAAGTGTTTAGCCAATGCAAGCTCGTCAAGGTCAGTGTAGGATGACGCAATCAAAATGTAGCTCGAAAAAGGATTTCCGGAATCCAAAGAGGAACAAAGTTCATTTTGTAACGGCTCGGGCAGCCGGTCCAGCGCCTTGAGATAAAGGGTGGATTTTGGAAGTGATTCATCCCGTTCGACGGGAAACAGCTTTCCGCATAGAAAATCATGGAAGCTGGCGTCATCCACAAACCGGCAGTCTATCTGCACAAAAGGGTTCTTGCGGTGTGGGCTCTCCAAATGGATTATGTGAGCAAGCGCGTTTTTCCCGGTGCCGGGTTCTCCGACGATAAGCACGGGTACTTCCGCCTTTGACAGTATGGAGGCGCGCCGAAGGGTTTCGGAGGAAAAAAGGTTGAGCTGCTCCTGCACCTGGATTTGATGAAGCTCAAGGTTGTGGACGGTGACGCCCAAAGGCTCCGGCCCTCCGTCATATTCCAACTCCCGACAATAGACAATTCGGAACGTTTCGTCGGTGTCGCCGCCGTGCGCCACGACACAGTGGGCCTGCCAGTTTTTTTGACAGGACTTGAATATGCTCAGTCTTGTTTCCATTGCGGGGTTGCCGAGCCAGAGTATCTCCTGCGAGTCCTTGATTTCAGGCGGAAGATTGCAGAAAATGGTTTCGCCTTTTGAATTAAAAACGCGGGTATAACAGCCACAGTTTTCCACGATGTTCTGCAGTATCTGATTCTTTTCCATATAGTAACAGGATATGCTGCTGGTATAAACTATAGCGGACAAAGCCTCGTGCACGCTTTCTCTGCCGGAGGTGATGATTATGGCGTTGAGGCTGTGCTTCGCCGCGATGCGCTGGGTTATGGTATCCCCCAGAATGATCCGGTAACCCTCGTTTTTCAGACGGAACACCGTTGCCTCACACTCAGCGACGCTGTGTATAGTGAAAATATCCAGATCGCTGTCCAAAAGCTCTCTGGCGGTCTCCGCGCCGTTGGTGATGTCGGGAAACCCGACCACGGCGGCCTTGTCGGAATATATCTGCGACAGTTTAACGGTGCGCATAAAGTCGTAGCCGGATATGGGTATGCGCATCACCGGTATACTGAGCTGTCTTGAGATAAGATCCGCAGTCCCGCCGCGAGTCAGGATAAAGTCGTATTTGTCTCTGACGGAGTCCAGAGCGGTGTGAAGGCCAATTTCGAGATCGCCGGGCCGCACGGTGATATCCAGCCGAGGAAACTCCGCGGCAGCCGATAAAATTAGCTTTTCAAGGCCCGGATAGGGAGAGATGGCTAAGACCTTAATTTTTTCCATTGTGACACCGCCTTTGTGTGTTTAGTATATTGTCTCACAATGTGTTTCAAATAGCAACATGGATTTGAGGCTTTTTAATTGATTCTGTTGGAAGGGTGAATATCAAGTGACGGAAAACCATGAGATATTGATTATCGGAAAGGGCGTGGCGGCGCTGGTGCTGGCGGCGCGTCTGACGGAGCTTGGGCGCGGAGATATTTGCATCTGCGCGTCGGGCGAGGGCGGAACGCCTTGCGTGGCGGCGCTCAACGCTGTCATGAATGGCGGCGGGGACAGCGAAAGCCTTTACTGCGAGGACATGATGAAAGCGGGCTACGGTATCTCGAACCGGGAGCTGGTGGAGGAGATGTGCGCGGCCACCCATGGGGCCTATGAGCTGCTGCACCGCTGGGGCGTGGCCTTCAGCCTGCTGGAAAACGGCTGGCCGAGACTGCGGAGGACCTCAGGCTCCAGCGTAGCGCGTTCCCTATGCTCAACGGAGGGCTTGATAGGAATCGACATAGAGCGCAAGCTCACCGCACGGCTTTTGGAAAGCGGCGTTGCTATACGAACCGGCTGCGAGTGCCGCAGACTGATAGCGGAGAATGGGAGAGTGTTCGGAGCGAGCTTTGTCCGTGAGGACGGAGAGCTGGAGGTGTACGCCGGCGCTGTGGTCGCGGCATGGGGAGGCGTGGGGCATCTGCTGGGGGCCTCCACCTATCCCGGCGACATAAACGGAAGGATGTTTGCGGAGGCGCTTCGTGCAGGCGCGGAGCTGGTGGACATGGAGTTTTTGGAGTACGAGCCTATGATAGTGCTCGGGCCGGAGGGCGCCGTCGGAGAGCCCTGTCCGACAGCTATGTTGGGGGAGGGCGCCCGGCTCCTGAATTCAAAAGGCGAACGCTTTGTGCTCAAATACAGGCCTGAGGGTGAGGCCGGCGCGCCAAAGACGCTGCTCAACCGTGCCATATGGAAGGAAGTGGCTGAAGGACGAGGCAGCGCTGACGGTGCAGTTTGGGTAGACCTGCGCGGGATTTCAGAGAACGTGCTCAAGGCATATCCGTGGTTCACCGAAAGGCTGCGCGGCGCGGGTCTGGATCCGGCGAAAGAGCTGGTGGAGGTGGGACCAATGCCACACAGTATCTCCGGCGGGATTGCGGTGGATAAAAACTGCCGGTCAAAGGCGCTGGGCTTTTATGCTGTAGGTGAGGCGGCGGGCGGGTTCCATGGCGCGTGCAGAATTGGAGGAAACGCGGCGGCGCAGGCGGCGGCGTCAGCTATGATCTGCGCGGAAAATATGGAGCCGGCTCCAATTTTGGGCGCGGTTCCGGCATCGCCTCTGTTTTTGAAGGATGAGGCGACCGCGTGCCGCTGCAAGCTGGCAATAGACAACGCAGCGAAGGCGCTGGAGGCTTTTCGGAACGGCGAGCAGCTTGAAAAGTCGGCGTCGGAAATGGAAAAGCTGCTGCGCGAGGAGGGGACCGATAAAGATACGGCGTCCAAACAGCGGGCGATGGTCGTGCTGGCCATGCTGCGGGCGGCGCTGGAGCGGAGGGAGAGCCGGGGCGTACATCTGCGCACGGATTATCCTGAGCAGGACCCGGAGTTTCAGCATGAAATAAAACTTGGCTGCTC
>CAYONL010000079.1:0-4115 GCA_964405305.1 uncultured Oscillospiraceae bacterium | reverse complement strand
GCGGCCTCGTCGTAATCCATCCAGCCGAAGCCCACGCCCTCAACTTCCGCCTTAGTCACATGCTTTGTGGCGTAGGTGACGGAGAAGCGGCCGTCGCTGCTGCCGTGGATCAGGTGGGCCGCAACGCCCATGTTGTCGCGCAGGTCGCCGCTTTCGGGCTGTTTGAACAGCTCCAGCACGTTGAGCCTGCCGCGGTAGCCGTATTTGCGGATGAGCGAATCGTTCACGTCGTCCTCGCCAAAGCGCTCCACACCCGGGGCCAGCACCAGCAGCTCGCCGCCGTCGCCTATGGCCATGCGTGTGCGGTAGACGGATTTGTTGCCGAGCCAGGTGCTTTTGAACTCGGTGGGGTCCAGGTAGACGACGCACTTTTTTATCGGGCCGGGCAGCCAGTCCACGTTGTTTTTCTGGGCGGAGGCGACGGCCTCGTCCAGCACGCGGCGGGTGTCGCCCACAAACAGGCCGTGCAGCACGGTCTTGCCGCCGGGAGCCGTAGCCGTGGTGAGCACGAACATTATGGGCCTTGTGCTCAGGAAATGCTCAAGGGCGTAGTCGAACATCTCGCGCACCGGGCTGTGGTCGCGGCCCATCATGCGCTCCATACCGTAAACGGCGCCCAGCATATGGGACTTGTTTATCATCTCGCTGCCGCCAACGCCGACAAAGATGTTTTTGGAGTGGTTGGCCATGCCCACCACCTCGTGGGGAACCACCTGTCCGATGGAGATTATAAGGTCGTAGCGCTCGTCCATGATGAGGCGGTTCACCTGCACGTCCACCGGCTCATCCCAAAGCCCCTCCGACACGCGGGAAAGGAACTCTCCGGGCACCTCGCCGATCTTCACAACGTCGCTGCGCCAGTCGTGGACGAGGACGTTTTCAAAGGGGATGTCGCCGAACATTTCGGCGCACTCCTCTTTGGTCATCGGCTTGTGGGTGCCGAGGGCGGGCAGCACGTCCACCGGGCACCTGTCGCACAGGGCGTGGTAATACAGGTTGGTCAGGTAGCCGGAGCCGGAGAAAAAACGCGTAAAGTCCGGTGGGATGAGCAGCGCGCGGCGCGGAGCTTTTCCCTCCAGAGATTTGAGCACGATGGCCTTCTGCTCGTCGCGGGAGATCCCGCCCCCGTCGTGCTCATTGTAAAACAGCTCCATGCTCAGACCCCCGAGTATGCGGCAAAGCCGCCGTCAACGGGCACGGTGACGCCGGTGACGAAGCCGGAGCACTTGTTGTCGCAGAGCCACAGCAGCGTGCCGGTCAGGTCCTCCACCTCACCGAAGCGGCCCATGGGGGTGGCGTTCAGTATCTTGTGGGAGCGGGCGGTGGGGGTGCCGTCCTCGTTCCAAAGCAGGGCCTTGTTTTGCGCGGTGGAGAAAAAGCCGGGAGCTATGGCGTTGGCACGGATGCCCTGTTTCGCAAAGTAAACGGAAAGCCACTGGGTGAAGTTGCCGATGGCGGCCTTGGCGGCGGAGTAAGCGGGAATTTTCGTCAGCGGGCGGTAGGCGTTCATGGAGCTTACGTTGAGTATCACGCCGCCTGGGTGGCCCAGCATGTCTTTGGCGAACTCCTGCGTGGTAAGCAGGGTTCCGGTGAAGTTGAGCCCGAACACGAAGCCGAAACCTGCGGGATCGAGGTCAAAGAAGGACTTTTTCTCCGGGTCGGCGTAGACCGCGGGGTCAAACTCCTCGTCGGCGGTGGTGGCGCGGGGGCTGTTTCCGCCGGCGCCGTTGAGCAGTATATCGCAGGGGCCGAGTTTTTTAAGTATCTCCTCGTGGGCGGCGGCAAGGCTCGCCTTGTCCAGCACGTCCACCTTGACGGCGATGGCGATGCCGGTGTTGCTGATCTCATCCGCAACGGCCTGGGCCGCGTCAAGGTTCAGATCCAGCACGGCAACTTTTGCGCCGCTGGCCGCAAGGGCCTTTGCGAATCCGCTGCAAAGCACGCCGCCGGCGCCGGTGACTACCGCGACTTTACTGTCAAGGTCAGCTCTAAAAGGTATCTTCATGGTGTTCCTCCAAATCACTAAAAAAATAATTATTTTATTAGGTGCATATACCGCCCGGCCTCGGCCGGACGGTATATGCAAAATTAATTGATTATCTCTTTACGCGGGCGTTTCCGCTCCAGATGCTCCAGATCTGATCCTCGTCCGCCGGGGTGGCGTAGTCGGTCAGCAGTGTGGTGGTCAGCGCGCCGGAGGCCCAGCCGAACTGCGCCCACTTCTCAGGCTCCCAGCCCCTCAGCATGGCGTAGAGCATGCCGCCCACAAAGCTGTCGCCGCCGCCTATACGGTCCATGACAGGGATGGAGCGCGGCTCGACGACGTGCCACTCGTTGCCCTCCAGCATGATGGCGCCCCAGAGGTGCTCGTTGGCGGAGACGACCTCGCGCAGGGTGGTGGCGAAAACGGAGGCGTTCGGGTACGCCTTGCGCACCTCGCCTATCATGCCCTTAAAGCTGTCTATCTTCGCCGCAATGCCCTTGCCGCCGGCTTCCGGCCCTTTTATTCCGAGGGCGAGCTGGAAGTCCTCCTCGTTGCCCAGCAGGATATCGGCGGCGGAGGCTATCTCTTTAAAGCACTTGGAAAGCTCCTCCTCGCGGCCCTTCCAGAAAGAGGCGCGGTAGTTGAGGTCGAAGGAGACGACGGTGCCGTGTTTTTTCGCGGCGCGGGCCAGTTCAAGGCAGAACTGTGTGGTCTCGGGAGACAGGGCCGTGATGAGGCCGGAGATATGCAGTATCTGCACGCCGTCCTCGCCGAACAGCTTTTCGGTGTCGTAGTTTGCGATGTTGAGGGTGCGGCCGACCTCGCCGGCGCGGTCGTTGCAGACACGGGGCCCGCGCATACCGAAGCCGCAGTCGGCTATGTTGAACTGGTGGCGGTAGCCCCACGGGTCGCCCTGGTCAAGCTCCGGGCCGTCGTACTCTATGTTGCGGGCGCGAAGCTGGGATTTAATAAAATCGGCTATGGGGCTGCCCTTTACAAAGGCGGTCAGCACTTTGGTGCGCATTCCAAGGCTTGAGGCGACGTTGAGCACGTTGCTCTCGGCGCTGGTGGCCTGCATGACGTACTCGGTGGAGACATGGACAGGCTGACGGTCTTTGGGGGTGATGCGCACGCCCATGCTGGTGGGCACCACTATGGCGTATTTGCAGTTGTCTTTAAATTTAAGCATTATATTATTCCTCCGATGTTAAGCAGTATAGGTGGACGCGGAAGTGTTCCCGCCGTGGCCGGTCCAGTTGGTGTGGTAGAACTCGCCGCGGGGCTTGTCGGTGCGCTCGTAGGTGTGGGCGCCGAAGTAGTCGCGCTGGGCCTGAAGCAGGTTGGCGGGCAGGCGCTCACAGCGGTAGCCGTCAAACCATGAGAGCGCGCAGGAGAAGGCGGGCGCGGGCACTCCGGCGGCTATGGCGGCGGTCACTACGCGCCTCCAACTGGGAACAAGGCTCGTGATGAGATCCTTGAAGTACGGGTCCAGCAGCAGGTTGGAAAGCTCCGGGTCGTTCACATAGGCGTCCTTTATCTTGCCGAGGAACACGGAGCGGATGATGCAGCCGCCGCGCCACATCAGCGCAATGCCGCCGTAGTTGAGGTTCCAGCCGTAGGTCTTGGCCGCGCTGCGCATGAGCATATAGCCCTGGGCGTAGCTGATGATCTTTGAGGCGAACAGCGCCTTGCGGATGTCCTCGATGAAGGCCTTTTTGTCGCCCTCAAACGGCACGGGCGCGCTTCCGAACTCCTTGGAGGCCTTTACGCGCTCCTCCTTCATGGCGGAGAGGCAGCGCGCGAACACGGCCTCGCCGATAAGGGTCAGCGGAACGCCCTCGTCCAGCGCGGAGATGGCGGTCCATTTGCCGGTGCCCTTCTGGCCGGCGGTGTCGAGTATCTTTTCGACCACGTGCTCGCCGTCCTCGTCCTTGTAGGCCAAAATGTCGCGGGTGATCTCTATGAGGTAGCTGTCCAGCTCGGTCTTGTTCCACTCGGCAAAGACGTCGCTCATCTCCTGGCTGCTCATGCCGAGCACGTCCTTCATAAGCTGATAGGCCTCGCAGATAAGCTGCATGTCGCCGTACTCTATGCCATTGTGGACCATTTTTACAAAGTGGCCGGCGCCGTT
>CAYONL010000078.1:0-9881 GCA_964405305.1 uncultured Oscillospiraceae bacterium | reverse complement strand
TAGCTGAGCAGCTCGACCTTGTCCTCCTCGCCGGTGGTGATAACGACAAAGGTGCGGGAGGCGTCCGGATAATCAGTGTTGTGATCCACCCACGTTCCGCTGTTGAGATAGTAGGAGCCATTGCCGAGGTCTTTCAGCGCGGGCACATGGGTGTGACCAAACACCACGATGTCGATATTCTCATCCGGGTTGTCAATATACTGGGTCTTGGCCTGCTGAAAATAGTAATCCCAATCCACGGCGCCGGCTACCGCCTCTATAAAGCTGTTTGGAACTCTGACCCGGTTTGTTTCCTGCCGAGAGGCCCAGGTGCGCTGGATGTTTTTGAACAAAACCGGCGCGGAGATGGTGCCGTCAGCCTGCTGGCAGGGGTAGAAATCAAGATAGGTGTAGGAGTCGTCAAAGCCCGCGATATGCATGTCGAATATCTTTTCGTTAAGTCCCTCATTCGGGGTCATGCGCTCTGAAATATTTTTCAGCAGGGAGTAGTAGAGAAATGCGCCGTACTGGTCGGTGTCGGTCTGCTCCGGAACGGTGGTTACTGCCGGCAGGTCTTTTTCCACTGTCGGACGGCCCTCCAGCACCCAGGTGGCGGCGTATCGGGCGTAGAAGTACCCGGCAGGGAGTATGGTTTTGTCGTTGCCGCACAGCTCAGCGTTTGTGACGGTGTCCGGCGCGGAGAACACATCGTACCGGTGGCCGTGCTCAATGGCGATCTCATGCCGGTCGCCGGTATAGTAATAGCCCAGCCCATCGCAGTCCCGTGCCTGCTCGATCTTTGGAATGGCTTCCTGAAGCACCTCCGTCTCCAGCGTCATGTCGTGGTTGCCGACCACATAGACAAGATTTATTCCGCTCTCTATCAGCTTGTTCATCTCGTCTATGACGGGCTGGTTGTTCGCTATGGCGTCCTTGTAAAACTGCGCTTCGTCGGTGTACGAGGGGTAGTAGACGGGCAGAAACCACGCGTCCAGAAAGTCGCCCGCGATAACGAGTTCACGCACGTCCTTCGTGGCCTGCAGCCGCTGAAGAAACTCAACGAGCAGCGGACGGTTGGCCAGAGTCTCGGTGTAGGCGTCGTCTATGCCGAGATGCAGGTCGCTGATGACAACTATCTTGTTCCGATCCTCGCCCGCGTCCCAAAGCGGCTGCGCCTCATTCTGCGCCTTCGATGCCGCCCCGGCCTGGGATGAGCACCCGGCAAAAACCAGGATAGTTGTGATTGCCATAACCATAGCTACTGTTACTTTTAATTTTTTCATAAAAAACAGCTCCCTTCTTTTTGGGCTTCCGTGGAGAGAATAGCACCAAAAACAGGGGAGCGGCCATATTCTGCTTAAAAGAGGCGGTTTTATGCTTAATGTTGACGTTTCGGTGAAAAATGCCGGCCGACAGGCGGTTCGGCCGCGGTCACAGCAGCAGGCGCACGCGGAACACGCCGCCCGTCGTATCATAGACCAGCTCGCCGCCGCACCTGTTTACAAAGTCAAAAACACTTTGGCTGCCCTTGCCGTGGCCTTGTTTTGAGGAAACGGGCAGGCCTTTTTCGTCCAGAGTGACCTCGCCCTCATAGGGGTTGGTCAGCTCAAGGATAAGCTGGCCGGCGTTTACCGCGGTGAAGCGCAGCTCGCGTTTTTCGGCGGGCAGGGTGGAGACGGCGGCCATGGCGTTTTCGAGCAGATTTGATACCGCCATGGCGAGGGACAGCTCATCGACAGAGAGCTTTTCGGGAATATCCAGCCGCAGGTCGCAGCGGATACCCTGTCCGCGGGCAAGTTCGACATAATACGAAACGGCGGCGTTCACCGGCACGTTCTGACAATATATACGAGGCTTTTTCGGAAGCGATTCGCTCTGCTGTTTGATAAGCTCGGCGGCCTTTTCCGTTTCGTTTTCCTGTAGCAGGGCAAGCAGAGTGTTGTTGAAATGGCGGCGGTCGTGCTGCGCAATGCTCATTTGCCGGACCGTCTCGTCCATAAGGGCAAGGCGCTGGCGTATCAGCTCCCGGTCAGACTGCAGTTTCAGGTTTTCTTCCCTCAGCGCCGCCTCCCCCAGCGTTTTTCGCAGCGAGAGAAACATGGCGAGATACATAAACAGCGTCACCAGCGTCAGCAGCATGAGCGGGACAAAGCCCTCTGTAAGCGTCTGTTCCACATCGTCGCCGGAGACAAAGTAATACGCGAAATTAAAAAACAGAGCCGCGGACACGAACAGATAGACGCTCCAGTACTCTGTGACCTGGCGATAAAAGGGACGCAGGCGTTTGCGGAAAAGAGCGATCGCGGCGGCGAACAGCAGCGCCCTGATCGCGGTGTTGGCATAGACGGGGTGGGGAAAACAGTCGGCTAAAAAATAGCTGACGACGACCGAGATGGCGTAGATGTTCATAGCCGTGAAGCAGTTAAAAAGCCACTGGGTCAGCGTCTCATGAAACAGCGGCTTTGTGGCCGCGCCAACAATGATGAAAAACGCAATGTCCAGCGCCGCCAGCGTTGTGTAGTCGCCGCGCAGATAGAAAAAGATATTGAGCGCCAGATCGGCAAGCACGATGGCGGTCAGGGCGAGCCACAACGTGCGTTTTTTCACCCTGGGCTGCGCCAGAGTAAACAACAAAGTGACCAGCAGAGCGTTTGTGACAAGGGAGCGAAGCATGTCGTATAGCTGCATTTTTAAACCTCACCCAGACGATAGCTCATATAGGCGTTGCGCACCGCCGTATAGTGCTTGCCGGACACCGGCACAAAAGCACCGTCTCTAAGGGTAAAACCGTCTTTATCCAGCCGCTCCACAAGCCCCATATTGACGGCAAACGCCGCGTGGGGCTGGATGAACCGCTTATCCTTAAGCAGCGGGGCAATATGCTCCGCAAAGCTGCGGGGAAGGGTAGTCGTTTCCACAGACTGGCCGCTGGTAAGCGCATAGAGAACGGAGTGACGCCTATATTCGCAGAAAGAAATCATATCGGCGGAGATGGTGCGCAGGCCGTCTTTCGTTTTGATGGTGATGAAGGATTCTTCGCCGTAGTCCGCTTTTTTTGCCGCCAGATCCAGCGCGGCAAAGAGAGCCGCCTTATCGACGGGCTTTATAAGATAGTGCAGCGGGTTGACCGCGTAGGCATCCAGCGCAAAGCCCGGCTCCGTGGTTATGTAAATGATCTGCGCGTCGGTGCTGCTGCGGCGGATCGCCCGGCCCAGCTCCAGACCGCTGACCATGGGCATGACCATGTCCAACAGGAAAATGTGGAAATTCTCTTTCTCGCAGGCCGTCAGCAGCGCGTCGGGGTGTGAGAACTCCTGTATCCTGCCGCTGATACCGCGCAGAGCCAGGTGTTCGCCGGCAAGCGCGGAAATATGTCGAAGCTCGGGGTTCATGTCGTCACAGACGGCAATTCGCAGCATGGTGGCTCACCTTGATTTCTTTAAACTCTTTCGGAGGGCTCAGACCTTTCCGCGCAGACGGAGACCGTTAGTGAGCGCTATGGCGGGCGGAGCAACGCTCCTGCGCGCATTGCCGGCAAGACGCCCTTTTGCGGGAAAACGGTCTGGAATGCCGGTATACGGCGGGATGCCACTCAAACATAAATACAATTTATATTAATATATACGAATGTAGGCGCTTATTCAAGGCTTAAACGAGGGATACGGAAATTTTAATGTATTCTGGCGTCCGCGGAAGAAAAACAACCGCGGTTTAAGACTTTGCCTCTGTTATTAAAGCTGAATACTGTTTCTCCGTCGCGGAATACCGGTGACCGGGAGACGATCGGTGCAGCGGTTAGGACCACCGAAAACGAAAAAATGCACGCCTAAGATGGTGGGGCAGCCCTCCAATACGATAACTTCATACACAGCAGCCATATGGTGTTTATGACTTATGGAGAAAGAGCAGAGAGCGGCAGCGTGGATTATTCAAAAACAGAAAACAAATATTACAGTACCGCTCCGAGGAAACCAAAGTGCCGTGATGTACTGGCCGCTGAAATTGTTACTTGCGGCCGATGAGGTTTTTGGGCTATCTCAAAACCTGTTATTTCCATGCCTGTGGCGGTGAAATGTTGTTTTTATGCCATCTCACCATCTTGTAATTTTAAACAGATTGTTCTATAATAACAAATAATATACTTTTTCCCTGCAGCGTCAGTTGTATGGATAATCTGTAAGTACACGTTGCTTCAGGCCGCAGCCACAATACGCAATTTAATATATTAAGCCTGCCAAAAGGATGAGGCGAAGGAGCGTGCCAATGAATAAGAAAGAAAGTGTTTTTAGACGGCAATTAAATCGAATATTTAAGACGCCACAGGATCAAAAGCTGATCGACGCTATAAATATTCGCAATATTCGCAATATACACACCTTCTCAGCCGTGGCGTGCGTTTTTGACGCGGCTAATCTGGCCCTGTTCTCCGCCATGAACTGGAAACGGCCGGATTTCTGGCAAACTTTTATAAATGTCTTTTGTTGCATAGCCGCCTGCGTGCTCATCGTTATTCTTTCAAAAATGATGATGCAAAGATATGAGAAAGACGGTGTGATTTCCAACCGCAGGGCAAACATCGTGGTCACTCTGTTTTATATAGCATTGTCGGCCTGGGGCATTTTGGTGGACACGGCGCACTATGCCGACGGAGAGCAGATGCTCACATTCTATATCGTGCAGTTCTGCTTTGTGTGTTTCGTAGTCATGGAGCCGAGGATAGGGATCGTGCTTATCTCCCTGTCCTATTGCTCTTTATATATTTGCCTCTATCTTATCGATGGGGCGGAAAAAGTGCAGCCGCAGAATTATATCATGTTTGCCGCCATCGCGGTAGTTGGGAATGCAATACAGTATATGATGTTGCAGGAGTCGGAGAAATACAAGGCGGATATTCTTCAGCTCAATCATATTTTGCAGCAAGAGGCGTCGGTCGACGACCTAACCAAGCTAAAGAACAGGACAGCGTTGCGGAATGACTTTGAACAGCATATTGGGAAGAACGTCTATACCATTATGGCGGACGTGGACCAGTTTAAGCGCTATAATGATATATATGGCCACCTGGTCGGAGACGAGGTGCTGAGGATGGTCGCGTTGGCCACAGGGAAAACCTTTTACGATGGAGATGTATACCGATATGGTGGCGACGAATTTCTTATAATTATCCCCGAGTACACAGAACAGGAATTTGAGGAAAAAACAGCCCTATGGAAAGAAGCGGTTCAGTCCATCAATATACCGGATATAACGGAGTCAATTACCATCAGTTACGGCTATCAGCACAGCCTGCTTAAGGATACGGACGATTCGAGAAGAGCCATAAAAATTGCCGATGAAAGGCTATATAAGTCAAAAAGGATGCAATATGGAGCCGAAGATCGAGAGGATTCCTGGCGGCACTGGGCATAGAGTTTTCTGTATTTAAAAACCGGTAAGCGGCGCTTTGACCGTTTACCGGCTTTCTTTATACATTGCCGAGGGCCGTCTTAACTTTTGCGAAGCATCGGACGACGGAGCCGCATAAACCTTGACACTACCCGGGCAAAGAGCACTTTCTTTCTGCACAGGATGCACGCAGCTGGCAGATATTATTTATCCGCTTAGTAAAACGGCTTGAGCATGCGGTATCGCTCCGTGATCAAGCTGTTAGTACAATATTGTTCAGTGTTTTTATGATACTGCACATGTCACTGGTTCTTATTTGCGGTTACGCAGCCGGTGTGCTTTTCTGACAGCACGGTGACGATCACTCCACACAGCACCATAGCGGCGCCCGCTGTTTTTTGCGCCGTCAATGCTTCACGTAACACTATCCAGCCCAGCAACATGGAGGTAATAGGCTCAAGCGTTGAGAGTATGCCGGACGACATTGACCCGACTCTGCCTATGCCCTTTTGAAAAAGTGGGCCTGCAACGACTCTGCCAATAAAAGCGGCAGCAGCTATAAGCGCCAATGCGAACGGATCATCAAGCGGTTTTAGATTTCCTGTAATTAGAGCGGCCGCTCCACAGACAGGTATATTTATCAAAGACACATAAAAACATACAAGGAATCCGTTTTGCTTTGTAAGGCCGCTTTTGTCGAGATAAACTATATAAAAAGCCCAGCAAATGCCAGAAAGTACGGCGCAGATGACTCCGGCCGCACTGGTCCTGCCGCCGGCTCCGCTTATCAGAGCTATGCCGCCTACAGCCAGGCCAAGTGCCAGCATAGTTTTTAAAGAGGCTTTCTCACGGAAAAACACAATTAACATCAACGTTACTGCCACCGGGTATATGTAGTGCAGCGTGGTCGCCAGTCCTGCGGATATAAGCGAATAGGAATAATAAAGCAGCAGTATGGTAAACGTGCTTCCAAAGGCGCCAAGTATAGCGAGCTTTTTGAACTCATCCAGGCTGATGCGCAGACTGATATGCTTCTTTTTTAGAATCGCAGCCAAAAATACCGCGGCGAACAACGCTTCATATAATGTGACGTTGTAGTTGTTCCCGCCGTGCTCATAGATCAGCTTCGCGATTATCGGCATTGAACCGTAGAGAATGGCAGACAGCACCACCATTGCGATATACTTTCCTTTTCCAGCCATGAAGTGCCTCCGCCTTTACTCAAAATTAGAACATTTACGGCTTAATGGGCAGAATAAAATATTGGGATCCCGTTTTATGAGAACCCCAATATTATTTACAATCTTACAATTATCCTTTTACACCCGACATTGCCATGCCCTGAATGACATAACGCTGAAAGACCAGATAGATAATGAGAGGAGGAACCATAGCTATAAGCATCGCTCCCATTTTTACACGGGCGTCAACATAAAAGTTAGGACTGAGCATATTCGAAATGGTTTTGCTGACAGGAAGCACCTCGGAGCCTGCTACCAGCGCCGGCCACAGAAAAGCTCCCCATGAGTGAAGGAACATCAGTACCGTTGCCGTTATAAGTCCGTTTCTCAAATGCTTGAAAGTCTTTATTTATAATACTTTATAGGCTTTTTCAAATAGAGAATGTGTTAATCGTAAAACTCTGCTTTTGCTTCTTGCTTATGCTTATAGTATTACGCTTGCTGAACGAATGAGTTTAATCTTTGATATCTGTGGCTCTTTCGCAAAATATAAATAACCTGTGCCACAATCATATCACAATTTAAGGCATGAAAAAAGACATAGCCTCCCCTTGATGGGAAACTATGTCTTTGGTCCGAGTGACAGGGTTCGAACCTGCGGCCTGATGGTCCCAAACCACCCGCGCTACCAACTGCGCTACACCCGGATATTCAGTTTTAGCCGCGGCTCCAGCCCGCCCGCACGGCGCACGGAAAAAAGCGGAATTGCGGCAGAGGAACAATTTATTATTATAATTGAACAGACGCCGTTTGTCAAACTGAATGTTTAAACCGCCGAATATCGGACAAAGCTTTATACATAAAATTGACTGAGGAGGCGGTTATATGAGCAAGCTGGCTGAAAAAGCGCGCACGAAAGAGGACGCGGCAAGAAAAGCGGAAAGACTCGCAGAGATACGCTCCGCCGTCGCCATGCTGAGGGAGGAGATGAAGATGACCGAACAGCTTTTCAATCTTACGGCCGACGAAAATCTTATCGAATCCTGCATCTTCGAGCGCAACGCCCAGACCGCGAGGATGAACTATCTTTGCCGTCTGGCAAAAAACGAAATTTGACGTGAAATTTACACCGGAAAGCGAAAGGGTGGGGGATCAAACCTCCGCCTTTTCTTTTGCGTCTTTTTTTGCCTTTTCCGTGCGTTTGTCCCTTATGCGGTTAAGTATTATGGAGCCGACGGACAGCAGGACCGTTATGGACGCAGAAATTATGAACGCGGGCGAGCCGGGGTCTGTGGCCGAGGCGCCCGCCACCGTGACCGCGACCATGGAGGGAATGGTTCCCGCCAGTGTGCCGATAAGGTACGGCAAATACGGCACATTCATGGAGCCGAAGACCATGCTTACCGCGTCCATGGGCAGGACGGATATGGCGCGCAGCAAAAAGGCAAAATGGAACGTCCTCTCCGGGTCAATATCCATCAGCGCGTCCGACCGTCCATATTTTTGCGCGAACTTTTTTGCAAAATCCTCTCCGGTGAATTTTCCGATGAAGTAGCCCAGGTTCGCCGCAAGCAGCAGACCGGCGGCGTTCAGCGGCAGCGCGGCCCAAACAGGAAACAGCAGGCTTACGGCCAGCTGCATTATTACAACGGGGAATACTACCGACAAAGATTCCAAAGTGTATCCGACAAACACGAAAATGATGGCCGCAATTGGGTTGCCGCTGACGTGGGAGGCCAGTTCCTCCGGCGTTATGGACATCATCTGTTTCCAGAACACGACAATGCACAGGGCTATTACAGCCAGCGGAAGAAAGCGCAGGAAGCGGAACACTCCGGTTTTGTTATCTTTTTTCAGCGCGTCCGCCTCCTTTGATAAGTTTGTTGTTCTTGCGAATGGGCGGGACAGGGAGGACCCCATCCCGCCGCAATATACTCCGGGAGAATTATTTCTGGTGCTTGATAAGGCCGAAGGCTTTCGAACACTCCATGACCACCAGCGGCACCAGCGAAAGCCCAACGCCTATAAGATAATAGGAGGCGGGCAGGTAGACCAGACCGAAAGCCACGGAAAGCGGAGTGAACAGCACCGCCGCCACAAGCAAGAGCGAACAGAGGGCCGCAAGGTTCAGCTTTTTGTTGGTGAAGAAGCCGATCTTGAACAGGGAACGCTCGCTGCGCATGTTGAAGGACTGCACCACCTGGGAGGTGGCCAGCACCATGAACGCCATGGTCTGACCGGCCGCCTCTCCGCCGCAGAACAAAAAGCCGAGGCGGTAAGCGATAAGTGTCAGCACCGCGAACATGACGCCCTGCAGCCCTATGCGAATGCCAAGACCGTGGGCGAAAATGTCCTCGTCCTTTGGTTTCGGCTTTTTCTCCATGACGTCCGGCTCCACGTCCTCGGTGCCGAGCGCAACGGCGGGCAGGCCGTCCGTAACAAGGTTTATCCACAGAAGCTGCATCGAAAGCAGAGGGCTCACTTTCCAGACGACCATGGCGAAGAAAACGGTCAGCACCTCGCCTATGTTGGTGCCCAGCAGGAAGCCGACCACCTTGCGTATGTTGGCGTAGATGCCGCGTCCCTCGCGCACGGCCTCGACTATGGTGGCGAAGTTGTCGTCGGTAAGGGTCATGTCGGCCGCGCCCTTGGCAACGTCAGTTCCGGTTATGCCCATGGCGCAGCCGATGTCGGCGGCCTTGAGTGCGGGCGCGTCGTTCACGCCGTCACCGGTCATGGAGACGACCTCGCCGCTGCGCTGCCATGCGCGGACTATGCGTATTTTGTTCTCGGGTGAGACGCGGGCGTATACGGCTATGTGCCTGATGCGGGAATCCAGCTCCTCGTCGGTCATGGCGTCCAGCATCACGCCGGTCACGGCCTCGTCCCCATCCTCCATTATGCCGAGGGCCTTTGCTATGGCGGAGGCGGTGACAACGTGGTCTCCGGTTATCATAACGGGCTTTATGCCCGCGCCGCGGCAAAGACGAACGGCTTCGGCGGCCTCGGGTCTGGGCGGGTCTATCATGCCCACAAGGCCCATAAATGTTAGACCTGTCTCCAGAGTTTCGCTGGATATCTCCTCCGGCAGCGCGTCTACAATCTTGTATCCCATGGCCAGCACGCGCAGGGCGTTTTTGGAGAGCTTTTCGTTTATCTCGCGGGCACGGGCCAAGTCGCCGGAGACACATATCTGCTCCAGAGAATCCAGCGCGCCCTTGACGATGACGAGCAGCTTGCCGTTCACCTCGTTTACGGAGGTCATAAGCTTGCGGTCGGAGTCAAAGGGCAGCTCGGCCACACGCGGGAACTCACGGCTCAACGCGTCCTGCGGCA
>CAYONL010000077.1:7036-9902 GCA_964405305.1 uncultured Oscillospiraceae bacterium | reverse complement strand
TGTCGTTGCACTTGCTGTAAACCATGTTTCTCTTGACACACAGTTCGCCCCTACATTGCTGTGACAAGATACATCATTGTATGACAATCTTGTTGGGATGCGTCCCAAGCCCTCAAAAAGAGAAAGGCAGCGGCCGTGAAAATATGACACGACTACTGCCTTTGAAAACGTCCTTATGCGCAGAGAGCTTTCCGGCCCTGTTTTATTTTATTGAGCCATACCCAGCGCGAGGGCTTCCTCGTTTTTAGGTATGAGCCAGGACTTTGTGCCGGGAACCACCTTTTTCATGGCGGCGTCCACCGTCTCCGTGGAGGTCAGCGGCACCAGCTTTAACAGCGCGCCCAGCAGTATCATGTTGCCGAGGGTCTGCAGCCCGTTGTCGTTGGCAAGCTGCGTCGCCGGAACGTACTTTACGGTTATGTCGGTGCGCTCGCACTTTCTGTCCACCAGGGTGGAGTTCACGACGACCACGCCGCCGGCCGGAACCGCGTTTATAAACTTATCATAGCTGGGGTTGTTCATGACGATAAGGCAGTCCGGCGCAAGCACCAGCGGGCTTCCTATGGGTTCGTCGCCAAGGCAGACGGAGCAGTTCGCCGTACCTCCGCGCATCTCGGGGCCGTAGCTGGGCAGCCAGCTCACCTCTTTGCCGTCTATCATGCCGGTGTAGGCCAGCACTTTTCCGGCAAAAAGCACTCCCTGACCTCCAAATCCGGCCAAAAGGATGTTGTGGGTCATGTCATTTCGCCTCCCCGTCTATATCTTTGTAAACGCCAAGAGGATAGTACGGTATCATCTTGTCGTCCACCCACTTCATGGACTCCTGAGGCGTCATGCCCCAGTTGGTCGGGCAGGTGGAGAGCACCTCGACGATGGAAAAGCCCTTGTTGTCCAGCTGGTTCTGGAAGGCTTTCTTTATGGCGGCCTTGGCGTGGCGGATATTCGGCACGTTGTTGACGGCCACCCGCTCGGCGTAAGCCGTTCCGGTCAGGGTAGAAAGCATTTCGCACACACGGACAGGCCAGCCCGCAACCTTTGGGTCACGGCCGTAAGGGGTGGTCTGGGTCACCTGCTCCGGTAAAGTGGTTGGAGCCATCTGGCCGCCGGTCATGCCGTAAATGGCGTTGTTGACAAATATCACCGTGATGTTTTCACCGCGGGTGGCGCTGTGGACGGTTTCGGCGGTGCCTATGGCGGCCAGATCGCCGTCGCCCTGATATGTAAACACCACGTTGTCCGGAAGCGCGCGCCGCAGCCCTGTAGCCACGGCCGGTGCGCGTCCATGCGGAGCCTCCACCATGTCGCAGGTGAAGAAGTTGTAAGCCATGACGGAGCAGCCCACAGGCGCCACGCCCACGGTGATGCCGTCTATGCCCAGCTCCTCTATGACCTCGGCCACCAGCTTTGTGATTATGCCGTGGCAGCAGCCGGGACAATAGGAGAGCGGCGTGTCGGTCAGGCAGGAGGATTTCTTATATACTATAGCCATTATCTGTCACCTCCGGCAAGCTTCTTGATCTGTTCGAGCACCTCGTTCGGCGATGGAATTATGCCGCCGGTGCGCCCAAAAAAGGATACGGGCTTTTTGCACTCCAGCGTCAGCTTTACGTCGTCCACCATCTGGCCCATGCTCATCTCGACCACGAGCACATCCTTCGCGTGCTCACAGCCCTTTTTGAGCTGCTCCGCCGGGAAGGGCCACAGAGTGTAAGGGCGAACCATGCCGGCCTTTATGCCCTCTGCGCGCGCCTCGTTCACCGCGGATTTTACAACGCGGCTTGTGGCGCCATAGGCCACCACGGCGATGTCGGCGTCCTCGGTCAGATACGTCTCCGCCTTGGGCAGAACCTTCTTGACCTCGTCGTAGTCCTTAAAACGATCCACCACGGTCTGCTCCAGCTCCGCCGGGGACAGATACAGCGAATTGACAATATTATGTTTGCGCTTGCCCTGCGTTCCGGTGAGGGCCCAGGGCTTTTCAAACTGCTCGCTCTCCCGCTCCGGGAAAACGACAGGCTCCATCATCTGACCCAGCAGGCCGTCGGCCAGTATCATGGCTGGCATACGGTAGCGGTCGGCGTTTTCAAAGGCGTCGTAGACCGCCGTCACCATCTCCTGCACGGAGTTCGGCGCAAAGACCAGCAGCTGGAAGTCGCCGTGGCCCAGCGCCTTTGTCGCCTGCCAGTAGTCGGACTGGGCCGGCTGGATACCGCCAAGGCCAGGCCCGCCGCGCACCACGTCTATAATAACGCAGGGCAGGTTGGAACCGGCTATGTATGAGACTCCCTCGCTTTTAAGGCTGATGCCGGGGGAGCTGGAGCTCGTCATAACGCGGCGTCCGGCGGAGGCTGCTCCCAAAACCATGTTTATGGCGGCTATCTCGCTTTCCGCCTGTAAAAACACGCCGCCCACCTTGGGCATACGCCGGCTCATATAGGCCGCTATCTCCGTCTGGGGCGTGATGGGATAGCCGAAATAGTGACGGCAGCCCGCGCGTATCGCCGCCTCGGCTATGGCCTCATTGCCCTTCATCAAAACTCTTTCTGCCATTTGCTCACTCCCTTTACTTCTCTACGGTTATCGCGCTGTCCGGGCAGATTATTCCGCACATGGCGCAGGCGATGCACTTTTCCTGGTCGGTCATCTCCGCAGGGTTGTAGCCCTTGGCCGATATACGGTCGGGCGCAAGGCGGAGCAGGTGCTTTGGGCAGGTGGAAACGCAGAGCCCGCAGCCCTTGCAGACGTTTTCGTCAACTGTCACTTTTGCCATTTTATCCCCTCCAAACGGTTAAACTATAACTGCGTCGCAGTAATGCTCACTTGTTTTTGCCGCCAAAAGTCTCATCGTAATGCACCATGGCCTTTT
>CAYONL010000077.1:4222-7026 GCA_964405305.1 uncultured Oscillospiraceae bacterium | reverse complement strand
TGGATCATGGTAGTTGCACTCCTTTCGTTTACTTGGCCTTTTCGATTATCTCCAGCGCGGCTTCCCTGTCCTTAACCGGGGTTACGGAGGTCTCTTTCCCCTCCAGCTGCTTGTAGACGGTAAAGAAATGCTCTATCTCGTCAAATACGTGCTTTGGCAGGTCGTAGATGCTGTTTATCTCGGAATATGTGGGGTCGCCCAGCGGCACGGCAATTATCTTCTCGTCGCCCGCGCCGGAATCTATCATCTCCAAAACGCCTATGGGCCTGCACTGGACCAGCGACAGCGGAACCATCGCCTTGCCGCAGAGCACCAGCACATCCAGCGGGTCGTTGTCATCGCCATAGGTCAGCGGAATAAAGCCGTAGTTCGCCGGATAATGGGTGGCGGTGTAGAGTATGCGGTCCAGCCGGAGCATACCGGTGGCCTTGTCCATCTCGTACTTCATACCGCTGCCCTTTTCGATCTCTATTACCGCGGTAAAATTTTCAGGTTTTATAAACTTGGGTTCTATATCGTGCCAGATGTTCATAACGGGCCTCCTGATTTTTTCTTATTGCTGTTCCCAGGGGAAGGTGACCTTTATTTCCGTGGCGAAGGGCTCCGTCACCGAGGCCGCAAGCCCGCCTTTCACACAGGTCGCCGCGATGGGCAGGCCCGTCAGCGCGGAAACGCTTTGGGCGTAGGCTTCCGTCGCCTCCACATCCGCCGGAGCGGTAAAGCGCCCGAGGTTTGAGTTGTTGACCAGCGCCGTGGCGGAAAGCCTCGCGGCCCCCTCTATCTCGCGCAAAATGGCGACAGCCTCCTCCGGCGTGCGGGTGAGGTTTCTATAGGCGTTTACCACGTACAGCATGGAGTAGCCGGCCGCCTTTATTTTCGCGGAGTACCGCCCCAGCGCCGCCGAACCCGCGTCGTCACCGCCCACGTCTATTAGCACGCGCCCGCCGGAAACTATAGCCGCGTCTATGTTGCCGGTCAGAGACGGCGTGTCCAGCGTGGTGCCCAAAAACTCCGGCGCTATGAGCTTGCAGCCCAGGCTTCCGGCATAATCCCCGGTTCTGAAATACGGGTTCACTATATCGAGATCTATGAGCGTCAGCTCCTCGCCCCGGGCTATGATCCGCTCGGCCAGATTCAGCGCGAAATTTGTCTTTCCGCTGCCGTAGTGGCCGGTTACAAGTATTATCCTGTCGCTTGGGATATTCATACGTTACCTCGCAGATTGTAATTAAAATATTATATCATCGCCCGGGCCATTGTTCAATGTATAAATTTACAATAATTAGCGTTTTGTATATATCAGGCGGGCTGCTTTTGACAAAACAGCCCGCCGCACAGTATTATTCTTTTTAATTATTCCAATACGTATATATCCACGTACCGCAGACCGTTCAGCACGCTCTCATAATACGTGTCGTAAAACAGGTCTATATCCACGATCCCGTCCATCATGCCTGTTCCGGTGTCCGCCGCTATGGCGTAGCCGTAAACGAAATAGCCGTCGTCATTGTGGGCGGTTATCCACAGCTTTGTTCCGTATGGGATCACGTTGGGGTTCACCGCCACGTAACCCACCGCCGCCTTATGCAGTCCGCTTGCCGTACCCGCGCCGGCTCTCGCGCTGTAGCCCGTGGCCTTTTGATTCTCAAGCACATGCTCATAGTTCGTCGGCCGGCCGTTAACGATCTCGTAGCCGAAATCCAGCGGCGAGATGGCCACGCCCGTTCCCACAAGGTATGTGTCCGGCTGGGGCACCTTGGCTATGTCCTCCGAGACAAGCTTCATGTCGCCGCCCACGCCGTCTATGAACTTCTGCTCGTAGGTCAGCAGCTTCACTCCGTCGTAGCCGTAGGAGAGCAGCCTCTGCCTGCCGTTGCCTATGAGGGAGGTATCCTTGTACTCCGTAGTTCGCGGAATGGGCTCCTCCTCCAGCTTTGTCCTGTAGTCTATGCGCGTTATCTCCACAACATCCCCCGCCGAAACCACCGACTGGGGCGTCATGCTGATGAGATCCGTGTTGCGCAAAAGCACGCCGGCTTCATAAAGCACGTCGGCCACCGTTCCGCCCGTTGTGCGCACATGGTAGATCATGGAGTCCACCCGTATCTCCACCGGGTATGTTTTTACGATGGAGATCTCGGCGGTATTGTCGAAAAAAGCATCGGATTCGCCAAAGCCGGAAAACAACACTCTGTCGTCCAGCCCGGGCGTGATGCCGCAATCCGCAAGTATGGCCTCAGGTTCCCTCTCTGTCGTCCGGACAAGGGTGCGCTCGCCGCCGTCGTCTATGTAGATTATATTGGTGCGGGCGGGTATCCACAGCATGAGCGCGGCCACCGCCACACAAAGCAGCGAGACCGCAAACCACCGTGAGCGCAAAAATAAAAGGGACTGCAGCGCTTTTGCAAAAAACTTTCGCATATATTGCCCCCTAACGGTATGGATATTATAATCGAAATGGGGATGATTGTCAAATTTTGCTCATTTTTTTATGCCGGGGGGCAATAAAAACGCAAAAACAAGGCACTATATATATGCGCGAACACACAACTCGCCAAAATACATTATAAAACTTTCAAAGGAGAAACAAAAATGAAAAAGAGAGCAGTTTTATTTATAGCCGCCGCCATGGCCATGCTGATGGTCTTTACCGGGTGCGGCGGGGCCGAGACCTACACCAGCGACAAAACCGTGGCCCAGATAGCCGAGGACATTATGGGCAGCGTGGAGTTCGCCATGGGCATGGAGGCCAGCGAGGACGAGCTTGGCGATCCCGGCGACAACATAGGCATCGGCGACGCCGC
>CAYONL010000077.1:2502-4212 GCA_964405305.1 uncultured Oscillospiraceae bacterium | reverse complement strand
ATTACACCGAGATCTACGCCTACAACGGCATGATGATCTCCGCCGACACCCTTTACATCGGCAAGGCGGCCGAGGGCAAGGTTGACGCGCTTAAGACCGAGTTTGAGGCAAGGCTTGCGGCGGTGCAGCAGAGCTTTGAGCAGTACCTGCCCGACGCCTACGAGATGGCTAAGAACGGCCAGGTCGTCGTCCGCGGCGACTATGTGATGATGGTCATCAGCGCCGACAACGAGAAGGCCATAGAGACCTTCAACAACGACATCGTGAAAAAGTAAGTCAGCTTAAAGCTGAAATTGGCGGGGGCGCGCAGGCGTTCCCGCCTTTTTGTTTTCAGGCTTTCCGGCGCGGCGCTTGCCATGGGCGGGCGGGCGAAAAAGCCGCCGGGCAAAGCGGTGCTTTTACATATTTTAATGGCGGGGCCGGGCGGCGTTTCCGCTGCTTTTTTTTGCCCGGGCGGAGGGCTGACCGCTTGCGCAGGGCCTTACAATGCGTTATAATGCTTGTAAACTGGCGGTTGCAACCAAAAGTTGCCCCTCACCGCCAAACTGAAAAGCAGAATTGCTTGCGCAACCGACCGGGTTGCTGATATGCTTTGACCATCGAAAGCGAAGGCCCGATGACGAAGCTTACAACAACAAAAACAAAACGGAGGCAGCGCAATGACCACTTTAAAAAATGAAAACAAAAAAAGCATAAACCTTTTCAGAAACCTTTTTGGAGCGAGACTCCCGAAACAGACCGACAACCGCGACGAGGCCGCCCACGCCAAAAACAGCGCCGACCTGGCCGATTTCGCCCGCATATACAGATGAACGGAGGAGAGTAAATGAACATCGACATCGCCAACAAACTTTATCAACTTCGCCGCGAAAAGGGCCTTTCTCAGGAGGAGCTGGCCGCAAAGCTCGGCATCAGCCGTCAGGCCGTCAGCAAATGGGAACGAGCCGAGGCCGCGCCCGACACCGACAACCTGATAACCCTTGCAAACCTTTATAATGTCTCGCTGGATGAGCTGCTGCTGCGCAGCGACAAGGTGGATGACGACTCCGTTTCCGGCGAAAGCGTGCCGGAGGAGGATTCCACCCCCGGTTCGGACGGTGAGACCGACCACGTCTACACCGGCGAAGTCAGGGACGCCACAAAGGTAAACTTCAAAAAGGGCGCGATAAACGTCATGTGCGACGATGGCACCCACATACACGTTGGGCTGGACGGAGTTATCATCCGTGACGGCGCGGACAACGACAACGTACACGTGGGCTGGGACGGCATACACGTTGACGAGGCCGCCGCCGACCGCATAGGCTGCGAAAAGACCGTGGACCGCGACGGCACCGTATATATCCGCAAGCCCGGAAAAACCGTTACGATCTATCCCGACGGCCGCCAGCATGTGGAGAAGCCCGACAAAGCGGTGGACATAGACGCCGACGGCACGGTCCACGTTACCCACAAGGGCGATGGAAATGTTGGCAGTGCGCAGTACCACTACGAATGGGACGAGGAAAAGGGCTTTTGGCACTACGTTCCGTGGCCGATCTGCACGCTCATTGCCTTCCTGCTCATCGGCTTCCTTGTGCCGGGCGGCACGGCCATTGCCTGGGGCGGCGTAATTCCACAGGGTTGGGTCTGGGGCTGGCTCTGCTTTCTGACCATTCCGATATACTACAGCCTGTTTTCCGCCATCCAGCACCGCGACCCCTCCAAATT
>CAYONL010000077.1:0-2402 GCA_964405305.1 uncultured Oscillospiraceae bacterium | reverse complement strand
CATGCTCAAAAAAATAGGGCTTGCATCTGTAAACGTTTTGTAATATAATCGCTTTGTGCTTATGTGGGGGAACCCAACTCCGCGGCGCCGACGGAAACGCCTCCGGCAAAGGCGCCGCACAGTAAAAGAATATCTTTTGGAGCAAATGTGATATGGTGAATAAGTTTTAATTAAGCTGCCGTAAAGTAAACGAAAACGTAATTTATCCGCTTTTTTATAGACGCGCCGCCTAAAACCGCGGCGCTGTTCAAGTGCGCATTTTTTGCGAGGAAAGGAAGCTATGGAAACAAACCCTCAGGGCGGACCGGGCGATATGGCCCGCGCTCCGCTGTGGACACGCGACTTTACCATAATCACGCTCGGCACCGTCGTCTCAATGCTCGGCAACGCCATGACCGGCTTTGCCATGGGCCTGCTGGTGCTGGATTACACGAAATCCACCTTTTTATACGCGCTGTTTATGGTCGTTTACAACCTGCCGCAGATATTCATGCCGTTTTTGGCGGGGCCGTATCTGGACAGATTTTCAAGAAAAAAAGTTATATATACGCTGGACTTCATCTCCGGCGGGCTCTATCTGCTCATATGGGGGCTGCTCCGGGCCGGTATTTTCGGCTTCGGCTGGCTTTTGGGGCTGTGCCTTATACTCGGCTCCTTCGACAGCATATATATGGTGGCCTACGACAGCTTTTATCCCAACCTCATCAGCGAGGGCAACTACACCAAGGCCTACTCCGTCAGCAGCATGATATACCCGCTGGCCGCCGTTATGACGCCTGTGGCCGCCTGGTGCTACGACAGCGTAGGCCCCGCTCCGATCTTCCTTTTTAACGCCATCACGTTTTGGGTGGCCGCGGTCATGGAGACGCAGATAAAGGCCAAAGAGACGCATGTTGCAAGCGTCGCCACCCAGTACAACGCAAAAACCTACCTCTCCGACTTTAAAAACGGCATTTCCTATTTGAAGGGCGAGCGCGGGCTGCTTTGCATAACCATGTATTTTACGCTCTCTTTCGTGACCTACGCCGCCGGCGACACGCTCATCCTCCCTTACTTCAAGTCGGAGCCGACGCTCGGCGCCATGACCTTCTCCTACGTGATGGCCTTCAGCATACTGGGCCGGATGATCGGCAGCTGGATACATTACCGGCACAAGCTGAAGCCCGGCCACAAGTTTTACATCGCGCTGTTCGTCTATGTGGCCACGGCCTTTTTGGACGGGAGCTTTCTTTATTTCCCTGTCGCGGTCATGATGGCCATGCAGTTTTTCACCGGCTTTTTGGGCGTGACCTCCTACAATATCAGGATCTCCTCCACCCAAAGCTACGTTCCCGACGCCATGCGCGGCCGCTTTAACGGCGTGTTCCAAATGCTTACCACCCTCGGCATGGTGGTGGGCCAGCTCCTTTTCGGCGCGCTGGGCGAAATACTGCCCATCCGCCCGCTGGTGCTTGGGGCCAGTATTGTCTGCGCGCTTTTGGCGCTTATCATCTATTTCGGCAAAAAGTATGTGGAGCCCATCTACAGCCGCGACGCATAAATCATCTGGAAGTGAATAAATGAAAAAATACGTTATACCCGTCGTGCTGGTGCTGGCGCTGCTGGTGGGCTCGGCGGTTTACCTTATCGGCACAAGGGTCAATTACACCGCCTATGAGACGCGCCTTGTCTCCGTTTCGGCGTATGTTTCCGAGTCCGGCGCGGATACCGTTGCGGATTACGGCGGCCGCCGAACCATCGTAAACTCCGACAATCTGGGCCGGCTCATGGGCTGGCTGACTCCCTCAGGCCGTCAGGTCAGCTACGGTCCTCTGCCGGACGCGGGCGAGGGTCTCTCTATGACCATTACCTTTGGCGACCGGTACGTCGTCACCGCCGTACAGCCCGAGCCGGACGAGACTGTGGACGACACCTGCTATATCCAGCTTTCCGACGCCGACGGCTCCCATGTTTTCCGCTGCAAAACCACGGGGCTGCGCACCATGTACTGGCTGGCCACCACCACCGGCCCGGACGGCATCTACGGTCCCAACAAGATTATACCGTAAATACAGCGGCCTTGCGAAAGCCCGGCCAGGATAAAAACAAACGCCATAAAACGCGCCGGACGGCTTCCCGCGAGGAAAAGCTGACCGGCGCGATGTTTTCTGTTGCGGGCGGCTCCCATGTTTTCCGCTGCAAGACCACGGGGCTGCGCAAACGGGAAACCCCTCCGTCTTTAAGGCCGCGGCGCGCCCGCCAAACCGCAAAACTATGTAAGCGCTGAACAATTCGCAGTAAACTAAGAAGTGTGCATCCGAAGGGGCTCGCGTACCCGCGCCGCCTGTGGCGGAGAAAGCGGGAACGTGAGCAGGAAGAAACAACGAGCGATGCAAAGCGCTACAAGCGAGCAGCGCGACTAT
>CAYONL010000076.1:0-9961 GCA_964405305.1 uncultured Oscillospiraceae bacterium | reverse complement strand
CCGCGTTCATTGCGGTGACGGCGGGCGGGCTGTACGCCTGCCTGCTGCTCCTGCTCAAAAAGGCGGGAAAGCGCAGCGAGATACCCTTTGGCCCGTTTATTGCGGCGGGCGCGGCGGCTGCCCTTCTTTGGGGCGGCGATATAGTAGGCTGGTACCTCGCCATGTACAATATATAGGTAAATCCCGACAACAGGAACGCGCTGACTATTTTTGTCCGGCGCGAACCCATCCTCCGGCGCGGAGGAATCTATCAGAGCTTTTCCAGGCCGTCCGGCTCCTCTATGCCGTATATGTAGACGGTGCAGACAAGGCGCGCCTCATAGTCATACTTATAAGCTCCGCCGGACATGGTCACGCTCAGCTCCGACACGCGCAAACAGAAACTCTTCGCGTTCATACCGTCCACAAACCTCAAAATATCCTCGTAAGCGCCGCCCGCCTGCAGCCGGACGGTGCTTCTTAGTAAGCAGCCCGTGTCGGCCTCCGTCCCCTCCTCGTCGGAAACTCCAAAAAGCTCCGCGTCCGAAACGGACTCATACGGCGAGATGGAGAGGCTCTCCACCTCCAGCGCGCTGTCCGCCAAAAGGCCGTTTATTATGTCGTCTATGGTGTAGGAGTTGAGCGTCGCGTAAAAGTCGTCGTAGTTGCCCTGCGCCTGCTCCTGCTGCTTTTCAAACTCGCCCTCGGCGGCGTCGGTCATGGCGGCGGCGTTTTGCATCTGTACCATCTGAACCTCGAGGTCGGAATACTGGGCGCGCTTGGCGTCAAGGTCAAGGAGCACCGGCTGCGCCACAAAGAACCACAGCGCCGAAAGCCCCACCACCGCCGCCAGCACCGTCAGCAGCACGCGCTCGCGTTTAGTTAGCTTCATCCCTCTGCCCCCCTCAGTCCATACCGGCGTAAAGGCAGGTCAGGGTGAAGCTATATATCACCGCGCCGTCCTTTTCCGCCGTGGTAAAGCCCGCGTAATCCACCGACAAAAACTTTTCGGACTTCGTCAGGCTTTCGGCGTAGCGGGCGGGCCCATCCTTGCTGTCCGCGGAGCAGACGACCATCAGCGCGCCGTCGGCGTAGGCGTAGGAATTTATCGTCACGCCGGCCGGGGCCAGCGCGCTTATCTCCTCAAACTGCTCCGACCCCAGCCGGCCCGTCCCCTCAAGGTAGCCGCGGTATGTCTCGCACCGGCTGTTGTAATCCTCCAGCGCGGCGGCGCCGGCCATGGCCGTTTCGGTCTTTTCGGCGGCGGCTATGTTCGCCTCGTCGTACACGACCTCCTCCATGTCGGCTATGCCGGAGTCCAGCGACAGGTTCTCGTTGTACAGGCTCCAGACCCCGTCCCCCACAAGAGCCAGCGCCGCGGCCGCGACGGCGACTATGACGGCCGTCCTAACCGGGTGGCCCTTTGGCCGCGTATCCCTCTGCCGGAGACGCAGCGCCTCAAAGAAATCTATGTCGTTTTTTGCGGGAGTTCTTGCCAAAAGCGCGCCCCCCTTTCAGAATATATTTTCTATTTTCTTACCGCCGCGCCCACGGCGCAGAAGTATTCGCTGTAATCCGTCCCCTCGGGCAGCTTTGCGGCGGGGCAGGCGGGCGCCCGCTCCACAGCCACGGAAAAAACCTCCCCCAGCCTTGCGGCAAGCCCCTCGTCGCCGGAAAGCGCGCCGCACAGGTATATGTTTCGCACCGGGTTTTGGCGGGCGCGGATGCTTTGGAACTGCAGGAGCTTCGATATGCCGTCGTAGGCCGCGGCGTAAACGCTGTCCTGCTCGCTGGGGGCGGCGGCGTTTTCAAAGGAGGAAAGTATGAACTCGTTTTGGGCCGCCGCGCCGGGGGCCGCCACGGGCACGCTGCGGTACACGCCGTATTTCCCGCTTTCAAACAGCAGGAGGTTCACGGACTCCGGGTCCAGCGACGCGATTATCCCGGCGGGGCAGGCGGCCATGCCGCTGTCCAGCCCTATGGCCTTCAGCGCGCTGTTGTACCAGCAGTCCAGCGTTCCCGGCTTTTTCCCGAGCTTTTGTATCATGGAGAGCCACCCCTCCGCCACGGAAAAGGGCAGCATGACCGCCATTATGTCCAGCTTCTGCGGGTCGGCGGCGTTTGGCCCCAGCACGGTGTAGTCAAACAGGCTTTCCGCCGTGCGCGAGCGCTGGTCCACGCCGGCTCCGGCCTGCTCTATCTCTCCGCGGATGATTCCCCGCACCTGCTTCGCGCCGGCGTCCGGCACGGCCATCTGCTTTGTGGCTATGACGCCGCTGCCTATGGAGACGCAGACCCTGCGCGCGGTGAAGCCGTTTGCCTTCATGGCGCCGGCGGCCGCCTTGACAAACTCCGCCTCGTCCGTCACCACGCCGTTCCTGACACAGCCCTCCGGCAGCGGGAGCGCGGCGCACTTTTTTACCGCAACGGCCCCGTCCTTATACTCGGCCTCCGCCATATGGAGCACGCGCCCGGAAATATCCATCGTTATGACCATTTTCCCGCCCCCCGTCTTTAAATCATGCTGTTATACATGCTGTACATCGGCAGCATCACCGACGCGATGACCAGGCCGATCACTATGGCTATGACGATTATCATGCACGGCTCTAAAAGCGCCGTCATCTTTTGTAACGCCGTCTCCGACTCGTCGGAATAGAACTCCGACAGCTTTTTGAGCGTCTTGTCCAGACTGCCGGATTCCTCGCCCACATATATCATCGACGACACCATGCCGTCGAATATGCCCAGCTTTTCCATGGAGACGGAGAGCATGTCGCCCCCGTGCACGGCCTCTATCACCTGCGAAAACTGCTTTTCCAGCCGCTTGTTGTTGAGCACCGAAACGGATATCTCTATGGACTGTATCATCGAAATGCCGCTGGCGTAGAGTATCGACATGGAGCTGCAGAAGCGGGAGGTGTATATGGTGCGGTTGGACTTGCCGATGACCGGCAGCTTCAGCTTCGCCGTATCCACAAAAAGGCGGAACCACGGCACCTGTAACATTAAAACCCACGCGACCACCAGCGTCATTATCCCGAGCACCAGCCACATCCAGTCGTTCACCAGAAAGCTGCTGACGTTCATCATGAATTGCGTGATGCCGGGCAGCTCCGCGTCCCCAAACATGGAAAAAAACTGCGGCAGCACGAACACGAACAGGAATATCACCACCGCTATCGTCATGCACACCAGCAGTATGGGGTACGCGAGGCTGGAGCTTATTTTGTTCGAGAGCTTGTACTCCTTCTCATAGTGGGCGCTCATCTCGTTCATCACGGCGTCCATGGAGCCGGTGACCTCGCCCGCCTGCACCATCTGCATCAGCAGCACGGGAAAGGCCGGCTCCCGCGCCTTCATGGCCTCATACAGCGAAAGGCCCGTCTGTATATCCTCGCAAAGTCCCAGCAGCACCTTTTTCACGCGCTTGTTGGTGGCTTTTTCATAGAGTATGTCCAGCGCCTTGGTAATCGGCAGGCCGGCGGAGAGCATGGCCCCCAGCTGGCGGCAGAAAAGCGAAAGCTGGCGCACCTTTATGCGGTAGCCGGAGGAGCCCTCCTCCCGGCCCGCCGCCTCATAAACGCCGGTGCAGTAAAGCCCCTGCTCCTTTATTTTGTCGTAAACCTCCGAGGACGCGGCGGCCTCCATCTTTCCGGAAACAGCCCGGCCCGCGCCGTCCACCGCCGTGTAGCGAAACTGTTTCATGCCGTCTCCTCCCCCAGAGGTTTCCCTCATATTTATTCATGCTATAACTATAAGATAGTATATCAGTAAGAAAAGTCAATTATAATGCTTTCTGTCATTTTTTGTCCGTTTGCTTCGCCGGCTGCAAGTTTATGCAGAAGCTCCCGCGGGCTTTATCTCCCATTTTTCGCCATAAAAATACGGCCGCTATTGACAAATCGCGCCCGTGGGGCTACTCTATATTATAGATTAATATCTTTATGCGCGCCGCCGCGCCATAAAATTAAAACGATAAGTTACAGAGGTGCCGAATATGCGTTCAGAAAATAAAAAGAGAGGTTTCACGCTGATAGAGCTGATAGTCGTCATCGCGATAATTGTGATACTCATCGCGCTTATCGCGCCGAACGCGGCAAAGCTCATCTCCACCGCCAGCCAGACAAAGGCCGACGCCAACGCCAAAAGCGGCTACACCGCCGCCATGGTCTACATAACCGAAGCCTACGCGGCGAAGGGCGCCTACCCCACGGAAGCGGAGGTTACTTCCGGCCTTTTGGATTACCTCAGCGCCGACGCCGCCGGGAAGGGCGCCTACACGGTGGCCTACACCGAAAAGACCGGCGCCCTCGCCTCCTGCACCTATACGGACGGAAACGTGACCGGCATATATCCCAAGGGCGATTCGGACACAGAAAATAGGTTTGTAAACAGCGTAAACACCACGGACAGCGCAAAAACTGTGCTCAAAGACTTCCTGACACCCACCACAAAATGGCCCAGCGACATACGCGCCGTGGATTCCACCGCTCCCCAAAAATGGGGGGATGATAGCTCCACACTGCAAAAGCTGAAGAACGCGCTGAATAACGACATAGACGATGGAAGCTGGCGCATAGTGGCCACCCGTTCCGCGGACAAAAAGACCGAGACCAGCCGCTCACTTTACTGGACCGACGACGACATAAGCAGGCTATCCAAGGGCGACAGTGTTACCGTTAAAAAGTACACCTGGGACTATGAGAGCGGCAAGTTTGTTTACGACAGCACGGGCACCGCCAAGGTAAAATCATATAAAAACAGTTCCTCCACCTATAATATAATGGACGAAAACACCTACAAGGCCGCCTGAACCAAATTTAATCCAAACAAAATGAGCACCGGACAAAATATCCGGTGCTCAACTTTTTGTGTTCGACGTGGGCGCTCGGTCCGCGAAAAAGTCTTTCAGCAGGCGGGCGTATTCCTCCGGTCGGGCAAGGCTCAGCTCGCCGTGTCCCAACCCCGGCGCGATGTAAAGCCGGCTTCCGGGCACAGCCTCGCAGACAGCCACGGCCGATTTTTTCACGCGCTCCTGCTCCCGCTCCCCGGCTATGACAAGCAGCCTTGCCGATGTGTGCGAAAGGGCGGGTGAAAGCCTGTACAAGCTGTTTTGCCGCACGGTGTTCGCCAGCGTCCTTTGCGATATTTTTAAGCTGTCGGCGTAGTAGCTTTCGAACATTTCCGGCGGCACAAATAGCTCCCTCGCCTGAGCACGGGCAAAGCGGCGGCTTTTTACCAGCGGCATGCTCAAGGCGCAGGCGGCGGGCGCAAGCGCCGCGGCAAGCCTTGAGGGTATCACGGGAGCGCTCTCTATCACGGCGAAACCGGCGGCGTCCGGCGAACGGGAAAGCGCCTCCAACGCCACCTGACCGCCGAGAGAAAGACCGCATAGGGCTTTTACGCGGCCGCCGTGCTCACGGCCTATGTAATCCAAAAGCCTTTCGGCGCTGTCCTCTATGCTCAAAAACGGGCCGGGGTCGCCGCCGTAGCCGTCTATAACCGGGGCGTACACGCTGCCGCAGCCGCAAAGAAGCCTGCCCGCCGGCTCCACCGACCACCAGGAAAGCCCGCCCCCATGAAGCAGCAGCACCGGGTCGCCGCTTCCGCCAAGTTTTTTCACATACACGCTTTCGCCGCCCTCCGCTCGTCTCTGTCCGCCGTTTCGCCAAAGCGCGGCAGGAACGGCCTCCCGCCCACACCGCGCGCCGAAGATCATTTTTGCATTTTAAGCTCCAGCAGCTTTTCAATGTCGGCCAGGTGCCGCTCGTTCAGCACGCGGCAGTGGATCCAGCCGCCCTCGCCACAGGGATATTTTTTATCAATACACTCCCTCGTGTGCTCCGTCACAACGCCGCGGGCCCTGTCAAACTGCGCGTTGGTCAGCCGGAGCATGACGGTAAAGGCGTCTTTTTCCGCAAACACATCGCAAATATGCCGGCTCTTTTTAAAGTACTTCATGCCCCATCCGTAGCTGTTGCCGTAGGGAAAACGCAGCAGGCGCTCCGCACCCAGCCGGTTCAGCAGAAAATCGTTCACCCTTTTAAACAGCTCGCCACACTCACCGCAGTACCGCTCAAACTCCTCCGCAGTGGGTTCGCGCTGTTTGTCCAGCAGCCTTTCGTACATTAAACATCCCTCCATCCTAATCAGCGTCCACAGATTACCGCCGCCGCTTTGCCAAAGCGCGGCAGGAAAGGCTTTACTTTCTCGCCTTTGTGTTCATATATATGAGGGCCGCGACGACGCTTGCCAAAACCACCGCCGTAAAAATCAACCCAAACGGCTGCATGGCGTCCTCGCTCACGGCTCCCGATTCCACCCTGTAGCCCATATACGCCATGGCGCAGAGCATGACCGAGCAGACCGCCGAGATAAAGCCCGCGCCCTTGCAGAGCTTTTTTTCGTCGTACTTTTCCCGCTCCTTTTTTGACGCCGTGTTGTAGCCGGATATAAGCCACTTGCCCTTGCCGTTAAACAGAAAAATGCTCATCACCAAAAACAGGAGGGCCATCGCCAATATAAATATTTCCGTTGCCATAAATTTACCCCCGTTTAGAATATATAAGCCGCAGCCGGCCCCGCGCCAAACGCTGCGGACAGGCGCTATCTGTGTATATACATCCTTGTCATATGCTCCTCGCCGTCGCCCTGGACCATACAGAGGAACTCCCAGCCGTACCGCTCGTAAAAGCCCACGTGGTCCGTCACAAGGTACAGGGGAGCGATGCCTCTTTTTCTGTTGTCCTCCACGGCGTATTCCAGCAGCCGCCCGGCAATGCCGCGGCCTCTGTATTCCTTTTCCGTATATACTGCGCAGATATTGGGCGAAAGCTCCTTCCTGTCATGGAAATCGTTTTCTATCTCGCCCAGGCCGGCAATTATTTTTTCACCCTCCAGACAGAGATACCACTCCTGTATCCTGTCGCCGGCGAGGGACGCCTCCATGCTCTCCATATACGCCGCCAGCGGCACGCCCCACTTTTCATGGAACCACCGGGCCGCCGTCTCCTCAAGCTCCGGCCTGTCCTTCAGCCGTACAAGCTCATACCCGTCCATATTCCACCGCTCCTTTTTTTGCGCCGTGGCCCGCACGGTAAATTCCTGTTTTTACAGTATAGCACAATTTTTGCGCAAGAAAACACCCGGCCCTCCGTTTGCAAAAAATTTGGACGAGGAGGCCGGAACGCGCCGCCTTCCTCCTCTCCGGGCACTGAGTTTCAGACGGGCCGGAGCGGGCGCGACAGAGCGGGTTTGAACGGCGGGCGAGGAAAAAAGCGGCCGCTAAACGGAAAGCACGAATCAGTTTTCACGAAATTTTGACATGAACTGTCAGTTGCCGCCTTTAAATCCAATATAATTCTTGAAAGGCTATATATCTTTGTATATAATGTAAGCTGTAAATTCGTATTTGCGGGCGCCGGGCCCATGAGCGGCGGGCGGAGGGCATCTCCATTTGGGCTGCGTATCGCGGCGGTGCGTGGGAACGGCGCGTCAGCAAAAACCGGCCGCAGCGGCACATTTCGAGGCTTATCCGCTTTGGGCGGTCACCGGCTGTGGCCGCCGGCGCGAAAAAAACTGTGACCCACGTAAACTGAAAGAGACAGGAGGCCGGGCGCATGGATGACAATATTCAGTCAAGCAAGCCGGGCAAACCCGCATCCACCAGCACTCTGCTCAGCCGCCTGTTCCGCACCTCCTCATTTGAGCGATATAAAGAGAAAAACGCGGCAGCCATGGAGCTTCCCGCTTTTCACGAGTACATTTCGGAGCTGTGCAGGGAGAAGGGCGAGGTGCGTGAGCATGTGATAAAGCGCGCAGGGCTTGACAGAGTTTACGGACATCAGATATTCGCCGGGCGCTATATTCCCGCCCGCGATAAGGTGATACAGCTGGCCTTCGGCTTTGGGCTTGACGGCGATGGGGCGCAAACGCTTTTAAAGCTGGCCCGCAAGCCGGAGCTTTATCCAAAGGTGGAGCGGGACGCCGCCGTTTTATATTGCCTTCACCACGGCAAAACGCTGATGGAGGCGCAGTCCATGCTTGCCGAGCTGGGGCTTGTTCCGCTGGGAGGCGACCGCAATGATAAGTGACGTGCTGGAGTTCAGGCGCAGCTTTGAGGGCGGCGGTTATCCCGCGGACTTTCTTGCGGAGTATACGCCGCTGAAATGCCTCTCCCACGGCGAAAACGGCGAAACGCTGGTGGCGAGAGGAAGGGCAGGAGATGAGCTGTATATCGCCAAAGTCGTGCCAACCGGCGCAAGCGACGAGGGCTTGATCCTTGAAAAGCTTTCCCGTCCCGCCCTGCCGCGTTTTGTCGCCCGGTTTGAGGGGCACGACACGAAAATTATCGTGCGCGAATATGTGGATGGCCTTCCGCTGGACGAGGCGGTAAACGGCCGCCCGCTGTCGGATCAGGAGACTGTCGCCATCGGAATTCAGCTTTGCGAGGTGCTGACCTATCTACATACGCAAACGCCGCCGGTCATACACCGGGACGTAAAGCCGCAAAATGTGATCCTTTGCGACGACGGAAGCATAAAGCTGATTGATTTCGGCATCTCCCGCACCTATAAGAAGGGCGCAAGCCGGGACACCGTGTTTTCCGGGACAAACGATTTCGCGCCGCCGGAGCAATATGGGTTTGAGCAGACCGACGCGCGCGCCGATATTTACTCGCTGGGCATGCTGTTAAAATACCTGCTGACCGGCGGCGATATGGCCCGCCAAATAGAAAATCGACACCTTCGCCGTGTGGTGAAGCGCTGCACAGCCTTTACGCCGAAAGTGCGGTACGCCAGCGCGGAGAGGGTGCAAAAGGAGCTGCTCAAGGACACGCCGCAATATCTTCGCCGCGCCGCCGTTGTCTTTGCCGCCCTTATGCTTGTAGCAGGCCTTTTGACAGGCCGTTTCGCCGTTCCGCTTGCGGAGGACCGCATCGCCGAGTTGAGGGCGAAGGCATCGGCTGCGGCGGCGGAGGCATCGGACGCTGCGGTGGAATACGCCCGCGCCGTGGATCACGGCTTTATTCCCGAAACGCTGGCGGAGGCTGACCCGGACAAAACCATCGTCACATGGAAGCAGTATTGCACCATGCTCGGCAATATGATCGCTTTATACGATAAAACGCTGCTGCCCCGGTGGGAGCAAATGACGGCAGCCGCGCCGGACACGGAAATGAAGCGGGACGGCGGCATGGTGAGCCTTCTTTTTGCGGCGGAGCTGATGGGACTTGACAGCTTTAACGCGGACGCGCCCACGGCGTTTATGGTGTATTCCCCCAGGGTGTGGGAGAACGGGACCATGGACTATCCCGTGTTCGACTTTATGAGGTACAAGGAAATAACAAAGGATTGCTACGACAACAATTACGTCGGCCCCTCCTATGATTATTCTGTGCGGCGGGTTTCCAGGGTGACCGGCAAGCCGCTTTTGGAGTTCGATAGCAAGGGCGATTTGCGCCTGAGTGAGCCATTCACGCTGCGGGAGGCGGTGCAGTCCGTTATACGGCTGTACGAGTCGGCGTAGAAAAGCGCCCCATTAGCTGTCTCCTTATTCTCTTTTGTAACACATCATTGTAACACCTGCAAAGCTCGCCTAAAAATTTGCGCGGGACGCTTGACACAGCGCCGCCAAAATGATAGAATAGTCAAGCAACCTGCGGATGTGGCGGAATTGGCAGACGCGCTAGATTCAGGTTCTAGTGATAGCAATATCATGTGGGTTCAAGTCCCGTCATCCGCACCAAAGCAGTTAAGGCAATTGATACAATCGTATCAGTTGCCTTAACGTTTTTTTATGCACGAAAAAGACTGTAATACTGGAGTTTTCATCAAATTAATACACCCACCATAGTCTACGCACCACAATATATAGTGCTTATCAGTACTTATACTGCCATATTACTACCACAATATGTGCTGCAATGTCTTTGTCAACCCGAAAGTGAGCCAGTCGCTGGTTTGAAAGTGAGCCACAA
>CAYONL010000075.1:0-10016 GCA_964405305.1 uncultured Oscillospiraceae bacterium | reverse complement strand
GCCGCGTCAAAGCCAAATTCCGAGGCGGGCACGCTCCGCAAAAAGCGCAGCTCCCGCCGCACCCAGGGCGAGGACGCCATGCGCCGGTAAAGGCTCCCGGCAAAAAAGGCGGCCACACGGCCTTTGTCGATGACGGCGGCCTGTTTTTCGGTGATGTAGCGCAAAGCCGTCAGCCGCGCCACCTCCGCCGCCGTATCAGCCGCCGCCCGGCCGTAGTCCGCGAACTGCATGAAGGTGTGCAGGGCCGTGCCCCTCGCCGCGCCGGAAAGCGCTCCGCCGGTGGGTCGGGCCGAAAAGCGCAGCGCCCGCCGCAGCTCGCCGTGGGTCAGCTCCGACACGCCAAATTTGGAGGGGATGAACGTGGCCCGCTCGTAGGGATAGTGCCAGCCGGACGCCTTTCGGAACAGCTCCAGCGCGTGCTCATCCGGCGCGGGGCGGGCGGCGGGAGCGGACACATCGGCACAGGGCCCGGGCGTTTCGTCTTCGCCGGCCTTTACGCGGAGGAAGCGCCAGCGCGTTTCGTCCGAAAGGGTGGGGCCGGTCTCCGCGCCGCAGACGGTCCTCAGCGGTTCCGCGTCCGGGTGGGGCAGCAGGGCGGCGAATATCCAGTCGGCTGGGCATTTGGCGGAGGACACATCGGCAGGGTCCACCCTTTCGCCGGAAAAGGCGGCGTCGGAAAGACCGGCAAGGTATGCGCCCGCGTCCTTTGCCGCCGCCGTTATGATAAGCCGCTCCTTCGCCCTCGTCATGGCCACGTAGAGTATCCTCAGCTCCTCGGAGAGGGAGGCCCGGCGCAGCCGCAGCTTTATCGCCTGCTGGGGAACGGAGGCGAACCGCAGCCCGGTCACAGCGTCGCGCCGCGGGCAGGCAAAGCCCAGTTCCGGGTGGAGCAGGGGCTTGTCCGCCCTGTCGTCAAATTTAAACTGGCGGCCCGTGTCGCAAAGAAAAACTATGGGAAACTCAAGGCCCTTGGAGCTGTGTACGCTCATCAGCCTTACGGAGTTTCCGCCCAGCCCGGCCCCGCCCGCCGGAACGAGGTCGCCGCCGCGCTCCGTCAGCCGGTCGATAAAGCGCAAGAAGCCGCCCAGCCCGTTCCAGCCGCCGGCCTCGCGTTCCGCCGCGTAGCTGACCAGCAGACGGAGGTTCGCCAGACGCATTTCGCCGCCCTCGCCGCGGCGCATAAGCTCCGGAAGGCCGGTCAGCTCGTATAGCTTTTCTATTACCCGGTCGGCGGGAGAGGAGGCCGCCTCCCGTCGCAGAGCTTCCATGATGGCGATGAAGCCGGACGCCTTTTTGTCGCCCTTTTCCGCCGCCGCCGTCACCGCGCGCCAAAGAAAGCCGCGCGGCCCGTCCAGCCGTATGCGGGCCAGCTCGTCGGGCGTGAACAGGAACATTTCAGAGAGCATGGCCCCGGCCAGCGGAATATCCAAAAGCGGGTCGTCGGCGGCGCGGAGAGCGTCCATGGCCGCCGCTATTTCAGGCAGGGCGAGAAAGCCGCCGCCGTGCTCACTTTGGCAGGGGATGCCCGTCTCCCGCAGCGCCCGCGCATAGACGTCCACCCGGCCCTTCGCGCTGCGGAGCAGTACGGCGATATCCGACCACCTTGCCGGCCGAAGCTCGCCGCCATCGTAAACCGGCGTGCCGGAATCCACCAGCTCGCGTATTTTTTTCGCGGCGGCGGCGGCCTCGGCCACAACCTTGTCGCCGGTTCCGTGCTCAATGAGCATAAGCTCGTTCATCGGGCCGGGCGTGTCGGGATATTCCGCCGCCGGGTCGAGCATGTCGTCCGGAAGATACTCCATCTCGCCCACCTCGGTGCTCATCAGCCGGGAAAAGACGAAGTTGACCGCGCCGGCAATGTCCCTCCGGCTGCGGTAGTTTTTGTTGAGCGTTATGTTCGCGGGAAAGCTCTTTCCATCGTATGGGGCCCAGCCGGACCGCTTTTCCAAAAACAGCTCCGGCGTCGCCAGCCGAAAGCGGTAGATGCTCTGTTTCACGTCCCCAACAAAGAAAAGATTTTCGCCGTTTCGGGAAAGGGCCGAAAAAATGGCGTCCTGGGCGCGGTTCACGTCCTGATACTCGTCCACCATTATCTCGTCAAAGCTGACGGAAAGCTCCCTCGCCGTCTTGGTGGGGATAAAGCTGCCGTCGCCGCCCTTCTCTATGAGCACGCGCAGAGCCATCTGCTCAAGGTCAGCGTAATCGAGCACGGCGCGGGCGTTTTTCGCCTCGGCGTAGCGCCCGTCCAGCTCCATGACCAGCCGGAACAGACATTCTATTTCGGGCCTTTGTCCGGCCAGGTCGTCCCGAAACTCCGCGCTGTTCGCCGCGAACTGCTCATCGGAGAGCTTTTTAAAGTCCTCCTTGCAGCCGTCCCGGAGGGACTTTATCAGCTCTTTAAGCTGGTCGCCGGTGCGGTTCCTAAGGGTGCCCAGCCGCTCAAACTGCGCGCCGTGAAGGCGTTTGTAAAGCGCGTCCCAGTCGCCCCGCCGGGCCGTTTCAAGCGACGCCGAAAACTCCGCTCCGTCGGAAACAAGGGCGGCGCCGTAGGCTTTTTGAATGGCGGGGTCGTCGGCGGCAAGGGTTTGAGCACGGAGGTTCACGGCCTTGCAGTGGGTGAGCACGCTTTTTGCGTGGTCGAGCAGCGCCCGGCCCCAAACGGTATCCTCCGGGGCCTTTTCCGGGTCGTAAAGCGCCAGCTTCTCCGCAAGCCAGTCCTCGTAAAACGGGTGGGAGCGCATGTAGCTGTGCAAAGTAAGCGCCGCCTCGGTAAGGCCCATGTCGCTGCGCCCGCCGCCCAGCGTCTCCGCCAGCTCCAAAAAGGCCGGTTCCGCCGCGCCGTAAAACTCCTCTATTACGTCGGCGGCCGCCTCGTTCCGCAGCAGGGAGGATTCCTGCTCGTCGGCGACGCGGGACTCCGGCGCAATGGAGAGCAGGTGGAAGTTTTGGCGCACCAGCTCGCCGCAAAAGGCGTGGATGGTCTGTATATGCGCCCGCTCAAGCAAAAGCTGCTGCCGCTGGAGCCTTATGTTCGTGGGGTCGGCGGCCACCAGCTTTGCCAGGGCGGCCCTTATGCGGCTTTTCATCTGGGCGGCGGCGGCGTTTGTAAAGGTGACGACAAGCAGCCTGTCCGCCTCAACGGGATGGTCGGGGTCGGTTATAAGGCGGATGGCGCGCTCGACGAGCACAGCCGTCTTTCCGCTTCCCGCCGCCGCCGAAACGAGCACAGCGCCGCCCCGCGCATTTATGGCCGAAAGCTGTCCGGGGTTCCACCTGACGTCAGGCATTGTCCGCCGCCCCCTTTATCGCGTGATAAAATTCGTCTTTTTTCATGGTCAAAATGTTTTTTGTCTCGCCGTCCGCCGCCCGCCGGCATATGTCCGCGAACTGGCAGTAGTCGCAGGGCAGGGCGTCGCTCTTTTTTGAGGGAACGGCGCCTATCTCGCCCCGCAGAAGCTCGTCCGACATGTCCCGGAGCAGGCCGTCTATGTGCTCCTTTATCGCGCCTATCTCCGACAGGGTGGCGAGGGCCCTTGTTTCGTAGCCGCTTTTCGTCGCCTTTACCGGGATAAAGACGCCGCCGAGGCCCGGCTCCATGGCGGAAAGCACGTCCGGGTCGTCCAGCAGCAGGCCGTTCATGCGAAACCGCGCCGCTTTTAGCGCTTCGGCGTCCTCCGGCGTGGTGTCGCGAGGGGCGGTGATGACGGCGTCCTTGGCGGGCATGTACAGTATTCCGGCGGGCTGACAGTTTTCCATCTCGCCGCGCCCGCCCTGCCAAACGGCAAAGAGGTAGACCAGCATTTGCAGATTGAGGCCGTAAAAGACGTCGGACAGGGCGAACTCCTTGGCGCCGGACTTGTAATCCACCACCCGGACGTATTTTTTCCCGCCCTTTTTCAGTATGTCCACCCGGTCTATGCGCCCGCCCACGGTTATGGCGCGTCCGTCCGGCGTCACCAGCCGGTAGGGTGGCACGTCGCCGTCGTCCGCAAGCGGCTGCTCAAAGGCCGCCGGTTCAAACGCGCAGACCTTAAATTCCTCCGCCAGCCGCAGCAGAAGCCGCAGCAGAAAGCCCGAAAGCCGGCCGTAAAGGTAGGTGAACCGCTTTGAGCTGCTCTCTCCGGAACCTATGGCGGCGGCAAGGCAGTCCTTTAAAACAGCGTCCACCTCGGCCGAAAGCTTTGCCCGGGACAGGGAGCAAAGGCCCCTTGCCCCATATTTTGAGATTATACGAAACAGCGCCTCGTGGATGAGGTCGCCCGTCTCCAGCGGCGAAAGCCCGGCCGCCCGGCGCTCCCGAAGCCTGAGGCCGTACTCCGCGAAATATTTGAAACGGCAGGAGTGGTAGCTCTCTATACCGGAGGGGGAGAGCCGCGTGTCCCCGCCGAAAAGCCGCTCGGCGACCGCCCCGTCCCGCAGCGCGAACCGCGCCGGAGCTATCACGGTTTCCAGCCGGGCGGCCCTTTCGCGCCAGCCGGGCAGAGCCGTAAGCGAAAGGCGCAGCGCCTCGGAAAACGGCGTCGGCTCGGGCGCTCCGGCCAAAAGCTCATAGGCTGTCTCCGGCCCGTGCAGGTAAAACTCGGGCGGCAAAGCGGCTGTCTCCTGTGCCGAAAGGCCGGGAAACAGGCCCGCGCACTGGCCCACAAGGACGGAGGGGGAGGTATCCGCGCCCTTGACGTCGCACCGGGGAAAGCTGACAAAAAGCCGCTCCCTCGCCGCGGAAAAGGCTGAAAAGGCGAAAAGCCGCTCCGCCAAAAGCTGGTCGTCGGCAGTGTCCGCAAGCTCCAGGCCGAGTTTGGCCAACTGCTCCCGGTCCGGGTCGGTAAAGAGCGCGCCGGAGGCGGGCGGCATGGGGAACACGCCCTCCGAAACGCCGACGACGAACACCGCCCGGGGCTCAAAGGGGCGCATCCTGTCCGCCTCGCCTATGGAGACGGAGTCCAGCGTGCGGGGCGGGCTGCCCAGGTCGGCGGAGGACAGCGCCAGCGCAAAGAGCCGAGTCATCCCGTCGGAAGGCAGCGCCACGCCGCCAAGGGTCGCGGAAAACCTGTCCAGCGTCGTGACTATGTGCTCCCACAGGGCGTCAAGCCTGTCGGCGGCGGCGGGGTCGCCCAGCTTTTCATATTCCTCCGCCAGCCGGGAAAGTCCGTCCAGCGCGCCGGAGTCCTCGATAAACTTAAAAACAGCGGCGGAAAAGCGCCTGCCGTCCGCATGAGATATGCCTTCCCGAAGGGCGGAAAGCGGAGACGCCACCCGCTGACGCAGCTCGTTCACACGGGCAAGCTCCGCGGAGTCCTCCTCCCTAAACTCGCCGAAGCCGGAGGGGTTTCCCGCAAACGGTTCCAGCCAAAGGGCGCCCCGTATGTTCCAGACGAAGCAGTAGTTTTCCAGCGCGGCCACCTCCTCGGGCGTTAGAGGGGACAGCCCGGTCTTTAGCATCCTGAAAACGGCGGCGGGGTCGTAGTTCGTGCGGCAGGCCTCCAGCGCCGAGGTGAGGAACGCCGCCGGTGGAAGCGCGGAGATGTCCTCCCGCCTGTCGAAAAAGTAAGGTATCCGCTCCCGGGCAAAGGCGGCGGGCAGCTCGTGCTCGTATTTTGCCAGATCTCTCGCTATCACCGCCATGTCCCGCCAGCGCATACCTCCCTCGGCCAGACGGCGGCATTGGGCGGCGACCCAGCGGGCCTCGTCGTACGGTCCGGCGGCCGACATGATGGCTATGGCTCCGTCGTCCTCACCGTCATAGGGGGAGGCGGAGGCCCGCAAAAAGTTTTCCGCCAGATGGGAAAGCGCGGGCGAGAGCCAGTAACCCGCGTCGGGAGCGGACAGCGGCTCCATTATTTTCACGCCGGCCTTTTTTGCCAGGGCCATAAGCCTTGAGGCCGTCCGCGCCGTTTTGGCGAACAGGCCGGCCCCGCCCGTGGTATCGTAAACGCTGTCGCAGCAAAGCGCCACCGTCACCTCCGGCGACTGCTCCAGCATTACGCCCAGCAGCCGGTATTCGCTTCCGGTAAAGCCGGTGAACCCATCCACAAAAACGGGCTTTCCGGCGAAAAAGTCGTGCTCACCCAGCGTTTTTACGGCGCGGGCTATGTCCTCCAGCGGGTCAAGAAAACCCCTGTCCAGCAGAGCGTGGTAAACCAGAAACACCCGGGAAAGGTCGGCGGCCTTGGCTTTGAGCACGCCCTTCGGCGCATCCTCGGCTATCTGCGCAAGCTTTTCCGGCGGGGCGCCGGCGTTGCAAAGCTCGCTGTCCGCCTTTAACAGCTTTTCCACAAAGGCCGGGCCGTGGCTCCTTTTTGTATAAAAAGTCATATCGTCCGCGGTTTGAGAGAGGGCCGCGCTCATCAAAAGCAGCTTGGCCGCGCTGTCCACATGGTCGCCCGCAAGCCCGCCGTACTCCCTGAATATCCGGACGCACAGCCGCGAAAAGGACAGCACCTCCACCGCCTCGTCCGTGGCCTTGCCCCGTCTTTCGCCCAAAAGCCGCTCGCTTTCAAACGAAAACTGCTCCGGCACGACGAGTATGGCGCCGCCCTCGCACCGCTCTATCTCCGAATATAAAAACTCTCGCCTGCCCATGGGGTCAAGGCCGGTTATAAATCTCAGCATATCCGTGCCCCCTTTTCTCCGCTCTGATTTTATCATAAATTTGTATAAAATGACATAGTGAAAAGCGCCGCCGCTGTGTTATAATTGGGGCATTAAAACTCAAACTCCGAAAGGGGCGATATCATGCCGAAACTATATGATTCCGGGGTGTTCTTTAAAGATGGGGAGCTGCCCGTTGCCGAAAAGGACGCCGTAAAGCTGGCCGCCCGGGTAAAGCCCGCCGCCCGCGAAAGCACCCTTGCCGCCCAAATACTCAGGGCGCACAGCGTGGGGCAGGACCCGGAGCGCCTGCGCGTGCGCTTTGACGCCATGGCCTCCCACGACATAACCTATGTGGGCATAGTCCAGACGGCGAGGGCGTCGGGCCTTGAGCGGTTTCCGCTGCCCTACGTGCTGACAAACTGCCACAACAGCCTGTGCGCCGTGGGCGGCACCATAAATGAGGACGACCACCTGTTCGGCCTTTCCGCCGCGAAAAAGTACGGGGGCGAGTTTGTGCCGCCCCACATGGCCGTAATACACCAGTACATGCGCGAGCGCTACGCCGGCGGCGGGAAGATGATACTCGGCTCCGACAGCCACACCCGCTATGGCGCGCTGGGGACCATGGGCGTGGGCGAGGGAGGGCCGGAGCTTGTAAAGCAGCTCCTTGGCCGCACCTGGGACGCGGACAGGCCGCGGGTCATACTCGTTTACCTTACGGGAAAGCCCGCGCCGGGCGTCGGGCCGCAGGATATTGCCATCTCGCTGGTGGGCGCGGTGTTTAAAAACGGCTACGTAAAAAACGCGGTGCTGGAGTTCGCCGGGCCGGGGGTCGCCGGTCTTTCGGCCGAGTACCGCATGGGCATAGACGTCATGACGACGGAGACGGCCTGCCTCTCCTCCATTTGGGAGACGGATGGCGTGATCAAAAGCTGGCTGGCCCTCCACGGCCGCGAGGAAGACTATAAAGAGCTGAAGATATCCGACTGGGCTTATTACGACGGCTGCGTCGCCATAGAGCTGGACAGGGCCGAGCCGATGATAGCCCTGCCCTGCCACCCCTCCAACGCCGTGAGCATACGGGAGCTTTTGGAGACGCCCGGCGACATACTGCGGGAGGCGGAAAAGAGCGCCGCGGAGCAGGGCGTGCGCATAAGCCTTACCGACAAGGTGAGGGACGGCGCGGTATATGTGGAACAGGGCGTCATAGCCGGGTGCGCCGGCGGCATGTTTGAAAACCTCTGCGAGGCGGCGGACATTTTGGCCGGCGGCTCGGTGGGAGACGGGGAGTTCGCCCTCTCCGTCTACCCGTCCAGCCAGCCCATAATGCTGGAGCTTACGAAAAACGGCGTGCTGGCCGAGCTTATGGAGGCCGGCGCCACCGTACGCAGCGCGTTCTGCGGGCCATGCTTTGGCGCGGGCGATGTTCCGGCCAACGGCAGCCTCTCAATTCGCCACACCACCCGCAATTTCCCAAGCCGGGAGGGTTCAAAGCCGGGCGAAGGCCAAAGCGCCGCCGTCGCACTTATGGACGCACGCTCCATCGCCGCCACGGCCGCGAACGGAGGACGGCTCACCTCCGCCGCCGGTCTGGATATAGAATACAGGCCCCGCGAATATCATTACGACGGGGAGGTCTACGAAAAGCGCTGCTACCGCGGCTACTCAAGGCCCGAGGCGGCGGCGGAGCTTCGCCTTGGCCCCAATATCACAAGCTGGCCGCCGCAGCCCGCGCTCCATCAAAACCTGCTGCTGGGCTTCGCGGCGGTCATCACCGACCCGGTGACCACGACGGATGAGCTGATACCCAGCGGCGAGACCAGCTCCTACCGCTCAAATCCCGTGCGGCTGGCGGAGTTCGCGCTCTTCCGCAAGGACCCGGAGTATGTGGGCCGGGCCAAGGCGTTTAAGGACGAGGCGGCCTTTATGCGGGCCAAACGCGCCGTCTGCGCCGCCGGCGACGTGGGGTACGGCAGCGTCATTTACGCGGTGAAGCCCGGCGACGGCTCCGCAAGGGAACAGGCGGCCTCCTGCCAGCGGGTGCTGGGCGGCGGCGCCAACCTGGCCCGGGAGTACGCCACAAAGCGCTACCGCAGCAACCTTATAAACTGGGGCATGCTCCCGCTGCTTTACGATGGGCCGGCGGACAGCTTCCAGCCCGGCGGCTTCCTCTGGCTGCCGGACATAAGGAGCGCCGTGGCCTCAGGAGCGGAGGAGATAGCCGCCGCGTATATTCCGCCCGAGGGCGAACCGCGACCGATGCTTTTGGCCATGGCTCCGCTTACGGAGGACGAGAGAAAGATCATCCTTGCCGGGTGCCTGATGAATTACTACCGGGACGAAAAAATAAGCGTTAATTAAGATAAATTTAACTCAGCAGCCCTTGACCAGGCCACAATTTGAAGTTAGTATTATGACATATTATGCCGAAAGGAAGTATACATATGGCTTTTTGCATGAAATGCGGCGCACCCCTGCCTGAAAACACGGCGGTCTGCCCTCAGTGCGGCGCGCCGGCCATGTCGTCAACCCAGCCGGGACCTCAGCCCGGCTATCAGCCTGGACAGCAGCCCGGCGCACAGCAGAATTATCAGCAGTACGCCCCCCAACCCGTAAAGACGGACTTTACGAATGATTTTTCGCCGGAGCTGCGCTATAAGCTGCGCTGGATGCTGGCGCTGGGCTACATAAGCCCGCTCTTTCTCATCTTCCCGATGCTCGCGTATCAGGACCCGAGGCTGGTGCGGTTCCACCTGAACCAGTCGCTCTGCCTCACGATGCTGATGCTGGCCTCCAGCCTCATCATGATAATCCCGTTCGTGGGCTGGTTCGTCGGCGCGGTGGGCTGCGGCTTCTGGCTGGTGCTCACGGTCATCGACATAGTGCGCGTGGTAAAGCAGCAGGCCAAGTGGACCCCGCTGGTGGGCAAATATGTCGTAATGCCGGTGGACGACTGAGCGAAAAGCTCCTTGTGAAACGGCGCGCCCCGCACCCTTTTTAAAAAGGGCGCGGGGCGTTTGTCATAAATATTGTTGCCGCTCCGGGCGCGTTTGGTCACTCTTAAAACCAAAGGCCGCCCAGCATGGCTTTTTTAGAACCAGAGCGCAAGCCCGGTGCTGGGGTTGGTTTCGGGAACAACTGTGCCGACGACGAAGTTGTCGGAGGGCAGGTCGCTCTCATCGACATAGTGATAATAGTCGTGGGTATAATAATGGTCGTAAGTCGGGGTGTCTGTAATGCTATACGCAAGAGCGTACACGCTGAAGGACAGCACCAGAACCAGTGCCAGAGCCAGTGCAATAACCTTTTTCATAACGATACCTCCCTAAAATTTGATCCTTGTTGTAACTATATTATACAATAATGGTACGGTAGTGTCAAGGTTTATGCGCAAATTAGTTTGCAGTCTCTGAGAGAAAGTCGTT
>CAYONL010000074.1:0-10031 GCA_964405305.1 uncultured Oscillospiraceae bacterium | reverse complement strand
GGCGCAGTAAAAGGCTGACAGATACAGCACAATATTTTATAAAGATAGGGAGAAACAATTATGAAAACATTTGTAGAGAAAACAGCGGATGATCTTGGCCGGGCGGCAGCGGGACTTGCGGCGTCAAAACTGAACACAGCTATCGCAAAAAATGGCGAGGCCCGTGTTATACTCTCTACTGGCGCGTCGCAGTTTGAAACTCTTGCTCATCTTGTCAAGCTTGATGTGGATTGGAGCCGTGTGACCATGTTCCACCTCGACGAGTACGTTGGGCTTCCGGAAGCCCATATAGCCAGCTTCCGCAAGTATCTCAAAGAGCGCTTTGTAAATATTGTGCACCCGAAAGCTGCCTATTTTGTGAATGGAGAGGGGAACGTGGCCGAGAATATAGCAGAGTTGACAAAAGAACTGCGCAGCGCGCCGATAGAGGTGGGTCTTATCGGTATAGGCGAAAACGGGCATATAGCCTTTAATGATCCGCCCGCCGACTTTGAGACGCGTGAGGCCTACAGAGTGGTGAATCTGGATCAAAAATGCCGTAAACAGCAGGTGGGCGAGGGCTGGTTCAAAACTGTGGACGATGTGCCGACACAGGCCATATCCATGACGGTGTGGCAGATGATGCAGGCTGAAACACTGATAAGCGCTGTGCCGGGCATACGCAAGGCGGCTGCCATCAGAGACACTCTCTCGGCTCCCGAGGTTACAAACATGGTTCCGGCTACAAAGCTGTTTGAGCACAAGGACTGGTACCTGTTCCTTGACGGAGGCTCCGCATCCCTAACCGATCCCAAATACTTAAAATAAAGGAGAGCGGAAATGAGGACAGCTATATATAACGGCATATTGCTGACTCCGTTTCGCCGCGTTGATGGAGGAGTTCTGATAGAGGACGGCAAAATAGTGGGCCTTTTTGATGGTGTTCCACCAGCGGCCGACCGCTCTTTCGATGTTGACGGACGGTATATAAGCCCGGGGTTTATTGATATACATACCCACGGCGGAGGCGGCGCGGAATATGTGGACGGCACACCCGAAGCATATGAGACCGCCGGAAAATTCCATATGCAGTACGGGGCCACAACGATATATCCCACGCTGACCTCCAGCCTTGACGAGGAGCTTTTCGCCGCGCTGGACGCTTTCAAGATCGTGAAAAACGAGATGCGGGGCGGGCCGGATTTTCCCGGCCTGCACCTGGAGGGGCCGTATTTCTCCTATGAGGAACGCGGAGCACAGGATCCGCGCTATTTGAGAGCGCCCTCGCCCGAGCACTACCTAAGTATACTAGACCGCTGTGAAAATATAGCCCGCTGGTCCAGCGCCCCAGAGCTGCCGGGCGCCCTTGAGTTGGGGGACGAACTGGTAAAAAGAGGCATACTCTGCGCCATAGGCCACAGCAACGCCACATATGAGCAGGTGCTTCCGGCGTTTGAGCACGGTTATAACCATGTGACGCATCTCTACTCAGGTTGCTCAATGCTTAGACGCATAGGGCCGTGGCGTCATCTGGGCGTGGTGGAGAGCGCGTATCTGATAGATGATATGACGGTGGAGATCATAGCCGACGGCTGCCATCTGCCTCCCGAGCTGCTTCATCTTATACTGCGCAGCAAGCCCTGGGATAAAATAAGCCTTGTGACCGACTCCATGAGATGTGCCGGCATGCCTGAGGGTTCGCTGTCAAAACTGGGATCCGCGATAAACGGTCAGAACGTGGTGATAGAGGACGGCGTGGCCATGCTTCCAGACCACACCTGTTTTGCCGGAAGTATCGCGACAGTGGACAGACTTGTGCGTACCATGTATAAAAAAGCTGGGCTTCCGCTGTTGGACGCCGTGCGCATGATAACCTTCAATCCAGCCCACATCATGGGCATATCCGGACGCAAGGGAAGTCTCTCTATTGGGATGGATGCCGATATCTGTGTGTTCGACGACAACATAAATATGGACATGGTGTTTGCTGCCGGCGAGATGGTAGTCAATAAAATAAGCTTCTGAGGCGGTGGACTTGACTTAAGCGGATGGCCGGATGAAACCGAAATCTTAGGAGGAGAATGAATGACTTTCAGAGAGTTTTATGAGAAAACGCCGCGCGTTCAAAAGCAGCCGCTGGATTATTTCAGGCTGATACCTCAGGACGGAGTCCGCCGCGTCATCGTTGAGCAGGAGCCGGAGCACAATGCCATTTGGGATATGAACGTGCGAAAGAGCGACGGGCGGGTGTTCTTTTCCGTGTGCGGGGAGGGGATGATACCCCTTTACGCCCGCTTGTACGAATACATACCCGGCGAAGCGCGGGCGATTCGCCATTTTGCGCTGGAGGACGCCGTGATACAGCGCGGTCGCACTATAAGAGCTAGTAAATTCCATACTGCCATACAATTTCTGGATGACGGACGTCTGGTTCTACAAACGCATACCACCTCGCCCTCCCCGTTGCATCCAACTTGGATGCCTGAAAGCTATCTAAATCACCAGTGGGAATCCTTTGAAGGTTCCGAATTGATGTTTTACGATCCGGATACCCACAGAGTGGATTACAAGGGTGTAGTCTCGCCTTTCTGCTCGCTTTACGGCGGCGGACTTTCAAAGCGAGCCGGCGTTTATGTGGGTGTGGGCATCTTCAACGGCGTGGGTTATCTATATGATTTAAAGACGAACGCTGTCACTGAGCTGGGGCAGATCACCGACGGGCGTACTAACCGGTTTTACGAGGGTCCCGATGGGCACCTGTATTACGGCACCGCGACGGGAGATCTGGCCCGCGTGAACGTGGATACCCGCAAAGCGGAGATCCTCGCGAAGCTGGAAGAGCGCTCCCCGTTGCGCCACGGCGCTTTTGACGAGAACGGAACGCTTTGGTTCTCAACGCGAGCCGGCAAGCTGCTTTACACATACAATGTTTACTCCGGAGAGTTCGCTGTAGCCAGACGCTTTTTCCCGGATGACGAGTACGCCCCGGCCACAAGGTTCTGCTACGGCTTCGACTTCGACAGCAGCGGCTGCATGTGGTTCTGCGCGAACCAGGACGGCAACCGCGAGCTGCCAAGCCCCGTAAACTACCGCGCCGGCGTAAGACTTTATAAATGGGATGTGCGCCATGGCAAGCGGCCGGTGGATTTCGGCTTTGTCGGCACACCGGAACGCAGCGTAGCCCTTTGCGCACAGGCGAGCATCTGCGGCGACAGGCTTTTCGTGACCGACGGCAACCATCTGGATGACCCGGTGGGGATCATAGAAATAGATCTTTCCAAAATGACGGAGGATAAGATAACCTCCGCGCGCCCGCTGTCAAACGACCCGATAGTGTACATGTGCTGCGACGGCGCGCGGGAGCAGTTCCCACTCGGCCCTGAGGAGTACGACAGGCGCATGGAGCATGTTCTGCGCTTCTGCTCCGATACATACGCCGACGCTCAGGTGCAGGACGACAATTGCAGTTATGCGAAGTTTTCCGAAATGACGGGCGCCGCCCTCTGGGAGAGCGTGGGCTACGGGAACGGTTCCGTCCGCGCCCTGCGCTGGAAGGACGATGAGACGCTTGAGGGTGTCTGCGGCGGCGGTGAAAGATACAGATTCTCAATAAAATATGAAAACGGCGCCGCCCGCGTCGAAAGCGCCGTCCGCGACGACGCGGCCCCGGATCAGGATCCTCTGGCTGCGGCTGTTCCAGACGGGCTGACGCTGCCCTGCATGCCCGGCCGGCAGTTCCTTGCCCGGGCTGAAAGCAGTGCGGCGCTGGCCGACGGCTCCATCGTCATAGGGACAAAGGATATGATGCTGTGTCGCGTAAAGGACGGAAAGGTATTCGGTCTCGGCGCGGTGACCACCTCAGGCGGAGTCCACTGTCTTTCCGTCGCGCCGGACGGTAAAACAGTTTATGGCGTGGCCGGCTATGAATGCGGGAAGGGCGACGTATTCCGTTACAGCGAGGACACCGGGCTGTTCTGGCTCGGCTCCGTGCCGATAACGACGACGCCCACAGGCAGGCAGCTTGTGAGCGGCCGCCCATGGATATGCGCCGTCTCTCCCGACGGCAGACATCTGGCCATAGGCTCGCTGGATGAGATGAGCGGCGTGGGCGTCTACACTCTGTAGCCTCTGCCGAACTATTGGAGGGAATGATTTATGGTTCTTCATGCTCAATATTTGCGCGGCGAACCGCTATGCGGCCAGCCCTCATGTTCCACGCTGCTGATGGACGAAAAAAACGGCTGCGTAAACAAATGCGTAATGGGCGTCACCGAAAGCTTCAGCGAAGAATATGAGACCCCCGGCGTCCATCCCGGAATACAGGAGGGCTTTGTGGTGCTTTCTGGCTGTGGATGGGCAAAGGTGGGGGACGACGAATTCGAGCTGTCGCCCGATACGGCGTTCATCGCGCCGGCCGGAGCTCCCCACACGGTCAAAAAAGCCCCGGGCAGCGAGCCGCTCAAGATATTCTGGTTTCACGCCGCCATTTAAACCGCACATAAGCGATCGGCAAAGACATAGGGCCCCGCCCCACGGCGGCGCTTTATGTCTTTCGCGGCATATGGGGGCGCCGTCCGGAAGCGGGCCGAGCGGTTCCCTTTCGTATATACGCAAATATAAATAACCCTGGTATTTTTTCAGCCGCTGCCGGGCGTCACTCGACCGGGGCGGCTGTGCATAATAACATTTTCAGGAGGATGACGGTATGAGGGATTTTGAAAGCTTCACCGGAAACGAGGACCCGCGGGAATACGGCGTTCTGCCGCGCTCAGTCCATCGCGCCGGGGATGCGCTGGTGTATCTCGCGCGAAAGGACGGGAAGGAATTTCTCGTCATAAAGAGGAACGGTGCCGCCGAGACTCTGCCGGAGGACCACCGCGCAGCCGCGCTGCTGCGCGAAGCGTTCCCGTTCACTGCCCCGTCGCGGGTGCTGGGCGAGCGCTGCACCATAGGCGTGGGCGACAGGCTCGGTCTGGCTTGCTCCGGCCATCTGCGCGTATTTGAAAAATACGACGCCTACCCCGTGCTGGCCCAGCAGTCCATACGTGAGCTGACGCTGACGGGCCGCAGCTTCAATGACGTGCTCGACTGCGTGACATTCGCCGTTTTTCGCGAGGATTTTCAGAAAAAATGGGGCGCCGACGGTGACCATTTAAAACAGTTCTATGAGATAGAGTACGCGCTCGGCTGCGGCTACACCATGATAACGCTGGACTGCAGCGAAAAAATATTCGGCGGGGCCGCCCACATGACGGCTGGCGAGGTGGCCGCCGCCTACACGCCACAGCCGGAAATGGAAAGCGCATATCTGGGCCGCTCCTTCGATCTGGGCGGCGGGCTGGAGATAACTTTCGATGAAACGGAGCTGAAACGCTCCTCGCTCATATACGGAAAGGCCATCGGCTTTATAGACGAGGTCTACCGCCGCTACATAGAAAATAATCCGAACGTGGATTTCGAGATCTCCATAGACGAGACGGAGACGCCCACCACGCCGCACCAGCATTTCTTCGTGGCCAACGAGCTGCGCCGCCGCGGGATAAAAATACAGACCATGGCGCCGCGTTTCTGCGGCGAGTTCCAGAAGGGAATAGACTACATAGGCGATCTGGACCAGTTCGACCGGGAGATGAAAACGCACTGCGCCATAGCCGACCACTTCGGGTACAAGATAAGCGTGCATTCAGGCTCCGACAAATTCTCGGCGTTCCCGTCGATAGGCAGGAACACCCGCGGCCATCTGCACCTGAAAACGGCCGGCACCAACTGGCTGGAGGCGGCGAAGCTCGTCGCCATGAAGGATCCCTCCCTCTACCGCGAGATGCACAAGTTCGCGCTGCGGGCGTTTCCGGAGGCTCAGAAATACTACCATGTCACCACCGACCTGACGAAGATACCCGATGTGGACAAGCTGTCCGACAGCGAGCTGCCCGTGCTTTTCAACAACAACGACTCCCGTCAGCTCATCCACATCACATACGGCCTGATACTCGGGGCGAAGGACGGCGCCGGCTGCCCACTGTTCTACGACAGGCTCTACGCGCTTTGGGCGGAGTACGCCGACGAATACTCCGATCTCATCTTCGAGCATATCGGCAAACATCTCGAAATGCTGTTTTCCGGCGTCGCCGCAGGGCGGAGCTAAACGGCGGAAAACAGTTTTATAAGGCGCGGCGCTCCCATCTTTAGGCAACTATAAGCGTGTGCGGGAGTTCAGCGCTGCCGCAGGGGCGCTGCGGCCCCAAAGGGCTGGACAAATATCAGAGTTAAGTAAGCGCCGAATAATTCAAAAAACAAGCAGCAAACTAAAAGTCTTGCGCCCGAAGGGGTTTAAGGGGGCGATCGGAAAGCCCCCTTAGTTAAATGCACCGCAGGCTCCTATGTGATTTTGGCAATTAATCAGCGGTTACCTAAGAACCGTTCAAGCGGCCGAGAGGGCCCGTCGTCTGCAAACCGCGGGCGGCGGGCCCTTCAGCTTTGCGCGGGGGGAGGATGGATGCCGGCGGCGTTGGTCGCGGGCGAGTGTTTTGCGCTCGTTTCGCGGCAATACACGGGCCTTGGGTGCAATGTGCGGCGTATATTTTGCGAAAAGGGAGATTATTTGTGTTTTTCCGCGTTTGTTCACAATTTATCTATTGCTTTTAAATCTGCAACAATTATAATTACAGTATCGACAACAAAAGGAGAGGCAATCATGGGAAAATATGATTCTATAATAATCGGTTTTGGCAAGGGCGGAAAGACACTGGCCGGCAAGCTGGCGGCGAAGGGCGAAAAAGTGGCGATGATAGAGCGGTCCCAGGGCATGTACGGCGGCACCTGCATAAACGTGGGGTGTATCCCGTCCAAAAGCCTTGTGACAAGCGCGAAGGCCTCAAAGGCGCACGGTTTCATGTCGTTTGAAAAGCGGGCGGAGCTTTACAAGCGCGCGGTGGAGGAGAAGACACGCCTGACCGCAATGCTGCGTAAAAAGAACTATGAGAAGCTGGCGAACCTGCCGAATGTGGACGTTATCGACGGCGAGGCTTCCTTTACCGGACCAAAGCAGGTCAGCGTAACCACAGAGGGCGGCAGGCTTGAGCTTGAGGGCGGCAAGGTTTTTATCAACACCGGCTCCGTTTCGGTGGTGCCGAAGATAGAGGGCGTCGAGGGCCCGAACGTCTATTTCAGCGATAGCATGATGGAGCTTTCGGAGCTGCCCCGCAGGCTTGTGATAATCGGCGGCGGTTACATAGGGCTGGAGTTCGCGTCTATGTACGCGGGCTTTGGTTCGACCGTCACGGTCATAAGCGACCTGCCTCAGTTTTTGCCGCGGGAGGATGAGGACGTGGCCGGCGCGATAATGTCTGTGCTGATGGCCAAGGGTGTGGATTTCATACTCGGGGCCGCGGTAAAAGGTATTGAGCACGGAAATGGGAAAGCCGCCGTCGTCTTTGAGCACGAGGGACAGAAAAAGCGCCTGGAGGCCGAGGCCGTGCTCGTTGCGACGGGCAGGCGGCCGAACACCGACGCTTTGGCGCTGGACAAGGCCGGGATAGAGACAACTCCGCGGGGCGCGGTAAAGGTGGACAGCCTGTTGCGCACAACGGCGAAGGATGTCTGGGCGCTGGGCGACGTAAACGGCGGGCTTCAGTTCACATATGTTTCGCTGGATGACTACAGGGTGGTGCTGTCGCAGCTCACGGGCGGCGACTACTCGCTGGAAAAGCGCAAAAATGTGCCCTACAGCGTGTTTATAGATCCGTCGTTCTCCCGGGTGGGCTTGAGCGAAAAGGAGGCCATAGCCGCCGGTTACGACGTAAAGGTGGCGAAGCTCCCGGCCGCCGCCATACCGAAGGCGCAGGTGCTCAGGGCGCCGGATGGCATGCTCAAAGCCATAGTCGACGCAAAGACCGGTATGATACTGGGCGCGGCGCTGCTTTGCGAGGAGTCCTACGAGATGATAAACACCGTAAAGCTGGCCATGGATCTTGGCGCGCACTACACCGTTTTGCGCGACCAGGTGTTCACCCACCCCACCATGAGCGAGGCGCTCAACGACCTGTTCGCCGGTATATGACCCCGCGGAAACGGCGGACGGCGATCGGTAATATATAAAAATATCCCCCGTCAAAAATGACGGGGGACGTTTTTTGTATAAGCGTTAAGCCCAGATGAGCCAGATGAGCAGATAGCCTGTGGCGACGGCGGACAGGGTGAACGGCACGCCATAGCGCATAAACTCGCGGGTGGAGACCTTGTGCCCGTCCCGGCGCAGTATGCCCAGCGCGGTTATGTTCGCGGAGGCGCCGATAGGGGTCAGGTTTCCGCCCAGCGTTGCGCCGGTAAGCAGGCCGAAATAGAGCAGGTGCGGGTCAACGCCCAGCAGCCCGGCAATTCCGCTGACCACGGGAAGCATGGTCGCCACATAGGGAATATTGTCTATGAAAGCGGAGAGCAGCACGGAGGCCCACACTATCAGCGTGTAGATGAGGAAGATGTTGTCGCCGGAGATGGAGACAAATATCTCCGCCACCTTGTCGACCACGCCGGCCTCGGTTATGCCGCCGATCACGACGAAAAGGCCGCCGAGAAGAAGCAGGGTAAAGAAGTCTATCTCGCCCAGATGGCGGGAAAAGGCGGAGAAGCTCTTGCCCTTTATGGCGGCCCGTATCAGGCCGACAAGGAAAAGCCCGGTGCAGATAAGGCCGTTCGTAATAGCGGGCTTATCGGGGAGGAAGGAGGCGCATATGAGCAGCACCACCGCGCCGCCCAGCAGGATTGACGGCACATAGTCGGTGACGGCGGTGCGTTCGGTGCAGGTGATGGGCGCGTTGTCCTTGCGAAATATGTAAAGCAGTACGAACATGGAGACGAGCGCGCCGGCTTCCACAACGAAAAACATTCCGGGCCGGCCGTGGAACCAGAAGAAATCCAGAAAATCCATGCCGGCGTAGCCGCCCAACAGGATCGAGGTGGTGTCGCCCACCAGCGTTGCCGCGCCCTGAAGGTTGGAGGAGATGGCGATACAGATAATGGAGGGCACGGGAGAGATATTCAGCTTTTTCGCGATGTTCAGCGCAACGGGTGCGACCATGAGCACGGTGGCCACGTTGTCAACAAAGGCGGAGACGATTCCGGCAAAGAGCGCCAGCGCGACGACCGCCCATTTTTCATTCGGCACGCGGGAGATCAGCACATCAGCCATAAGGGACGGCATGCGCGACTCGATGAACAGCGACACAAGCCCCATGGTGCCCGCTATCATGAGCAGCACGTTCCAGTCTATGGCCGCGGGCACGTCCGAAAGAGGAAGAATTCCGAGCACAACAAATGCCGCGGCTGAAGCGAGCGCAATATACGCCCTAAACCGCGGCAAGACAAGCAGGAGAACATAGGTACACAAAAAGATGACCAATGCGAGTGTCAACAAAGACTCCCCTTACTATAAAATTTTCGGCGTTTTGAGCCGTATGCTCAGTATAGCGGATAGCGGCGCGCAAATCAAGAAGAAAAATAAAAATGTGCATATTTTTCCCTTGACGGCACATTTTTGCTTGACAGAGGTGTATGAATGTGCTATTCTATTGAAGCGGCAAAAAGCCACATGCGCCAATAGCTCAGCTGGATAGAGTGACTGGCTACGAACCAGTAGGTCGGGGGTTCGAGTCCCTCTTGGCGCGCCAAATACAGGAGCCTCATTTTGAGGTTCCTGTATTTTTTTGTTTTAAGGGACTCGAAGCGGCGCGGTAGTGAATAAACGTAACGGTCAGAAATATTGTCGCGCCGTTTCGCTGTTCGCTCACATCGCTCTGTATTTCTTCCTGCTCAATGGCTTACTGCATCCGCCACAGGCGGCGTAAGCCATTGAGCCAGTGGACGTTTAGAGCCGCGCCTGACCGAACGACCCGGTCGTGAGAATCGAGTCCCTCTTGGAGCGCCAAATAAGCGAAGCTCCATTTGGAGTTTCGCTTATTTATTATGTAAAAATGGGACTCGAAGCGGCGCGGTAGTAGGGGCGGATATTATGTCAAGAGAAACATGGTTTACAGCAAGTGCAACGACATGGTTTA
>CAYONL010000073.1:0-10086 GCA_964405305.1 uncultured Oscillospiraceae bacterium | reverse complement strand
TTTTGAATTTGCGCAACTTATTGTACCTTATCTGCAAAGCAGCATGGCGACAGTATAAACGATTATAAAAATAAGCCCGTTGCATCCTTGAATCGGTTTTAGCTTGCCAATTGGCGAATCATGAAATACAAACGAAAAGAGCGTTAGGACAGGAATAATCACGTGCATATTAAGCATATCGAATCGATTTACCACAGGATGATCTGCTGTTACCATAGGCAGAAAGCCAATGAGCACAATCAGCAAAATCATAAATTCTGTAACAGCCGATGACAGGCGGAGAAAGTATAGAAAAGTATTTTGGTATCCTTTGCCTTTTATCATTTCAAACGCATTAAACAATACATAAATAAATGCAATTGCAGAAGCAAATATGGTTCCGTCGACCGTCAATTCCCTTAAGCATGTAAGAAAACCGCCTTCATATTTACTTTGTATATGGTTGCAAAAACTCCTAAAACAAATATCGCCATACATATTACCATGTTAATAATTTTTTTGATTGCTAAACGCTTTTTAATTTTTTTCTCAACCAGGTCATAAAGCGTCTCTGTCATTGCCTTCCCTCCGATTCAAATCAATGGCATTTTAGTTGAGGGACATTGTCGCTTGCCCGATGCCAGAGAATAGCCCCAAATAGTCTGAAATTTTATCCGTGTCAAATTTTAGGTTATTTTAAATTTGTGGAACTTGTTCTGCTTTATTATCGTTTCACTATACGGTAGTAAGTGGAGGCGGTAAAACGGTACACAAGCAGGTACAGCACAACGAACACCGCGCTGGTGACCGCGACGCAGGCTATGACCATACCGGAGTTCGTCATATTGAATATCTTGAGGCCGACAGCCATAAGGTTGGTGGCGGCGGCGATATGCAGCAGGGCGGCCAAGAGCGGAAGGAAGAAGACAATGAGTATCTGGCGGTTTATGGTGCTTTTGACCTCATCGTGGCTCATGCCGACCTTTTGCAGTATGGCGAAGCGCTCCCGGTCGTCGTAACCCTCGCTGACCTGCTTAAAGTATATGATCAAAACGGTGTTTGTCAGGAACAGTATCGAGAACAGGATGCCGAGGAACAGCAGGCCGCCATACACGCCGTACCCATCGGCGCTGTAAACGTCTATGGAAGTGACGGAGTAATAGGCCTCTGTGTCCAGTTGGCGGCGGAGGGGAGCATATATGGTGTCCTCAAGGTCGGCGACAAAGGCCGCCCGGTCGGCCCGCTCCCCGGTAAAATTCAGAACGAAGGAGGCGATGCGTTCCTCTGCGCTCTGGCCGCTGACATACGTGGGGTTTATTACTTTGATAAAGCGTTCCCTCGCCTCGCTGTTCGCCGTGACGAAAAATATGCGGATCTTCTGTTCGCTGTTTTTACCGACGGTGAATACGGAATCCGTTACGGTGCGCTTGACGGAAAAGCCGTTGTTGCCGAACGGCGTCAGGGAATCTTCATCTATCTCGTCGGAATACAGTATGAGCACTTCGTTGTCGGAGAGCTTTTCATCTGTGCCGGCGGCGGAATTGTAATCGTCCAGCAGGATCACGTAGCTGTTCAGCATCATGTAGTTTGTATAATCCAGTTCGGAGAGGAGGTTGCCGCTTTCATCGCGGAACAGCAGCGCTCCATCTTTGTACAGCACCTGGTCGCGGGAGGACTCGTATACGTACAGATCGTCGACGTTCACGTTGTCGGAGGAGGCCAGTTTTTTGATATCGGCTACCACAGGCTCAAAATCCGGAGTCTCGGCGCGCACGCTGTAGGCGATGTCCATTCTGTAGTCGTCGGAGCACTGGGCCTTATAGATGCTTTGCTGGCCAAAGAACAGCGATGAGCAGCCCGACACCGTGACGAGCACCATCGTGCTCAATATGCATATATTCGCAAGGCCGGCGGCGTTTTGCTTCATGCGGTGCGCAAGGCCGGAGACGGTTATGAAGTTGCCGGGTTTGTAATAGAGCTTTTTATTTTTTTTTATGGCGGAAAGCACGAACTGGGAGCCGGCCGTAAACAGCGCCCACGTGCCTATGATGACGAGCACCACCGCGGGCCAGAAGTTGAGCACGGCAAGGGAGGACTCGCTCACCGTGTAGGCGAACCAATACGCCCCGCCGATACAGAGCGCGCCGACTATGGTCAGCGGAACAATGCCGCGCAGCTTTTTTTCGCCCTTTTGTTCACCGTGCAGCAGGTCTATGGGGCTGGAGAGCCTTATTTGCAGCTGGTTGGTGATGGTCGTCATGGCGAGTATCACGCCGAAAAACAGCGCGGTGATGATATAGGCGGCCGGCGACAGGTCAAAGGTGCTGCCCTCGGCCGTATCGGTAAGGGAGAGCAGTATCATAAATATCAGCTTGCCGAAGACCGTGCCGCAAAGTAAGCCAAAAAGGGTGGACGCGCCGGTCATTATCGCGTTTTCAATAAAAATTATTCTTCCCACATGTCTTTTCTCAAGGCCGAGTATGCCGTAAAGGCCTAACTCCTTTTTGCGGCGTTTCATAAGAAAGCTGTTGATATAGAACATGTAGCCTATGGTGAAAAACGTCATTACGAAAGCGCCGAAGGTCATCAGCGCTACGGTGGTGCCGCCAAAGCTCATATTGGCTATGCTTTTGGAAAAGATGATGTCCAAAACTATAAAGAACACCGCCGACATGACTGTGTTTGCGATGCAGTAGGGCAGGTATAACTGTCTGCCGCGCCGCAGGTTGCCTATCGCAAGCCTTGTGCACAAGCCCTTAGCCAATGTCAACACCCCCGTCGGAGAGGACTGAAAGCGTTGAGATTATGCGGTCAAAAAACTCATGGCGGCTGGCGTCGCCCTTATATATCTGATTAAATAGCTGGCCGTCTTTTATAAAGATAACCCGGCTGGCGTAGCTGGCGGCGCGGGAGCTGTGAGTCACCATCAGTATCGTCTGACGGGCCATGTTGAGTGCCTCAAACCTGTCCAGCAGCTTTGCGGAGGCTTTGGAGTCCAGCGCGCCGGTGGGTTCGTCGGCAAGCAGTATCTTCGGATTCGTTATAACGGCCCGGGCCACGGCGGCGCGCTGCTTTTCGCCTCCTGAGACCTCATAGGGGTACTTTTCCAGCAGCTCGGATATTCCAAGCCCCTCGGCAAGAGGAGCAAGGCGCCGCTCCATTTCCGGTATGGGCGTGCTTGCCAGCACCAGTGGGAGCAGTATGTTGTCGCGCAGGGTGAACGTGTCCAGCAGGTTAAAGTCCTGAAACACAAAGCCGAGGTTGTCCCGCCGGAAATGTGAAAGCTCGCTGTCCCTGATGGCGGCAAAGCTGCGCCCCTCCAACAGCACCTCGCCCGAGGAAAACTTATCCAGCGACGCGATGATATTTAACAGCGTGGTCTTGCCAGAGCCGGACGCGCCCATTATGGCCACGTACTCGCCCGCCGAGACGTTGAAGCTGACGCCGTCAAGCGCCACGCACTGTTTTCCGCCCAGCCGGGTGTTATATACTTTTCTGAGATTTCTAACTTCAAGAAGTTCCATTTCTTTGCCTCCAAATTCTTTCTTCGACTCCGATTATACACGAACGGGGAAATGCGTCGCCATAGCTTTGGCTTACATTTCCCCGCCTTATCTTACAATTTGGTAAGCTTCGCATCCATGATCTCTATCTGGGTGGAAAAGACTATGGACGCCGTGGCGCCTTTACCCGGGGCCGAGGTGAGCGAAAGCCTGACGCCGGTCTTTTTCGCGGCCATGGAGGCCATATAAAGCCCAAGGCCGGAGGCGCGCTTGTCCATCCTGCCGTTGTAGCCGGTGTAGCCCTTTTCAAACACCCGGGGCAGATCCTCTGCGCTTATACCTGCGCCGCTGTCGCTGATAACCAGCGCGCCGTCCTGCGCATAGATACGTACGCCGCCCGCATTTGTATACTTTGCGCAGTTACATAAGAACTGCTCGATTATAAACGCGAGCCATTTTTCGTCGCCGGGCACTGTTAGGCCCGTGCGGGTAAAGTCCACCGAAAGGTTCTTATAAAAGAAAAGAGGAGCGTATTTTTTTATGGAGGCGACGACAATGGGGTCTATCTCCGTCGGCCTAAGCACCACGTCGCAGCCCGGAGAGCCGAGCTTTGCGTATTGGAGAGCCATATCTACATACCGCTCTATCTTTAAAAGCTCCTGCGCCAGCACCGGGTCATCCGTTTCAGAGCTTTCCAGAGCGAGGCGCATGGCGGCTATGGGCGTTTTTATCTGGTGCAGCCACATGGTGTAGTACTCCACCTGCTCCAGGCCGTGGGCGGAAAAATCGTCCCGCTCCTTGCGCATGACGGAACAGGTGGCGGAAATTATCTCGTCATACAGCTTTTCTATGGCGTCGCCGGCTTCGGGAAAATCGTGATTCGTCTCGGAAACATTCGACAGAATATCCGAAAGCGCCTGCATTCTGCGCCGAAACGCAATAAAGTCGAATACGGCGGAAGTACCGACAACAAACAGATATATAAACAGGGCATACAGCGTGTTTTGCGGCGATGAACCGGAAAGCAGCATCACCGCGCCAAAAAGGAGGCAGGCCGAAACAACGGAAAACGCCGCCGAACGCCTGTATTTCAGATATTTAGCTGTCATGTACCACATACCCTTCGCCCTTTTTTGTCTCTATAATGCCATCAAGGCCGCAGTCGGCCAGCTTTTTGCGCAGGCGGTTGATGTTTACGGTAAGAGTGTTGTCGTCTATGAAGCTCTCGGAGTCCCACAGCACCTTCATTATGTCGCCGCGCCTGACAATGGTGTTTTTGGAGGAAAACAGCAGCTTTAAAATGCGAAACTCGTTTTTTGTAAGCTCCGTGATCGCTCCCTTGTAGCGCAGCGTGCCATCGGGCAAAAGCTCCGCACCGCAAGCTGAATCGGAAACGGCGGGAGCGCGGTAGTCATAGGCGCGGCGCAGGACAGCGTTTATTTTAGCCACCAGCACGCCGGTGGAAAACGGCTTTGTTATATAGTCGTCGGCTCCCTGATCCATGGCCATGACTATGTCCAGATCCTCGCTGTTCGAAGAGATGAACATAACGGGCGTTGGGGCGCGCTTCCGTATCTCCGAACACCAGTAATAGCCGTTATGGAAGGGAAGCGAGACGTCCAACAGGACAATATGCGGCTCGAAAGCGTCAAACTCGCTCGTCACGGCGGAGAGGTCGCCTGCGCAGCGCGCATCAAAACCCCATTTTATCAGGCACTCGCGCAGCAGGGAGGCGATGGTGATGTCGTCCTCCACAATAAATATCTTGTACATGTAACGCCCTCTTCATAAGCTTTATACCAGTATTTTACCACAAGAAAACGGCCCGCGCAATCGGACGGAGAAAGCAGGTTCTAAGTTTAAGCGCTTTTTAATAATATGTACAGGACATGTTGTTTGAAGGCGAAAAAATGGAGGAACAAAAAAGCGCGGGCACAAGGACGATAAGATACAGGGTGAAGCGCCGAGCGATGAATGTGAAAAGGAAAAAAGGCGGCGCGGTTGGGGCTGCGCTGTTTGCCGTCTTGCTGCTTGCGATAACCATAGCGGTGCTGTCCTACATAGATCCGGGGTTTCCGGGCTGGCTGGACGGGCAGGTCACGGCGGCGGCGGCGGCAATGGGCGTGAAAACGGAGGTGTCGCTCTTTTCGCAGGGGTATGAGAGGGCGGCCGGTCTTTTTGGCGAGGCGAAGGGTTTTATAAGATCGGCGGCGGAGAAGATAACCGGAGAGGAGGAAAGCGCGGCGGAATCCTCGGGCGGCCTTTTTACCGGCGAATATTCGGAAAACTCCAAGGTGCCGGAGAACGCCATGCTGTCGCCGGCTGTTTTTTCGTGCGCGGCGGTACTGCCCGTTTCAGACGGATATGTTACGGAGGGCTATGCCCTGAGGGAGCACCCGATAACCGGCAACGAGGATTTCCACACAGGCATAGACATCGCCGCCAGAGAGGGTGAGGCCGTGGCGGCCGCCTGGCCCGGAACGGTGTTGGAGACGGGTGAAAACGACATATACGGCGAATACATAGTTTTGGAGCACGGCGCGAACCTTAAAACGCTCTACGGGCACTGTGAGAAAATATGCGTTGCGGCGGGCACAGTTGTCAGGCAGGGCGAGACGATAGCGCGAGCCGGGTCCACAGGCTTTTCCACCGGGCCCCATGTCCACTTTGAAGTGATGGTGGACGGGCGGTATGTAAACCCGGTGTTCGCGCTGGGCCTTTGCTGAAGCTTAGGATAGGCGGGCTGCGGCTGGAGGTGAGCCCGCTGTTTTTTTCGGTGCTTACGCTGGCGTTGGCTTTTTCCGAAAACTCCACGGTCATGATGGCGGTGCTTGCGGCGGCGGCGCATGAGGCGGGCCATTTTACAGGTATGCTCATTACGGGAGAAATACCGAAAAAGCTGATGCTCACGCCGTTTGGGATACGTATAGAGCGCTCAGCTCAAATGAATATTGCAAGCGACGCGGCGGTGTACCTTGCCGGGCCGGCGGTAAATCTTACGGCGGCGGCGTTTTTTACGGTTGGCAGAGGTGAAAGCGCGGCTGCCGTAAATCTGCTGATGGGCCTTTTCAACCTGCTGCCGGTCGGAAGGCTGGACGGGGGATGCATACTGCGCCTTGTGCTGGAGCGGCTCTTTGGGCCACGGGCGGAAAAAATCGCTTTGGCGGCGGACGCTTTGCTGCTTGCGCCGATGCTGCTTTTGGGGGCGTACCTCGCCTTTGCCCAAAAAAATTTTACGCTTTTGTTTACCGCGGCATATCTTGCCATAGCCGTTGTGTCGGACAGATGACGCGCGCTCTTGAAAAGCCTGCCGCCATCGTGTATAATAACACGGTATTCTGAAAGGAGGCGGGCGTTTGGCTGCCATACCCGAAACTTTACTTGGCCTTGTGCAGAAGCCCGCGCGCTATTCCGGCGGAGAGGTAAACAGCGTTGTAAAGGACGCCGCCGGGGTAAAAGTGCGCTTTGCGTTCTGTTTTCCCGATCTTTATGAGGTCGGCATGAGCCACCTGGGGATGAAGATACTTTATTCCCAGCTCAACAGCGACCCCGCGGTCTGGTGCGAAAGAGTGTTTGCGCCGGACAGCGACATGGAAAAGCTGCTGCGGGAGCGCGGATTGCCGCTTTTCGCGCTGGAAAGCCGCGACTCGGTCGGCGATTTCGACATGATAGGCTTCACTCTGCAATATGAGCTGTCATATTCCGCGATACTGAACATGCTGGATTTGTCCGGCGTGCCGGTGCTTGCCGCGCAGAGGGAAGGGCTTAAAAACCTTGTGGTGGCCGGCGGGCCCTGCGCCTGCAATCCGGAGCCGCTCTGTGATTTTATCGACCTTTTCATGCCCGGTGAGGGCGAGGAGGTGCTGCCGGAGGTGGTGGCCCTTTACAAGCGCGCGAAGGACGAGGGCTGGACAAAGGCGGAGTATCTGAAACAGGCCGCGCAGATAAAGGGCGTGTATGTGCCGTCGCTTTACACGGTGTCGTACAACGACGACGGCACAGTGAAGTCTGTTTCGCCGGAGGAGGACGCGCCTCTGCCGGTGAAAAAACGCATAATCAGCGATCTGGACAAGGTGTTTTATCCGGAGAGCTTTGTTGTGCCGTTCGTGGATATTGTACACGACCGCTCCATGGTAGAAATAATGCGCGGCTGCATACGCGGCTGCCGGTTCTGCCAGGCGGGCTTTATCTACAGGCCGCTGCGCGAAAAGCACGCCGGCACATTGGAGCGCAACGCCCGCGGCCTTTGCGACAGCACGGGCTACGACGAGCTTTCGCTCACGTCCCTGAGCACCAGCGATTACTCGGAGCTGGAGCCGCTGCTGGACAAGCTGCTTGCCTGGACGGACGACGAAAAGGTGAATCTGTCTCTACCGTCGCTCCGGGTGGACAATTTCTCGGAGAGCCTTTTGGAAAAGATCACGACCATAAGAAAGAGCGGCCTTACCTTTGCGCCCGAGGCGGGTACACAGCGTATGCGGGACGTTATAAACAAAAACGTAACCGAGGAGGAGCTGATGGAGACCTGCCGCACGGCTTTCATGGGCGGCTACACCTCTGTAAAGCTATACTTCATGATAGGCCTGCCCACAGAGACGGATGACGACGTGCGCGGGATAGTGGAGACGGCGCAGCGGGTCGTCGATCTTTTCTACAGCCTTACGGACAGGCCAAAGGGCAAGGCCGTTCAAGTGACGGTGAGCGTGGCGAGCTTTGTGCCCAAGCCCTTCACGCCCTTTGAGTTCGAGCCGCAGAACAGCCGCGCCGAGCTGCACAGAAAGCAGGAGCTTATGCGTGCGGCGCTGCGCTCCAGAAAAATAAATTTGGACTGGCACGAGGCCGACACCTCATATTTGGAGGCGATCTTTGCCAAAGGAGACAGACGGCTGGGCAAAGTTATATACGACGCGTGGTGTAAAGGCTGCAACTTTGATGGGTGGAGCGAACACTTCCGCTTTGATCTTTGGATGGACGCTTTCAAAGAAAACGGCCTTGACCCGGACTTTTACGCGCTGCGCCGCCGCGATTACGATGAGGTCATGCCGTGGGATCATATGGATTACGGTGTAACGAAGGCTTTCCTTATAAAAGAGCACAAAATGGCCGTGGCGGGCGAGGTCACGCCGAACTGCCGCCAGAAATGCGCCGGCTGCGGAGCCAACCGCATGATAGGAGGCGAGTGCTTTGGATAACAACGGCTTTAGCGACGTGCGGCTGTTTTATACAAAGACGGCCAGCGCGAAATACATCAGCCATCTTGATGTGATGCGCGCGTTTCAGCGGGCGTTCAGGCGGGCAAGGATCCCTGTGTGGTATACGGAGGGGTTCCACCCGCACCTGTACCTGACGTTTGCTCTGCCGCTTTCGCTCGGGTATGAGAGCCTGTGCGAATCTGTAGATTTTCGGGTGACCGAGGATATGACCATGGAGGAACTGGAGCGACGCCTGCGCGAAGCTCTGCCGCCGGGCTTTGGCGTAATGTCGGTAGGCAAGCCGGAGATGCAGCCCTCGGAAATAAAAACGGCGCTGTACCACGTGAGTTTTAAGGCGGAGGGGGATGCCGCCGCCGTTATTGCCGCATGGGATAAATGCTTTGCCGCGACGGAGGTCTGCGTCATGAAACACACAAAGCGCGGCGAAAAATCTGTGGACATCAAGCCTTTAATTCGCCTTGGCGGCTTAAAAGAGGAAAGCGGAACGTATTGCTGCGAAATGGAGCTTGCGGCGGGCACCGAGATGAACATAAACCCAAGTCTTGTTTTTGAGGCGTTCGCGGCCTCGTCGGGAATAGAGACGACGGAGCACAGCGTTGTTAGAAAAGCCGTTTTGACCGAAAGTGGGCAGACTTTCAGATAAAAGGCAAGAAATAACTTGCATTTTGATTTCTTTTATGGTAATATATTTAAGCTAACGCAAATCCGTCGTGTCCCTGCGACGGGGACGGCAATTAGCCGAGCGGACAGTCCTCTGTCACCAGCGAAGAAGCTCCGGTGAGAATGAATGTCTGGAAAACAATAAGGAGGAAATTCTAATGGATGCTTTACAACTGATTGTTCAGGACTGCATGAAGAAAGAGCTGCCCAAGGTCACGATAGGCGACACCGTAAAGGTGCACTGCAAGATCAAAGAGGGCGAGCGCGAGAGGATACAGATCTTCGAGGGCGCCGTCATTGCCAAGCAGCACGGCGGCATAGCTGAGAGCTTTACCGTTCGCCGCGTGGCCCATGGCTGTGGAATCGAAAGGGTTTTCCCGATCCATTCTCCCAACGTAGTAGACGTCGAAGTGGTGCGTCATGGCCGCGTCCGCCGCGCCAAGCTCTACTATCTGCGCGACAGGGTCGGCAAAGCCGCGAAGGTCAAACAGGTCCGATAGTAACAAAACCCCTGCCATTCGGCGGGGGTTTCATTTTATTTACGGCGGCGGTGTTTTCTTTTTGCCGTAAGGTGTGTATAATATAACTTATTATGAAAAGGAGGCGGACGAGGTGGAAGAAGCTACCCCAATACAGTGGTTTCCCGGCCATATGGCGAAAACGCGCAGACTGATGAAGTCGAGCCTGCCGCTGGTGGACGTGGTGTTGGAGATAACCGACGCCCGCATACC
>CAYONL010000072.1:0-10126 GCA_964405305.1 uncultured Oscillospiraceae bacterium | reverse complement strand
ACCGCCGGAGTCGGGAGCCGAGATGGAGGCGTGGGAGGCTTTCGTGCCGCCCTCGCCGGCTCCGCAGCCGGAGAACAGTATGAGCACGCAGAGAATAAGCGCGGTGCATCTTGTGCTCATACTGTCGCCCCCGGTCCAAATTTATTTCCAGCTAAAGGTGTCGCCGCCGGCCAGCACTGTGCCGGCCATGGTCTCGGTATTTAAGAGATAGGCCGAATCGGTCAGCGCGTCGGACTCTATGACGTTTTGGCACCGCAGCACTATGGTGAACTCGCGGCCCGTGCCCTCGCCGTACCAGATATAACCGTTAAAGAGCTGGTTCTCCATGTCAAAGCGGCTCCAATAGCCGTCGCCGCCGTAAGCCGCGTATATCGACTCGTTCCAGCTGTTTTCCGTGCGCGCTCTCATGTTGGAGGGCACCCAGTCCGTCAGCCGGTAGCAGCCGTACTCCGCGCCCGCCGCGAACTTGATGTGGTAGACGATGGCCGTTATGCCGCCAAGGCCCTCCGTCTCCGTCTTAAACTCGCGGGTAAGGGTCACCGCGTCTGACGGCTCGAAACCGGCGTCGGCGGGGCTTCCGCTGTAATCCACCTGCGCCGTGGCCGTTCCGCTTTCAAGCTTGAAGCCGGCCCCGTCGAACTCGGCCTTCGTCATAACTATTTTCACCGCTTTGGCCTTGTCAAGGTCGGCCTTTACGGTCTTGCCGTCCAGTTTATAGCTGACGACGGGGGCCGCGCTCCTCTCCGGCTGGAAGGAGTTCATATACATCGCCGCCTCAAGCGCCGCGTCGCCTCTGGTGTAAATGCTGCCCTGTTTTTCCGCGATATATTCCACCATGGCGGTCGTGTCGTCGGTAACGCCGGTCTTTATGGCGGTCATCAGTGCGGCCGCGGTGACGGTGACGGCGCGGGTATCGCCCTCCGCCGGAATATACTTGCCCTCGCCCTCGGTTTTAAGGAGGGGCGCTATGTCGTCCTTGTAAAGCTTCGCGGCCTCAGTCCGGTCAACGTAGGACAGCGCGGTTATCAGGTAGCACCGGGCGCGGGTGGAGATATCCGCCGTTTGCAGCGCCGAGCGCAGTATATCCGCGCTGATTATCTCAACGTCGTTGTAAACATATTGGATATCGTCCTCGCTAAGCTCCGCTTTGTCGCCAAGGCTGTTCTGGATAAGCGAGCAAAGACCCATAAGAAGGGCTGCGCGTTCGTCGCCCGTAAGCGTGGCCTCGCCGGTGGAGAGCTTATAAAGCGCGTCCTCAATTCCGTAGGACATGCCGCTGTTTGTCACAGGCTCCGGAGCCGCCACCGCCGCGCGGCCGGTAAATATCGCGTCGCCCTCGCCGTAGGGCAGCAGGTAGAGCAGGCTGGTCTTGTAAGAGTAATCGTCGCTCTTGCCGCCGCTGTTCTGCATGTCGGTGACGGAGGGAGTGGACAGGTAGTCGCCGTACAGGAACGCCGTGCCGCCGAAAAACTCGGCCAAAGCGCCGCCTGAAAGCTCCCTCGCCAGCTTTTCGTCGTTTCGGTCGGCCCAGCCGGAATCCACGATAAACGCCGCTTTAAGGAACGGTTCCCAGTCGCTGTTCGTAAGGGTGACGGTTATGGGCGACTTGTCGGTGTCTATGCTTATCTTTTCTTTCGAAAGGTCGAACCATTTGGTTATATTCATCTCCATGGCCGTATCCACCACGGTGAGGGTGGACTCTATGCCGTCGGAGTAGCCGCCGCATTTGCCCGTGACGGCTATCTTGTGCTCGCCCGCCGCAAGCTTGCCAAGGGCCGCCGCCGTATAGCCGCCGACCTTGCCGTTATATGAGACAGGCTCGCCGCCGTCCACCGAAACGGTGAAGCCTATGGCCTCATCCTCGGTGACGTCTGTGCCAAAGCCGCGGAGCATTATGGCCGCCGGCTCTCCTGAAAGCGCGTAGCTGTTCATTATCGGCCGGACAAAGAAGGGCAGGGTGGACACTACAGTATCTTTTGTGTTGCCGACCAGCAGCTCCGGCGACAGGGCAAGCGCCGTAAGCCGCCAGCTGGTCAGGTCGTCCGACAGGTCGAAGTCAAAGCTCGCCGTGCCGTCCGCGCCGGTGGTGCCGGTTACAACGCCGATGGTGTCCTTAAAATTCGTGCGCATGGTCATGGCTCCATCGCCGCCGCCGCCGCCCTTGCCGCCGGATTCGGGATTTTCCACGCCCCGCTGGTTAAAGGAGCAGGAGAACACCGGGTACGGGTCAAAGCAGGCGTTGTAGACGTTGGTGAGGTAGATGTACTGCTCCTGGACAGCGAAAACGGCCTCGTTCACAACGCCGAGACAGACGGAAGCGTTTTTCACAGGGTTGCCCGCCTTGTCGCGCACCGTGACGGTGGCGGACATTTTGGAGCCGGGCAGATAGCTTTGGGCGTCGGTGGTGACCGAGACGTCCAGCGCCATATCGTCGGTGTTCAGTGCCATGTTTTTATAGCTTATGACATATACACGCCGCCCGTCAAAGTAGGCGCCGCAAAGCATGAAGTTCGGGAACACATCCTCGTTCGCCTTTATGCTCATTGAGGAGCCGGTCTGGTAGCCTGTGCTGGTGACGGAGTTTTGCACTATGTTCGTTATCCAGCGGCCGTTTTCCGCAATCTCCGCCGGGGCGCCGTTTTCATACAGCGTGACCTTCATGTCGTCGCCGGCGTTAAAGAGCTTGGTGGACCAGGGGTAGGAGTCGTACTCGCCGGCGGGGTAGGTGGTGTCGACATTAAAGCTGTAATTCTTGCCGTTGTAGTTGGGCTGATAGCCCTTTCCGCTGTACCGGGGAATGAAGTAATCGCCGAGGTATACCTCCTCCGTCAGCGGGTTGCCCAGCCCGTCGGTCACCGTTATGATGGCGGTGTAGGAGTCCGTCTCCGTGCAGGCGGGCAGGCCGGTGAGGGTGAGCTTTCCGCTGCCGTCCGTCTTTTTATTAAAGGTGGCGTAGCTTTCCTCCCTGTACTCATAGGCGTAGGAGGGCACCGTTTTCTTGGTGTAGGGGTCGTAATAGGTGCCGGTCTGCGTCCTTACAGTGAAGCTGTGGATTATCTCAATGTGCGCGTCCTTCGCAAGCGGCTCGCCCTTTATATTGGCGTAGTCGTCGTCGGCCCAGTCCTCAAATTTCTGGAGCTTTGTAAGATCCAGCTTGTTGACGTTTACGGTGAGGGAGGCCTTGCCGCCGTTTGTTTCCGCGCTGCCCATAACCATGGTGTCGCTTGGGAAAAATGGCGCCGACGCGGTCATGCTGAAATATTCGCCCTCGGCCTGGTCGTTCGTGAACTCAAAGGTCAGCGTGGCCGGACGCCAGCCGAGGCCCGTCAATTCCTCCTTGGAAACAAGGTCGGGGAGGCTGACGCGGTTCGCTATCTCGCCGTTCCTGTCGGTGCTGACGGGCGTGTTGTTTTCCGGCGAGTACCACGGGTCGCTTACATAATAGCTGGAGAGGAAGGCCATGTTTGAGGCGGGCGTTCCGTCGAAAAAGTTTACGGAAAGCTTGGCCGTCACTGTGTCGCTGTAGTTGTAAAACTCCTTGTCCGTGGAGGACTCGTAGGTGTAGTCCGGCTTTTGGTACTGATAGACGTTGACGTAGGAGGAGCATACGTCCTGATAATTCATCGGCGAGCTCTGGGAAACGTCGCAGAACGAGACGTTGTAGTAGGAGGAGGCCACGTTGTCAAGCTTGAAGCTGCCGCGGAAGGTGCCGTCCTCGCCAACCTCCACGGTCTGCTCCAACAGCGGGTCGTTGTAGTCGCCAAACATCACCCGCAGCTGCGCCGGTTCGGCGTATTCGGCGGAACGCGGCTGTATCAGGCCCCAAAACTCCACGGTGTCCGTCTGACGGTATACCGCCCGGTCGGTGTATATATATGTATAATACTTCTGTTCAAAGGCTTTATCCTTGGCGACGTCGGAGTAGGCCACACCGGCCATGGAACCGCCCTCCGTACGCACCGTGTAATAAAACGCGTAGTCGGCGCGGGTGGGCTGTTCCTCTATGGGTGTGGGGTCGCCGTCGTAGGTGCTGCGCGGTTCCTCCGGGTCGGGGGCAGGGAACTGGAACAGCGCCATGCCGTTTTTGTCGGTGGAAACTTCGGCCCGGGCTGCCTTTGTCGGGTCGCGGTAGAGAGAAAACGAAGCGTCAGCCACGGCCTCGCCGGTCACACCGTTGTTGAGCCACAAAAGGCCCTCGCCGTTATAGGTCTGCTGGTAATACGTTATGGGCGAGACCTGTATGAGCTTTTGCATAACAATATCGGGCCCGCCGGCGGGATCCGCTGTGGTGATGGTGGCCACGTACCAGCCAGCCGCCAGCATATCCGGGAAGCTTATGTACTCATAGTTGTGCTGCTGGGCGAACTCGGAGGAGAAATCCACCTCCTGAGTGAAGGAACAGACCTGCTCCAGCCCCTCGGTGTCCACAGAAAGCGCGTAATTCCACGATATCTTTTGCATACCGCGCAGTTGGTAGATATAATATAGATAGTCGTCGGAGGAGGAAAGGGCGTTGACGGTGACGGAGAATTTCGTTTTGTCGGCCGCGCCGCCCTCACTGCCCTTTCCGTTGTAATTGTTGCTGGTCACGTTTATCATCGGATACTCGTCGGGCAGGAAGGTCTCGTAATACGCGTTGTCGGCTCCACCCGTCGCAAGCTGGTAGGCGGACTCACTTCGGTAGCCGTCGCCGGTGGTGAAGCTGAAGGAGACGCCCTCGGCAAGCTCTCCGCCATATATGCCGGCAGCGCCCGGAGCGAGCGTTACTTTATATGTAGTGTAAGGCTGCACCTGGCCTCCGTCCGGCAGAAATACAGCCTTGTTGCCTATGTACTGGTAGGTGCCGGTGAGCGCGGGTTCAAAGGAAAGAAGCTTTTCGATCCCGGTCACAGGCATGGTGAAGGTGAACTCCAGCGCAAAATCCACAGGTATGTCTGCGCCGCCGTCAGCCGGGTAGGAGCCGGAGTAAGCCAGCGGCTTTACAGTTGTGAATTTGAAGGTTTTTGGCTCGGCGGTCGTCTTGACCGGGTTCAGGGTGAGGGCGTATTCGCTGCCCAACTCCAGAGCCTTTTTCGGAGTTATGGTGAAGCCACCGTCCTCCCTCTCGGCCACGTCGAAGTCGAAAGCCGGCTCCGTCGAAAGCATCTTTTTAACGTCGGCGGCGGAATAGCCCTCCGGCGTTGTCAGCAGGAAGGCGGAATCCGGCGCCGTGCCGTACGGAGCGCTTGCCGTGGCCGACAGCGTGAAGCCGTCAAAGCTTACGGAGCCGTCCGCGGACTTGTGCGGCAGGTCGGAACCGGCGCACGCGGTCAGCAGCAGGGCCAGTGTGACAAGCAGCGCGCCCAATTTGAAGTATGTTTTCATGAACTGCACCTCTATTCGGTCACTTAAATTTTGTACGTATATTATGAGTGTGTTTTGGGCCGATTTCATTCAGCCCGTGTAAAAAAATGGAGCGCCGTCCCCGTTACGGCGTTAAAAAGGAAAAACAGTCCAAATGCGAATAGTTTCACAAAGTCTGCAAGAAAACTTTCAGATGGCGGCTTATATTGAGCGTGAGACAAAACAGTCCACCCCCAATTAATCATACAGGATGGCGGGGCACAATACAAGCACCGGGAAGATTATGGTTATATTAAGTAAAATTAAGAGAGGCGGTGACGCGGTGGACAGGGAAGATGCGGAGAAGCTGTTTGGCGAGCTTTATGACGCCACGTACCGCAGGGTGTTTGCCTTTGTCTTTTCAAGGATAAAGGATACGGGCGACACGGACGACGTGCTCCAGACAGTTTACGCGGCGTTTTTCAGACGGCTGCTGACCAAGGGCGCGCTGGATGAGGACTCCGCCGTAAAGATACTTTTTACCGCCGCAAGACATGAGCTGTCCCGCTGCTACGGAGTCAGACAGAGGGAGAGGGACAGCGTGTACCTTGACGACGAGGAGCTGGGCGACAAGCTGGAATTTGAGCTTTCGCAAAATGTTCCGGACGTTATGGGCGACGACCGGCTGGCGCTGGAGGCCATTTGGAAAGAGGTGGAGGCCAAAGGCGAGCTGACCAAAAGGCTGTTTGTGCTGCATTACAGCTACGGCCTCTCTGTGGCGGACTGCGCGAAACAGCTTGAGATCACGCCGGCCAACGCCACAAGCCGGATCTACCGAACAATAAAGGATATAAGAGAAAAAATGGAAGGGAGTGAGCGGGTATGACGATGGAGGAGCTTATAACGGCGTCGGCAAAAAGCTACAGCGCCGCCGAGTTTGCGCCGCAGGAGCGGATGAAGATCATGGCCATGACCGCCGCCGTTTCGGAAAAACCGGAGCGGGCGCCGGGCGGAAGAAAATTTGTCCTGATGGTGTTGGCGGCGGTGCTTGCTCTGGCCCTCTCCATAACGGCTATAGCGGCGGCCTCGGGCGCAATTAGGCTGCCGGCGCTGGAAAGGCTTTTTGGGCTGGAACCGGCGGCGGAGGTGGAAGACAGGGATGTGCTGGCTCCCTACATCAGGCGGCAGGTGGAAAACTGGAACTGGCAGCGGGCGGAGGAGAACAGACTGGGCGGGAGCTTTGAGCTGGCCGACCCGGAGGTCATTGAAAACGCCTACCGCGCCGGCGTGCTGGATATAGACGGGATATACGCCATGTTCGGCATGGACGCGCCGACAGAGGACACTATAAATGAGGCCATAGCCGGGTTCCCGGAGCTTGAGAAAAACGAGCGGGAGCTGCGTTCCGGGCTGGAGCGCTTTAAAAAGCTCGGCGAGCGCACAGAGGCTGGGGAGACGCTTTCGTCCGGCGACGAGGCCTTCGTGCTCAAATATACGGCCCTTGAGCACGAAACCGTGGCCATGAGGAGCGAGCTTTCGGCCACGCTTTGGCGCATGGGGCGGTATGAGCGGGAGCCGGAAAACTGGCCCAAAGCCCTGCCCTCGGAATACCGCTGCGGCGCGCCGGAGCGGGAGCTTATGGGCGACCGGGAGAAGATAGCGGCGCTGCTGGCGGACTCAAGGGCGGGCGAGGGCTGGCAATGCTGGGTGTTGAGCATGAGCGGGACGGGCGACGGTTACAAGGTGGAGGCCGCCTTTGCCCAGCTTGTGCAGGACGAGGACGGCGCGCGCCTTTTGGATGAGGACGGCGTGGAGGTGTTCACCTTTGAGGATGGCGAGGGCTGCGCCCTTTCCGACCTGGAGGCCGAGAGCTTTATGCAAAGCCTGCCAAAGTGGAGCGTCGTGCTCAAAAAGAGCGTCAAAGAGGTAACCACGAGCACCGGGGCGGTAAAGCATCACTGGGAGGACAACAGCTTCGCGGTCACGTCCATGAGACGGCTCTCGCTCATCAATCCGAAAAATCAATTCTTATACAAAAGCACGTATGAATATGTGGAACCGCTGGGCGAAAGGGACGGGCGCGGCGCGCTTGTCCAGCCGTTCTATCCCGAAAAGTTGGAGACCGGCGAATGTTGCCTCGATGAAACTTTCCTCAATACGGCGGCGCTGTACGATTTCGTTATGGAGTATCAGGCGAGCGGCACACCCGTGCTCACGGTCTACACACCGGACGGGACGATGACGCTGGACGCCGCCTGCCCGGAGGAGCTTTCCGTCACGAACACGGTCTGGGATTTCGACAGCGGCGCGGTCACGGCCACGGCGGCGCACCCCACCGATTTTACCATAGAGGACGACGTTTTCATCATCCACTACGGCGAACGGACGGAGGAGTACCCGATGGAATACCCGCTGCCGTTGTGGTGGTGATCCCATAAGCCGGCGGCCCGCAAAGCCGGGCGGCAAGGGTTTTCCGCTAAAACTATAAAAAGCGCGCCCGCCAGCCTTATCCATAAGGCTTGCGGGCGCGCTTTAGGTAACCGTTGAATAATTCGCAGTAAACTAAAAAGTGTGCAGCCGAAGGCTCAATGTCCCGCGCCGCTTGTAGCGGATTCAGCGGGACAATATTTCTGACCGGAACTTAGGGGCTCTCGTTCCCGCGCCGCCAGTGGCGGATTCAGCGGGAATGAGAGCAGGAAGAAACAACGAGCGATGCAAAGCGCTACAAGCGAGCAGCGCGACTATGTTTCTGACCGACCAATCGGGAAGCCCCATTAGTTAAATGCGCCGCAGGCTCCTACTTAATTTTGGCAATTAATTAGCGATTACTTAGAACAAAAATTATTTGCGGCGGCGGCGCAGAAGCAGAACAGCCGGAAGCAGCACGAGCGCCGCAGGAGTAAGCGCAAGCCCGGTGTTGGGGTTTGCATCAGATCCGGTGGGCGCGGTGGTGGTGCCAGAGCCGGAGCCGGTGGTCACGCCGCTTCCGGAGCCGGCGGCGGAGCTTGTGGCGGCGGAGGGGCCGGGATCGGACAGGAGAGGCTGGCCGCTGTGGTCGCCGATGTACACGGTGAAGGTCACCACGGTGTCGCCGTCGTATTCGGAGCCGCCGCTTTCGTTGTCGTAGCGGAACTCTATCGTGACCTTGTCGCCGCTTTCAAGGGAGCCGCTCTTTGGTATCTTGATGTCGGAGAAGCTGACGTCGCCGCGCCCGTTGGGGTTGGAGGCGCTGCCCGCCTTGACAAAGTCTTTTTTATTTATGCTGTAATAGACGAAAACAACGGAGGAACCGGAGCTCTGTTCCTTGCAGGAGCGCTCATGTACGATGTTCGCCGTGGCGTTGAAGTAAAACTTCGCCACATTGGAAGCCAGGCGTATGGTCTCCTCGCCGGTAGAGGTGTAGGTCTTGCCATCCACCGTAAGGCTCACGTTGTCGAGCACGCAGTTCGGGTCGTCGTGCTCGGGCGTTGAGGCGAAAACGGTGATGGAACCGAGCGCCAGCGTCATCATGGCCGCCAAAACCAGCGCCATAAATTTTTTCATATTGTTTCCCTCCAAATATAAGCTTTTTAAGCGTCATAATATTTCCTCATATATTTTACCACGGAGGGCGTCCCACTTCAATGACAGCCGGGTAAACGCCGCAAATTTAACGGATAATTAACATATGCCGAGGGGCGCGGGGCCAATCACACCTCGCCCGCCACCTCGAGCATGTTGGGCCAAAAGCGCTTGGGCATGTGGGTCATGCGGCACTTGGGGTTGTAGCGCTGCAGGATGGCCGTGTTGTTGTAATACTCCTTCCAAAGGCGCTGATACATGGCGTTGCCGGCCTCGGCATCGTCGGGCAGCTCCACGTTTTCCACGGGTACGATGGCCGTTTTGTCGCCGGTGTGGATGAGCGCCGCCCGGTGCGTCCGGTCAAATATCATAAAGGTCTCGTTCATGTACCTGACGGCAAAGTGGCTCTTTAGGAGGGGCAAAACGTAGTGCTTCGGCGTTATTACGGCGGAAAGCGCACCGCCGCAGTCCGCAAACCGGGTGAAGCCTTTTAACAGGTGGGCCTCGTTCCCAACGGCGCGGCACATCTGGAAAAGCGGCGACACCTCCGGCCGGTCCACCATGGAGGCGGTGCGACCAAAGCCCTCCGAAAGCCCGAACCGCACGAAATCCAGCATGGCAAGCTCGCGCCCGCCCTCGCCGTAAAGAAAGCCGGTGCGCAGCATGCTCTCGGCGTTTCGTCCCATTTTGGAAAGCACACCGGCGTCCACCCGACGCGCCTTTTCAAGCTCGGTGGGAACAAAGCGCTGGGGATAAAGCGTTATCTCCGCGTCCGCCTCGGGCTGTATGTCCAGCGGAAGCTCGTGGAGGCGGTAGCTTTCAAATATGCAGCAGAGCGCGCCCTCAAAGCTGCCGTCATAGGTGTAGATCAAAGCTCTCCTGTCAGGCATGATAACGAGTCCTCCTTTGTTGGCGCGGCGTCCCACAGCGAAAGCTGTTCCGGCTCGTGTCCGGGAAGCATGCTCTCCGTGACAGGTGAGACGAGCGCCTGAAACGCGGCCTCCGGCGTCATGGGCAGCTCCTGCATGGTGTGGCCGGAGCAGGTGAGGAAGAACCGCGCTCTTTTGAGCACAACGCCTATGCGCCGCAGACCGTCGAAATCCAGCGACCTGTCCCGCCGCGCCCTTATGATCCTTTTCGCGCTGGTCACGCCCACGCCGGGAACACGCAACAGCGTTTCATAGTCGGCGCCGTTCACTTCCACCGGGAAGGTATCCAGATGGGCCAGCGCCCAGTTGCATTT
>CAYONL010000071.1:5632-10139 GCA_964405305.1 uncultured Oscillospiraceae bacterium | reverse complement strand
CATGGTGGACAACCTTGAAAAAAATGAGCAGCCGAATGTTGATATAAAAACCGGCAACGAGATAGAAGAACTGTCCGACTCCTTCCGGCAAATGTATCTGGAGGTACGCGACTACGTCAAAAAACTTGGCGCCGTTACGGCAGAAAAAGAGCGGATCGGCGCCGAGCTGGATATAGCCGCGAAAATTCAGAACTCCATGCTTCCCTGCATCTTTCCGCCGTTTCCCAGCCGCCGTGAGTTTGATATCTACGCCACCATGAACCCGGCCAAGGAGGTCGGCGGCGACTTTTACGATTTCTTTATGGTGGACGATGAGCATCTGGCTGTCGTTGTGGCCGACGTGTCGGGAAAGGGCGTTCCGGCGGCGTTGTTCATGGTCATCGGAAAAACGCTGATAAAGGATCACACCGGCTTCCACTCCGATATGGGCGACGTGTTTACGGAGGTCAACGACATTCTCTGCGCCTCCAACAGCGAGGGAATGTTCATCACCGCCTTTGAGGGCGTTTTGAACATCAAGACCGGAGAATTCCGCTATGTAAACGCCGGCCATGAAACGCCCTTTATATGCAGAAAGGGCGGCGTTTACGAACCGTTCAGGATAAAGGCGGGCTTTGTCCTTGCGGGTATGGAGGACATACGCTACAAGGGCGGCAGCATCACCCTGCATCCCGGCGACCGGCTGTTCCAGTACACCGACGGAGTGACCGAGGCCACCGACGCCAACAACAAACTTTATGGCATGGAGCGCCTTGAGAAGGTTCTGGCGGAAAACTCCGAAAATCCGCCCCAGGAGGTTTTGAACGCGGTCAAGCGCGACATTGACGCCTTTGTCGGCGGCGCGCCCCAGTTTGACGACATCACGATGCTTTGTTTAAGCTATAAAGGAGTCGAAAATAAATGAGCGAAATAGTCGTTGACGCCACAATCGCAAACATCGAAACCATAACCGCCTTTGTCGACAACAAACTCGAGGCGCTGGGGTGTCCCGCAAAGATACAGGCCCAGTTTGACATTGCCACGGACGAAATTGTCAGCAACATCTCCCTCTATGCGTACTCTCCGGCCACCGGAAAGGTGACTGTGCGCGTTGAGATCGTTAACGAGCCGCTGTCTGTGATCATCTCGTTTATGGACGACGGCGTCCCCTTTGACCCGCTGCAAAGAGCCGACCCGGATACCGGGCTTCCCGCGGAGTCGAGGGACATAGGCGGCCTTGGGATCTACCTGATAAAAAAGAGCATGGACAACGTCTCCTATGAGTATAAAGACGGGAAAAATATACTGACCATAAGCAAAGCGATAGCTTCGGACGGGAGAGTACAGCCAAAATGAATGAGGAACTGTTCAGAAAAAAGAGCATTGATAAAGTATCCTCTCCCGACCAGCTGACGGACTACATCCACGTTTCAAACCCCGGGGTTTGGATGATACTTGCGGCCGTGGTGATACTGCTTGTCGGCGCCTGTGTGTGGGGGATATTTGGCAAACTCGAAACAAGGGTGCCCGTTGTGGCTGTTTGCGACGGAAACGCCATCATCTGCTACGTTCCGGAAACATATATCGGCTCGGTCAAGGACGGTATGCCCATTGTGATAAACGGCGCGGAGTATCCGATAACCTCCATACCCGCCGAGCCGAGCATAATGACCGCCGACTACGAGGAATATATGCTCCACGTGGGGAATCTTGAGGTGGGACAGTGGGTCTATAAAGTCAGAAGCGATAATGTGATAGACCGTGGCATATATTCCGCCTATATCGTAACGGAAAGCATATCACCGCTATCCTTTGTGTTCAACTGATGGGGGCGCTAATATGAGCAAGGGCGGGAAAAAAGCAAAAAGCTGTGTTAAGGTGCCGGTCATTATGCAGATGGAGGCGCTGGAGTGCGGCGCGGCCTGTTTGACCATGATACTGGCATATTATAAAAAATGGATACCGCTGGAGCAGGTGCGTTCCGACTGCGGCGTTTCAAGGGATGGCTCCAACGCAAAAAATGTGCTTGTTGCGGCAAGGCACTACGGCCTTAACGCCTCGGGCTATCGCTATGAGCCGGAGGATCTGAAAAAAAGCGGCGAGTTCCCATGTATTATCCACTGGGGGTTCAACCACTTCGTGGTGCTGGATGGGTTCAAAGGGAAAAAAGCGGTTCTGAACGATCCGGCAAGGGGCGCCGTTGAGGTAACGATGGAGGAGTTTGACTCAAACTTCACCGGCATTTGCCTGCTTTTCAGTCCCACGGAAGCCTTTGTGCCCGACGGAAAGCAAAAGAGCGTGCTCACCTTCGTAAAAAAACGTCTGAAGGGTGCGGGCACGGCAATTGCGCTCACCTTCACCATGGCGGTCATATCCGCACTGATCGGGATTATTCAGCCCGGCTTTTCGCGTGTATTTATCGACCGGCTTTTGACCGGCACCAACCCTGATTGGGCGCTTCCGTTCCTGATCGGTCTGTCCGCCATCTCCATTATTCAAATCATCATCGAGGGCATCAACGCCGTATATACCAACCGCATAAACGGCAAGCTGGCCACCGTCGGCAACACGAGCTTTTTCTGGAAGGTGCTGCGTATGCCGATGGAGTTTTTTTCGCAGCGCATGGCGGGCGATATATATCAGCGGCAGGGCACCAACGCGACCATAGCCAACAGCCTTGTAAACACCTTCGCGCCTCTCGCGCTGAACGCGGCCATGCTGATCTTCTACCTTGTGGTCATGGTGCGGTACAGCGTTGTGCTCAGCCTGATAGGCATAGCGTCCGTTATTTTTAACCTGTTTTTGTCGAAAATAATCTCAAGCAAGCGCGTCAACCTTACCCGCGTTCAGATGAGGGACCGGGGCAAGCTTGCCGGCGTCACCGTTTCCGGCATAGAGATGATAGAAACGATAAAGGCCAGCGGCGCGGAGAGCGGATTCTTTTCCCGTTGGGCCGGCTATCAGGCCAGCGTAAACACCCAGGAGGTAAAATACGCAAAGCTGAACCAGGCGCTCGGCTTGCTTCCCTCCTTCGTCTCCATGCTGACGAACACCACGGTTACGATGCTCGGCGTCTGGTTCGTCATGCAGGGGTCGTTTACCGTTGGTATGATCATGGCGTTTCAGGGCTTTCTGGGTTCCTTCCTGTCCCCGGCCATGACGCTTATTTCCGCCGGCCAGGGCTTACAGGAAATGCGCACGGAGATGGAACGGGTTGAGGATGTCATGCAGTACCCCACCGATGTGGAGGACGAGCCGGACGACCCCGCGGCATCGTATAAAAAGCTTGGCGGAAACATCACGATAAAGGGCCTCACCTTCGGCTACTCAAAGCTGGACCGGCCGCTTATAGAGGACTTTGATCTAAACCTCAAGGCGGGGAACAGCGTGGCGTTTGTGGGACAGTCCGGCTGTGGAAAATCCACCCTTTCAAAGCTGATTTCAGGGCTTTACAAACCCTGGAGCGGCGAAATTTTGTTTGACGGCACACCGATAAGCCAAATATCCCACAGCGTTTTTACCGGCTCTCTGGCCGTGGTGGATCAGGACATAACCATCTTTGAGGACACGATAGAAAACAACATAAAGATGTGGGATAAATCCATAGAGGATTTTGAAATGATCATGGCCGCCCGGGACGCGCAGATCCATGAGGACATCATGCAGCGGGAAAACGGATACCAGTATAGGCTTATTGAGGGCGGAAAGGATTTTTCCGGCGGGCAGCGGCAAAGGCTGGAGATTGCCCGCGTGCTGGCGCAGGACCCCACAATTATCATTTTGGACGAGGCGACCTCCGCCCTGGACGCAAAAACCGAGGCGGAAGTTGTTAAAAATATAACAAACCGGGGAATAACCTGCATCGTGATAGCGCACAGGCTCTCCACCATCCGCGACTGCAACGAGATCATCGTCATGGATCACGGCAAGGTGGCGGAAAGAGGCACCCACGAGGAGCTGTACGCAAAGAACGGCATTTATACCGAGCTTATTTCCAACGGGTAGGAGGCGGCAACATGGGCTGGTTTGACGCACAGATAAAACAGAGACGGCAGTTGGACGATCTTGCGCTCAACGAGGCGTGCGCGGAAGTAAATTTCGCCATAACGGGAAAAAGAGCCGCCGCCCGCGCAAACGATAACGAAAAGTCCTCCGAGGACGCGATCAATGAGATCCTCAGCTATTACAGGATTCCCTTTACCGACCCGCCGAAAGAGGTGGCCGGCCTTGACGAAAAGCTGGAGTACTTTATGCACCCCTATGGCATCATGCGCAGAAATGTGGTGCTGCCCTCCGGTTGGTACAAGGACGCCACGGGCCTTATGCTCGGCAAAAAAAAGAGCGACGGCAGTCTTGTGGCGCTCGTTCCCGGCAAGGCGTTCGGCTACAGCTTTTTTGACGCGGCCACGGGGCGGCGGGTGCGCCTTAATAAGAAAACGGAACAGCTTATAGCCAGCGACGCGGTCTATTTTTACAAGCCGTTCCCTCAGGAAAAGCTCACCATACCCACGCTGCTCAAATACATACT
>CAYONL010000071.1:0-5622 GCA_964405305.1 uncultured Oscillospiraceae bacterium | reverse complement strand
GCGACTACCACGCCCTCAACGATCGCGATGTTTGTGGGCTTAACGCTTATCGCAACGCTTATCGGGCTGCTGCTGCCCAAAATAAACTACCTTCTCTTTTCCGACGTCATTGAAAGCGGAAGCCTTAATGTGCTGCTCTCCATCGCGGTTTTTTCCGTCAGCGTAAGCGCGGCTTCCCTGCTGATCGGCTCCGTAAAATCGCTGGTGACCACAAGGCTAAATACCCAGCTGAACCTGTCCGTACAGGCGGCGACTATGGCAAGGCTGTTTTCCCTGCCCGCCGAATTTTTCAAGAAATACAGCGCGGGCGAGCTTTCCACAAAAACGACATATATCAACCGGCTTTGCAGCTCGCTGGTCACAAGCATTTTTTCAACAGGGCTTACCTCCCTGTTTTCCGTGATCTACATCACGCAGATATTTGAGTATACGCCCATGCTCGTTGTGCCCGCTCTGGTTATCACCGGCGCGACCATCCTTGCATCCATAATAATTACGCTGGCGCAGATAAAGCACAGCGAAAAGCTTATGGAGGTCTCGGAAAAAATGAGCGGCATGACCTATGCGCTCATCACCGGCGTACAAAAAATAAAGCTGGCCGGCGCGGAAAAAAGAGTGTTTTCCCGTTGGCTGAGTCTCTACTCAAAACAGGCAAAGCTCAGCTACAGCCCGCCAAAGCTGCTTCTGTTTTCCGGCGTGATAAGCACCTCCATCTCACTGACAGGCTCGCTGGTCATGTACTGGGCCGCCATAGAAAGCGGCGTGACGGTCGCGGATTACTACGCCTTCAGCACGGCCTACGGCATGGTGTCCGGCGCGTTCATGTCGCTGGTGAGCATAGCCTCCACCATAGCCACCATAAAGCCGATTTTAAAAGAGGCAAAGCCTCTTATGGAAACTCTGCCGGAGGTCACCTCTGGCAAGAAAATCGTAACGCGTCTGGGCGGAGCGATAGAGCTTAACAACATCTCCTTCCGCTATACCGATTCCATGCCGATGGTGCTTGACAACCTGACCCTGAAGATCGCCAGCGGAGAGTACATCGCTATCGTGGGAACGACCGGCTGTGGGAAATCCACGCTCATGCGCCTCCTGATGGGGTTTGAAACGGCGGACAGAGGCGCCATATATTACGACGGCAAGGACATCAACACGCTTGATCTGAAGTCGCTAAGGCGAAATATCGGCGCCGTCATGCAAAACGGCAAGCTGTTTGCCGGAAGCATTTTCGACAATATCGCGGTGACGGCACCGGGCGCGACGCTGGATGAGGTTTGGAACGCGGCCGAAACGGTGGGCATGGCCGAGGATATACGCCAGATGCCCATGGGAATGCAGACAATGATTTCAGAGGGCTCCGGCGGTATTTCCGGCGGCCAGCGCCAGCGGCTTATGATCGCCCGGGCTATTGTGGCAAAGCCGAAAATACTTATGTTTGATGAGGCGACCTCCGCGCTGGACAACATCACGCAGAAAAAGGTTTCCGACGCGCTGGACAGTCTTAAATGCACCCGTATCGTCATCGCCCACAGGCTCTCCACCATCAGGCAGTGCGACAGGATCATCGTGCTGGACAAGGGCGTTATTGCCGAGGACGGCGGCTACGATGAGCTTTTGGCAAGGAACGGAATATTTGCGGAGCTTGTGGAAAAGCAGCTTCTTGACACGACCCAATATGTTGAGAAAACCCCGCTATATTAATAAAGCGGACTATCTTATCGAGCCGGTTATGTCGCTTTCGTTTTTTGCCGATGCGATCAAAAGTGCCGTTTTTGTGAACAGCCCCGCGAGAACCTGAAACCCTGAACATGCCGCAGGATGCGCCTGCACTTAAAGCGCCGGAACAAAATCCCGGCGCTTTTTATATTTTTTGCGATTATGTGGAAAAGTGTGCTACTTTTGTGAACTTCGTCGTGTAAAATGAAGTTAAAGAAGGCTTAAACCACTTATCACAGGCGCAAAACTCCGAAACTCAATAGACACAGTATCGCCAACAAATATGTTTTGAGGAGGGAAAAAGGTGACCATCGAGGAATTTATTGAAAAGGCGACCGGGAACAAAGCGTTACAGGAAGCCTTTGTGAAAGCGAAAGATGAAAAGAGACTTGACGCGTTCTTTAAGGAGCAGGGCATTGGCGGTACGCCGGAGGAAATTATGCAGTTCCTGAAAGAGAAGAAGGCTTTTCCTCTAACTGATGAGGAGCTAGAGGGTGTTTCCGCCGGCCTGGCCCACTTTTGGGACCCGGACGAAGTAAAGGAGCCCAAAGACTCTGTAGACAATGTTTCCTGATGGCCCGCTCTCACCGCTCCGGTTTTTACAAACCGGTCGGCTTCGTTAGTCGGAAACATAGAACAACAAAAAACAGCCACACAATTAAAATTTAAGGAGAATAAATTATGGAACTACTTGCCAGCCAGAAAAAACTTCGCATCTTCAGCAATCTCATGATTGTGTTTGCAATCATCGACACCATCACGCTTATTCTCGGCTTTGTAAATGGAGATTTTAACAGCGCCACGATAGTGGAGACTTCCGGTATGCCGGCGGGCCTGGTGCTTACCGTACTCATCATCGCGGTGGCGATCTCGGCGCTCATCATTGCCGCCAAACTGTACATGGGCATGAACGGTCTGAAAAGAGCCAAAGGCATCGAAACCAACAAGGGCCACATCACCGTGGGAAAGATCGCGCTGATCTGCTGCATCGTCCTGTTTGCGGCAAGCGCCCTTTCCCTCATCCTCAACATCTCCAACGCCACTATTGTGGACTGGCTGGGGCTGCTGAGTCCCTTCGCCTCCTGCCTGATCTTCAACGAATATCTGAAAGCGGCCAAGGAAGTCGGCTGACAAATTTCACCGCAGCGCCAGCATAAAACGGTTGATCGCAGGGTGTCGGGATAAAACCCGGCGCCCTGATTTTTTTCACGGACAGGCTGAAAAGTGTGCCGCTCTTGTGAACTCTGTCGTGTAAAATATAAGTAACAAATATGGCAAATCAGGGATTATATAAAAAGCAAAGGATACCAATGGGCCGCCAATGGCGACTGGTGCGACCGGGACAGTGTTGAGCAGCCGCAGGTTTCAGCGGCGCAAGGACGATGGCTTCCCGACTCTGTATCAAGGATCATAGAAATACCGGGAGAACAATGATGAGCTGTTACATTTTATCTCCCAACAAGCAGTTATGCGGCTATGACAAGCTGCCCTTCGCCATCTGTGATGTGCTCAGCAAAAAAAACGAGTTTCTTGCAAGGGAGCTGTTTGCTCTGCTGCTGCAGTGCGGCGGAGACAGCGATATTGACATAGAGTCTTTATCTGAGCACGAGCACGCTTTCTTTGAGCACAACCTTAAAAATAAGGGCATCCTCCTGTGCGAAAAGGGCGCCGAGCTTCTGCCCTATCAGCAATATCACCGCTACAACAACCAGTTTAAAGAGAGCGTGCAGTGGTCCATTACCGGCAACTGCAACTTTCGCTGCAAGCACTGCTTTATGTCGGCCAACGAGGGCAAGTTCGGTGAGCCCAGCCTTGAACAGTGTATGAAAATCATCGGTGAGATGGCGGAATGCGGCATCAAGCAGTTGAGCATCACCGGTGGCGAGCCGCTTATCCGCAGCGATTTCTGGCAGATCATTGACGAGCTCATTCGTCACGATATTCGCATCACCACCATATATTCCAACGGCAAGCTGGTGAACAGAGAGCTTTTGGACGGGCTTAAAAGCCGGAAGATCGCTCCGTCCTTCCAGATCAGCTACGACGGTCCCGGCTGGCACGACTGGCTGCGCGGTATAGACGGCGCGGAAAAGATGGCGCTCGACGCTTTCCGGCTGCTTCAGGAATACGGCGTGCCCGCATCGTCCTCCATGGTGCTGCACCGAAAGAGCATCGACACTATCCGCGACTCGGTGAATATTTTGCATGAGGTCGGCTGCCGTGCGCTGAAAATCAACGTCGCGTCGCCCTCCGGCCAGTGGTGCAACCAGCCCGAAAGCTTTCTCTCCGACGAGGAGGGCTTTGAGCAGTATTTGAAATATATCCCGCAGTACTTTGAGGACGGCGCGCCCATCGACATCATGCTGGACGGCGCATTCCAGTACAGCCAGGCTGAAAAACACTACGCCATTCCGTTCGATAAGGGCGCCGTTGAAACCTACGAAAACGTGCCTATATGCGGTGCGCTTAGGAACAACATGTATCTAAGCCCTGAGGGAGCGGTGATCCCCTGCATGTCCATGATCGACGAGGCTGTGGCAAAGCAGTATCCCAACGCGTTTGAGACGCCGCTGCGGGAGATCCTGACCGAATCCAGCTACACAAGGGCGATGACCTGCCGGGTGAGCGAATATATGGAGCACAACCCCGAATGTGTGACCTGCAAATATACCTACCAATGCAAGGGCGGCTGCCGCGCCGGCGGTACGGTGGGCGGCGGCAATTATTTTGCGCCCGACATGAAGGCGTGCGTGTATTTCAAGAACGGCTGGTACGAGCGGTTCAAGGAAACCGGAGACAAATACGCGCCCAGAGCCGAAAAACAAGAGGATTGCTAAAACATAAAGGAGGCTTTTACAACGGCTTGGGAAATCACAAAGGAAACGATGGCAAAGATCCTCTCGGCAAAGTCGGCGGCGGAACTGACGGCTGTTATAAAAGCGCTGGGCGTCAAGCCGACCGAAAAAGAAGCGGACAGTCTCTTAAATGAATTGCAGGCCCGCCCCGAGACGATTACTGAGGAAGTCATTGCAAATGGACTCAAAAAGATCCGGAAAAAGACGGATCATTTCTGTACGATCACCGATTCTTTTACAGGAACCCGCAGGATAACGCAAGCTCTCGCGTGGCTGCTTTTATTAACAGATGAGAGGAATATGATATGGACGACCATAAAAGCGGCAAGCTGTCGGATGAGGAATTGCTTGGGGTAAGCGGAGGAATAGATAGCGGCGTCCCTTCGCCCTTATATAATATCGGGGCTGTTGTCTGCAACCGGAACGAGACGACCTGTTTTGGGAGCGTTATAAAAAGATATCTCAAAAACGGGGGCTGGATGTACCGGGTGATGGGCTCCGACACAAACCCAAAAGATATTGCCGAGATCGACGCAAGACTTAAGCTGATTATTGCGATCTTGGTTTTGACCTGAACTAAGCCGGGATGGACGCCGTGTGTTTAGCTCCCCTTTCCACACGGCTGCCCATTACACCTTGACAAAGAAAGCCCGGCGGATAATTCCGGCGCAGTATAAGGCAGACGGATACATTCTGTGTGTGCCGCCCCGGTGGATGCGCCATGACCCCTTAATGAGCGAGCGATACCATCTACACCGGAGGCAGGGCAGCCTTTTAGCAGTAGCACATACGATAATGATACTCCCTTATAGTCACAGCCCGAGCGTGCAGCCGTTTTCAGGCGGTGAGGCGGCGCAGGACGAGCTGCCGGGCTTCCTTGGCGACGAGTATCAGGAATATAATTAGGTGGTTGCCCTTCCCAATGGCCGCCCCTGTGAGGATCGCGTGATGCTCAAAGAGTTTGAAAAGCTCCGTGAGGAAGCAAAGCTGCCGAAGGTGGTTTTTCATTCGCTCCGTCATTCCAGTACCACCTACAAGCTGAAGCTCAACG
>CAYONL010000070.1:7559-10233 GCA_964405305.1 uncultured Oscillospiraceae bacterium | reverse complement strand
AGACCTTTCCCGTTTCGGGCGTAATTCGTCCATGACTGGGATGTTTATCAACATCACCTTTGCCGAGCATGACACACGGTTTATTGCCATCAACGATAACTTTGACAGTATTGACCCCAACAGCATGGACAACGACATGGCCGGAATCAAAAATTGGTTTAATGAATTTTACGCTCGGGATACCAGCCGCAAAATTCGGGCGGTCAATAAGGCAAAGGGCGAGCGTGGAGAAACGCTGACCTTCAATGTCCCATATGGGTACAAGAAAAGCCCGGAAAACCCAAAGCAATGGATTATTGACGAGGAAGCCGCAAGAGTGGTAAAGCGCATCTTCACCCTTTGCATGGAGGGCAGAGGCCCCATGCAGATTGCAAAGCAGCTCACGGCGGACAAGGTTTTAACGCCATCCGCCTACCACTTGCGCGAGGGAAGAAACCCACCCGCCAAGACAAAGGACGACAACTGCTGCCATTGGCAGCAAACTACCGTCCGCAATATTTTAGAACGGCGGGAATATACCGGCTGCACGGTGAATTTTAAGACCTACACAAAATCCATTTGGGACAAAAAGCAGCGGCATAACGACCTCGACAAACAGGCAATATTCTACAATACCCACCCTGCTATCATCGAACAGGATGTGTTCGACAAGGTACAAGAAATCCGTCAGCAGCGCCACCGCAGGACAAAGACGGGCAAGAGCAGCTTGTTTTCCGGCATGGTCTATTGCGCCGATTGCAAGCAAAAAATGTATTACAGCACCACAAGCTACTTTGAAAAACGGCAGGACTTCTTTGTGTGCTCCAACTACCGCAGCAATGAGGGAACTTGTTCAGCGCACTATATTCGAGCTGTCGTTTTGGAGGATTTGGTCTGGATGCACATGAGCGCCGTTCTATCGTATGTTTCCCGCTATGAGGCTCATTTCCGCGCTGTCATGGAGCAAAAGCTCCAAACGGAGAGCGCGGCGGCAATAAGGATACGGCGCAAGCAGCTTGCACAGTCAGAAAAGCGCGTTTTGGAGCTTGACCGGCTGTTCATCAAGATTTATGAGGACAATGCAAAGGGTGTTCTTTCCGATGAACGCTTTTCCTTGATGAGCAAGACCTATGAGGACGAACAGGCACAGCTGAAAACGGAAACGAAAATCCTGCGGCAGGAAATTGAAGTACAGGAACGACAGATTGAAGATTTGGAGCAGTTTATTCAGAGGGTACACAGGTGCGCCGATGTAAAGGAGCTAACCCCCTATGCGCTACGGGAGCTTGTCAAGGCAATCTATATTGATGCCCCCGACAAGTCCAGCGGCAAGCGAAAGCAGGGTATCCACATCGCCTATGACCTTGTGGGTTTTATTCCATTGGATGAACTGATGAAACAGGAAACGGCATGACCGAAGTCATGCCGTACCTGAAAACAATATTACTGTCTTATGAGCACCCGCCCTTCGGGGGTCTTTTGTTTTTCCTCATGCGAAACAGCCTTATGGCGCACTTCCCGGCAATAGGCTTTACTCCTCATATTTTTGGGTCGCCGCGCGTTTTATTCCGTTTTTTTAGTTTGTCGCAAGCCAGGCCGGAACCTCCAGCAGGCTGTCCAGCACGGCCACCGCCATAGCCTCGATTTCCGGCGTGGGCGCTATTTTGTCCGGCACCATCACGGCGCGCAGACCGGCGCCATGGGCCGAGCGGATACCGGCGGGCGAATCGTCCAGTGCGGCGCAATCCCACGCCTCAAAACCCAGCGTCATGGCGGCGGTGCTGTAGATCTCCGGATCCGGTTTGCCGTTTTTGACCATCTCGCCGCATACGAGCGCGTCAAAGTATTCCCTGAGCCCACAGATGGCAAGGTTCCTTTCCGCCGTGTCGGTGCTGGAGGAGGTGGCCATGCCTATGGCGAGCCCCTGTTCGCGCAGCCATGAAAGCAGCTCCCTCAGTCCCGGCTTTTCCGGCATACCCATCTCGAGCACGGAACGGTAGCGGTGATTCACCTGCGCCAGAAAATCCTCCAGCGCGAAGTCCGGGTCAAAATGCTCCCGGCAGATAACCTTTATAGAGCGCATGTTCAGGCCGACCAGCGTCTTTAAAAAAGCCTCGTCCACCGGCGCGCCCCACTCCTTGCCCACCGCGAGCCAGCACTCCGTCGCCAGCGTCTCTGTGTCGAACATCAGCCCATCCATATCGAAAACAACTGCTTTTACCACTTGCCAAGTCCTCCGATCATTTTTTCAGGACAGCTCCCCGCCCGGCCTTAGAAATTTTGCAGCCTGTACTCGGTGCGGCTGTAAAACTCCTGTCCGGCCCTAAGTACCGGCACGCGCCACTCAGTGTGCTCCGGCGCATAGGGGAAAAACTCCGTCTCAAGGCAGACGCCGCCGTACTGGTCGTACTCCGCGCCGCCCTTTCCCGCAAAGGGTTTTATCCCGTTGGCGGTGTAAAGCACAAGCACCGGCATGTCCGTAAATACGCGCAGCGCTATACCGCTCTCCCGCGAGGCAAGGGCCGCCGTCTCTCTAAAGCCCTCGCCATCCAAAACGTAGCAGTGGTCGTAGCCTTTGCACTCCAGCATATTTTCATGGGGCGAGGAAAGGCCATCGCCTATCGCATGCGGCGCAAGAAAGCTGAACGCCGTGCCCACCACAGGGATAAGCGCGCCCGTCATCAGCTTTCCGGCG
>CAYONL010000070.1:0-7498 GCA_964405305.1 uncultured Oscillospiraceae bacterium | reverse complement strand
TGTCGTGCCCCTCAAGATTAAAATAGCAGTGGTTCGTAGGAGAAAACAGCGTGTCCCTGTCAGATACGGCCCGGTACTCGATTGACAGCGTGTTTCCATCGAAGCCGTAGGTCACGCTCACCTGCATCTCGCCCGGAAAGCCCTGGTCCCCATCCGGCGAAACAAGGCTGAAAACCACGCTGTCCTCTCGCGCGTCGCAGTCCCACACCCGGGAGGCAAACCCCACAGGCCCGCCGTGAAGCTGATTCTTTCCCTCGTTGGGAACAAGGCGGTACTCCCTGCCGTCCAGCGAAAACTCCGCATCGTTTATCCGCCCGGCCACACGACCGACCGTCGCGCCGAAATAGTACCCGCTGCCGTCGTACTCCTCATCCGACCCGTAGCCCAGCACCACGTCGGTCAGCCTGCCCTCCCTGTCAGGAAAGCAGAGCGAGGTCACCGCCGCACCGCGCCGTGTAAATTCGACGTAAACGCCGTTTTTGCCCTCCAGCCTTATCATAACCGCACCGCCTTTATGTATTTATAGGTTTTGACGCCAAGCGGCGCCTATTTTTTTTCATTATACAACTTTAAAAGACAAAAGAGCAATATTATCCAACATTTTTCAATACTCTTGCTATATTATTCCTTTATGTACTTAACACGCCAAACATAATAAATCTTTGCATTTGATATGAAAAATATTAATATTTTAAGGTTATCCTTTGTTATGGCTCAGGAAAGAGCCAGAAGGAGAAATAACTATGAATTCTGAACTTAAAAAATATGCTGCCCTCGCCATGGCCGCCGCTCTGACGGTAAGCCTGGCCGCCTGCTCCGGCGGTACACAGTCCCAGCCCGAGTCCGAGTCCCTGCCGGAGACCTCCGCGTCCGAACCCGCGTCTGAAAGCTCCGAGACCTCCTCAATGTCCGAAAGCGAAAGCAAGACCATGGACAGCGAGGCCCTTACCGCGGCGCTGGATGGCATAAAGAACTTTGAGTCCGGCACGGCCGGCTCCTCTCTAAAGGCCGTCATCGCCGCCACCGGCATCATGGACTGGGCGGAGAAAAACGACTTCACCGCCGACGACATAAAGAACGCCGTGACCTCCTATGTTTCCGCCATGTCCGACGAGGAGAAGACCATGATGGCCGAGAACGCCAAGGAAATAACCTCCACCATCACCACCCTGCTCACCAGCGACGAGGCGAAGCCTTTGCTTGAGGCCGCCGGCAACCCGCAGAGCAGCGACAGCTACACCCCTGAAAAGGCTCAGGCCGCGTCCGACGGCATCATCTCCGCGCTGAAAGAGCTGGTCCCCGCCAGCTTTACCGCCGAAGAGACTTCCTCCGCCGCGCCGGAATCCTCCACCTCCACCCAGGGCTGATAGGGCGGAATATCTGCACTCATATAGTTTGGACAGGGTCGCCTTGCGCGGCCCTGTTTTTTTGCGCGCAGTTTTGTGGGCTAAAGGCCATGCAAGCCGGGACATAAATGCGTTGGCGTGCTGAGGCCGCGCAAATCTGGAAATGAATGTGTTGGTGGGCTAAGGCCGCGCCGACAGCGACGTGGATGTGTTAGTGGGCTAAGGCCGCTCGGTTTGTAAAAAGCAAGGTGGCGCTGCCACCTGTCAAACAGCGACTTTAACACCGCCAAAGTTACGGAAAAGAGAGCCGGCATAAAGCCAGCCCCGCAGTTATTATTTTAGCCCGCGGCCGCGCGCAGCTGCAAGTTCCGCGCCCACCCGCAGGCTCGCGGCATTATTTTGGCGGTTGTCCGGAGGGCTACGCTCTCAGGCACGGCCTTACAAGCCCTCTGCGGAAAGCGCAAGCTCGCCCGATACCGCGCTTTTTACTCCGTGCTCAAAACTTTACACTAGTTTTTTTGAGCATGCTCACGCAAAAAACAGGGCCGGCATAAAGCCAGCCCCGCAGTTATTATTTTAGCCCGCCCACTCCGCTCATGTGTTGGAGGTGGCGCCGGAGACAAGGTCCGAAGACGACCCATCCGGAGCCGCACCGGGAGGAGTCATGCCGCCGGAGGGCATTTCGGGCGGCGTTGTCCCTTCCGCCATGGAGGGTCTGGAACCGTCGGAGGGCATGTCGGGCGGAGTTCCGCCGTTCATCCATCCCTGACCGCGCCCGCCGCCCATACCGCCCATACCACCCATGCCGCCGGAGTTCGTCGCTATGCCGGAGAGGGCGACTGTGCAAAGCTCCGTGCCGCCGGAGGTCAGGGTGTAAAACTCGCCGTCAGCCAGGGCGGGACAGGTGAACACCACGTTTTGATAGTCCTTTGCGGGGGTGCAGGTTATAACGGCGTTTCCGTCCGCGTCCTTTATGACCAGCTCCACGCCCGCCGTACCGGAGGCGTTGATCATGGCGCTGTACTGGGTGGAGTTGGCGCCAAAACCCTGGGCCATACCCGTGGAGCCGACCGCCACCAGCACTCCGCCCGATACCGTCGCCTCGCCCGCGTAATCCAGCGCGCCGTTTCCGCTGTTGGTGGGGCCCCAGACATATGTCTCGCCGCCCGTAACGGTGAGGCTGCCGTTGGAATCCAGCCCGTCGCCGCCCGCATCCACCGTGAGCTTTCCGCCGCTTATCAGTATGGAGGCCCCCTCCGTCGCGCCGAAAGCGTCCTGCTTCATAAAGCCCATGCCGGAGGAGTCGTTTCCGCCCGCGGCGTTTAGCCCGTCGTCGCTGACTTTAAGGGTTATTTCGCCGCCGGAGATCACCACCGAAAGGCCCTCTATGCCCTCGTAGCCCTCGATTATATCCACCGTGCCGCCGGAAACAGTGGCCGCGCCATCAGCGTGAAGCCCGTCGTCGCCGGTCGCTATGGTGAACCCGCCGCCCGCCACCGTCACGTCGCCGTTGGAGTGGAGCGCGTCGTCGCTGGCGTTTATCGTGAACTCGCCGCCCGCGATATACAGCAGCGTTTGGCTGGCTTTAAGTGCCTTCGCGCTGTCGGAGGTCTCCTCCGTCGTATCGAGCGGGTTTTGCCACACGCCCCAGCCGCCCGCCTGACCGGCGTTTTCGGAGGTGGAGGATACCTCCGCGCCGCCGCCCGTGGTTATGTCGAATGTGCCATCCCCTATTTGCAGCGTGGTCTCCGCCTGTATGCCGTCGTTTCCGGCGTCTATGGTGAAGCTCCCGCCCGTTATGGATACCCATCCGCAGCTGGCGTCCGTGTCGTTACTTGACTGTATGCCGTCGCCCCCAGCCGTCAGATCAAAGGTTCCGGCACAGATGGCCACACAGTCCTTGCCCTTTATCGCGTCGCCCACCGCCGTAACGGTCACATTGCCGCCGGTTATCTTGAGGTCGTCCTTGCCGCGTATGCCGTGGTCGTAGTTTCCAGTCACCAAAAGCGCGCCCGAGCCGTTTATGGTCAGGTCGTCCTTGCTGAAAACGCAGGCGTTGGGTTCGTCCTCGCCCTCGGCAAGCTCGTACTCCGCGCCGTCGGAAAGCGTGTTTTCGCTGCCCTCGGCCAAAGTTATAAACACCTTGTCGGCCTGTTTTACATATATGGCGGGGCCGTCACCGCATTTTATATCCACTCCGTTCAGCACTATCTGCACTTTGTCGGTGTCCTGGGCGTCAACTATTATCTGCCCGTCCGAAAGCGCGCCGGAAAATACGAAAACGCCCTCGTCCTGTATCGTCACTGTCTGGCCGTCGGCGGAAACATCCACCCCATCTATAGATGCGCCCTCGCCCGTAAGCGTGATATGGGCGGCCGTCGCGTCGTCCCAGGATCCATCCAGATCCCTGTCGGAAAATTCCGGGTCAATGGGCAGCGCTCCCACGGTCAGCCCGGCCGCTGGGGAGCCTGTTTCCGCCATTTCGGAGGCAGGCTCCCCGCTTTGTAAGGAGGATGAAAAAGATTCCGTATTGGAACTGCCGCAGCCGACAAGTATTGCGCACATCAGCGCCGCGACGCACGGCAGGATCGTTTTGTTTTTAATTTTACGCATAATTATCTCCCTGTTTCTATTATAGCTCGTGTTCTTTGCCGGAGACCGCCCGCCCGCAGGAGATCGTAAGGTTTCCGTTGCGGCAGCGCAGCTCGTCTATCATGGCGCGCTCCTTTTTTGGGTCGCGCAGCCTTATGCTGTAGGTCACGCGGAAAAGGCTGCCCATATTGGTGGTCTTTATCTGAAGGAGCTTTGAACTCGCGGTGTATTTTTTCAGTATATCGTCAAACATGTCGGTGTAATCCAGATCCTCCGGCACGGTTATTTTAAGCTCCCGGTCGTTCTCGTCGCCGTTTCCGAAGGGCGTAGCGAAAAGCAGCACCCACGCGCCGCCCACAAAGACCAGCGTTATTGCGGCCACTCCTATATAGCCCATTCCGGTGGAAAGCCCCAGCGCCATCGCCAAGAATATGGCCCCAATCTCTTTTGCGGAGCCGGGAACGGAGCGAAACCGCACCAAACTGAAAGCGCCCATGACGGCAAGGCCCGTGCCCACGTTGCCGTTGACCATCATGATCACCACCTGCACTATGGCGGGCAGCAGCGCCAGCGTGACGACAAAGCTCTTGCTGTAGTTTGAGCGGAACATGTATACCGCCGCCGCGCCAAGACCCAGCAAAAGCGACGCCACGGTGCAAAGCGCAAATTCCTCAAAGCTTATTCCGGCGGAGCTGTTCGCCGTTATCACGGTGCTCAACAGGTCATCCAGCAACGCGCTCGCCACCTTTCGTAAGATTTTTTTCCGCCATGCGCAGCGCGTAAAAAGCGCCGTATTTTGAAAACGAGGCGGGATATATCTCGTAGTCCGCCAAAACGTCGCACAGCCACAGCGGGTAAGCGCCGTTCGCCTTTATCTCCATCAGGTGCTCGCCCGGAGAAAGCAGCTCCTCGCCCCACGGCCCTTTACCCAGATCCAGCGCCCTGTCGCGGCCGCGTATCCGTCCGTCAAAGGTGACACGCAGGGTCGGGTCCTCAACGCCGTGAAACGCTATGCGGTCGTAGCTGAGCAGCGCGGCCGGCGCGGGAACGTAAAGCTCCATGAAATACTGTATCTCGCGAAACACCTGACCGTCCCCAGGCGCCGGGCCGCCGTCAATGAGCCAGCTTTTCGCCTCGGCCCAGGTGAGGCTGACGCGCCTTTTGTACACCACGCCCTTAAACTTCTTCTTCAGCTCCGCGAAGACTATGGAGTCCCTGTCCGGCACGCCGTAGCTCCTTATGCGCAGCTTTTCCTTATATATGGACGGCTTTTCCAGCGAGCGGCCGATTATCGTCCCCTCCGGTGTGTCAAAGTAAAGGCTCATCACCGTGGCCGAGCTGTATTCGTCCGGCTCCAGCCTGTCGGAGAGCGCGCACCGCAAAGCCCTGTACTCCTCGTCTGAAAGGCGGTATTTCTTTTCCGTGCGCTTAAAAATGTTCTGGTAGTTTTCCATCGCGGTCTCCTCCGATACGTTTTTTCGGGGAAGCTTCCCCTGTCAACGCCGTCATGATACCGCCCCTTCCTTAAATTACTCTGAAACATGGCTTTCAGACTATTTTCAGTTTCCAACGCTATGATGTGGCCGTGATAGAAAATGTATTAAATATGCGTTATAATAAGTTAAAAAGGGGGTGCGCAGAGCGTGAGAGTGCTTGTGGTGGAGGACGAGGTGCGGCTGGCGGACGCGCTTTGTCAGATACTCAATGAACAGAAGTACGGGGCCGAGGCGGTTTACGACGGAGCCGACGGGCTGGATTACGCCCTTTCCGGCCAGTACGACGTTATCGTGCTCGACGTGATGCTGCCGAAGAAAAACGGATTTGAGGTGGTGCGCGCCCTGCGGGACAACAAGGTGGCGACTCCGGTGCTGCTGCTCACCGCCCGGGACGAAATATCCGACAAGGTCACCGGCCTTGACTGCGGCGCCGACGACTATATGACAAAGCCTTTTTCGCCGGAGGAGCTGCTGGCGCGCATACGGGCCCTTTCCCGGAGACAGGGGGACGTGGTGCTCAAAGAGATGGAGTTTGGCGATCTGGTGCTCAACCTGTCCACCTACGACCTCTCCTGCGGGGCAAAATCCGTGCGGCTGGGCTTTAAGGAGTTCGAGGTGCTGCGCATACTGATGGCGAACCCGAAAAACATAGTGCCCAAAGAGGATCTTATAACCAAGGTGTGGGGGCCCGACTCCGACGCCGAGGACAACAACGTGGAGGCCTATATATCCTTTCTGCGCAAAAAGTTCTTTTACCTCGGCTCCATGGCCGGGATAGGCACGGTGCGCAAGGTGGGCTACAGGCTGGAGGAGAACGCCGATGCTTAAAAAGCTGCGCCGCAAATTTATACTTATCAACATGCTGCTGGTTACCGCGGTGCTCGCCGTAGTGTTCGCCGCCATGTGCTGCTCCACCTACGGCGGCCTTGCGGACAGAGCGAACAAGTCCCTCGCCATGGCGCTGGAGCAGCCCGACGGCTTTGACCTGCGCCCGGAGATAGGCAAAAAGCCCGACGGCGGCCAGTTTGACGGGAACCGGGATGGCTTTCAGCCCATTTTCACCGTTACGGTGGACAGGGACCAAAACATAGTCTCCAGCCGGCTGGAAAACGTAACGGTGTCCGACGAGGTGCTCGCCCAGGCGGTGCAGGCTGTGCTTTCAGGAGAAACCAGCTCCGGCGTGCTCAGGGAACTGGGCCTGCGCTACATGCTGACGCCCGCCCAGTTTGACGGCGGTTATAAAATAGCCTTTTTGGACAGGAGCAGCGAGGAATCCACCATGCGCACCCTTATCGTCAGCTCCCTGCTGCTTGGGGCGGCAAGTCTGGCGGCGCTTTTTGTAATAAGCGTGCTGTTCAGCGGCTGGGCCATGCGCCCGGTAAAGGAGGCCTGGGAAAGCCAGCGCCAGTTCGTTGCGGACGCAAGCCACGAGCTGAAAACGCCCCTCACCGTCATGCTGATGAACGGCAGCATCATCTCCGCCCACCCGGAAGAAACGGTGGCCCAGCAGAAAAAGTGGCTGGACAGCAGCGCTGAGGAGGGCGAACGCATGAAAAAGCTCATCGGCGACATGCTGTATCTGGCCCGCTCCGACAGTGGGCGCGCGGCCATGGTGACGTCGGAATTTTCCCTGTCCGACGCTCTGTGGAACAGGCTTTTGCCCTTCGAGTCCGCGGCGTACGAAAAAGGAATCGAGCTTGCAAGCGACGTGGCCCCCGGAATAACGGCCAAGGGCGACGAGGAACAGCTGAAGCAGCTCATGGGCATTTTGTTGGACAACGCGGTAAAGTACGCCGGCGAGCACGGGCGTGTGGACGTCTTGCTGGAAAAGCAGGGCGAGCGGGCCGCGCTTACCGTAAAGAACACCGGCGAACCCATACCTGCCGCCGACCTGCCCCATATTTTCGAGCGGTTTTACCGCAGCGACAAAAGCCGCAGCCGCGCGGACGGAGGTTACGGCCTCGGCCTTGCCATAGCCAAAACCATTGCCGACGCGCAGAAAATAAAGCTCTCCGTCCAAAGCGACGCCAAAAACGGCACCACCTTCAACGCCGTGTTCCCCCA
>CAYONL010000069.1:0-10338 GCA_964405305.1 uncultured Oscillospiraceae bacterium | reverse complement strand
AGTCTGTCGTTCTCCTGTACCGCGTTCTCCTGTCTCCTGTCTCCTGACGCCTGACTCCTGATTTTACGCCCCGTAGCGGCCTATTTCGCGCACGGCGTTTACCAGCGCCTCCACGTTCTCAAAGGGCACCTCGGGCTCCAGCATGTGGGTGGGCGCTATGACCAGCCCGCCGTCGGCGCCAACGGTATTTACGACCTCCGCAACGCGGGCGCGTATGGTTTCGGGCGTGCCGAAGGGCATCGTCGTCTGGGTTCCTATGTTTCCCCAAAACGCGAGCTTATCGCCGTATTTCTGTTTGAGCAGGGCCGCGTCCATGCACTCCGGCTGGACGGGATTGAGGATATCCACGCCGATCTCTATCAGCTCATCTATGACGTCGTATATGACCCCATCCGAGTGATAAAAAGCGAACACCTGCGGATTGACGGACTTTGCCGCCGCTATCACCTTCGCCGTGGTGGGCTTTACCCATTGACGCCAGCACTCCGGGCTCATCATCATGCTGCGCTGGGTGCCCACGTCGTCGCCAAAGAGCACGCAGTCCACACCCGTGGCCGCCGCCTTGGCCGCCACCTGCGCCTGTATGCCGCACATGCGGTCCAGGCACGCGGAGGCCATCTCCTCGTCCGCCAGCATATCCATCAGCATGTTGTCCAGGCCGCGCAGATACCAGGCCCACTCGAACACCTGTACAGCGTCAAAGGCCGTGGCGTACCCTCTCGCCTTAAAGGCGTCCACCTGCTTTTGAACCTCTTCCCAGCGGTAATCCGCCAGCACGTCCGGCAGCGGGAACTCCCACACCTGTTCCGGCGTTGTAAAGGGCGCCATAGGATGCAGAAACTCTGTAAAGTGCTCCACGCTGCCCGGCTTATAGCCCACGCCCCACTCGTCAAGAAACGCGTTTTTTGGAAAATCTGGAAAATAGGGCATGTAATCCGGCATGTGCTGCGTGGGCGGCAGGCTCACATAGCGTATCGGAAAGTCGTAGTATTCGCTGTAATCCTCGCGGCCGGTCTTTTCCTTAAATTGACGCAGCAGCGCCGGGCACAGCTCGAACACAAAGGGCACGGATTCCGGAGAGTCTCTTTTTATCACACGTATGAAATTTTCCCGTTCTGTCATATGTTTCCTTTCCGCCCGCATTCGACCACGGGCCGTCCACTGTCCACAAAACGGAAGGCATGGCTGCCTCCCGTTTCATGGAACTGGTTTCGCATGGCCCGAAAGCAGGCCCTTTATAAACGATTACTTATTCGCGTAGAAAGCTATGGTAGCTTCCTTCATGCTGGCGACATACTGCTCGGGTGTCACTTCGCCGTGGAAAAGCTGGTTGGTGTTGGGATAGAACACGTCCGCGTTCCACTGGGCCGCCTTGGAAGCCACGCCGTCGTAGCTCAGGTGGAAGCTGGTGGCCTCCTTGAGGTACGGGCCGACGTCCTTAAGAACGGTGGGTATCTCCGCGTCGGCGCGGGCATGCATGCAGAGCGCGTCGTCAACAAGGCCCTTGGCGTTGTCGGCTTTGGAGATATAGAGCAGGAAGTCCTTGGCGCCCTCAACGTTTTTCGCGCCGTTGGGGATGCAGAAGCCTATCAGGTAAGCTTCCATATCGGTGACCTTGCCAACTCCGCCCTCAACGGTCGGGAACGGGAAGAAGCCCCAATCCCACGCCTCGTCAACGGTGTCCTTCAGCTCCACGGGGATCCAGGTGCCGCAAAGGATGGCGCCCTCGTTGCCCAGCGCGTAGTCCTGCTGTCCGGCGGGCCATACGGAGCCCTCGTAGCCCTGCTGGAATATGTTCTTGCCGGCCTTGGAGACTTCGTACACCATCTCCGCGGCTTTCAGATACCCGGGGTCGTCCCACGCGGCGCCGGTGGCGTCGGTGGCGGCCTCATAGAGCTTGCCCGCGCCCATCACGCGCTGCACAGCCCAGTAATACCAGTAGGAGTTGTACATGGGGTCGTTGTCCTGCGCGCAGAGGGGCATGCCCGCCGCGGCAAAGGTGTCGGCCAGGGCCAGGAACTCGTCCCAGGTCTTCGGCGCTTCGACGCCCATCTCGTTCCACATGGTCTTGTTGTAATAGAAACCGGAGGTTATCAGGTTGTAGGGGATGAAGTAATCATGGCCCTGGAACTCATACAGATCCAGGAACGCCGTGTTGAACACTTCGCGGAACGTAGCCTCGCCTTCCGGGCCGGGGCCGTCCAGCAGCTCGTCCAAAGGCATGATGAGCTGCTCGTTTTCGGTAAGGAAAGCGCCGGTCAGCTCGCTGTGGTCCTGATCTATGAGGTCGGGAGCGCTTCCGGCCAGTATCTGGGTCTTGACCTGATTGAGCACGTCTCTGCCGACCCAGGTGATCTCGACCTTCGTCCCGGTCTCGGCTTCGTAGTTCTTCGCCAGCTCGCCCAGCCAAATGGCCTGCGGCTCCGACTCCGTCCACATGGAGGCGTAGACTATCGTCCCGCCGGCTGCGGAGGAGTCCGCGCCCTCGGACGGCTGAGCGCTGCCGCTGTCTCCGCTTGCCAGTTGGCCGCTTGTGCCCACACAGCCCGCGAACAGGCTCATAACCATCAGTACGGAAAGAATGATGCTGAGTATCCTCGCATTTTTCATGATCTCTGTTCCTCCTATTGTTTTAGCTTTATCGTCAAACGGACCCTCCGTTCAACTACAAATCAAGGCCGCCTTATTCCTTTACCGCGCCCATGGTAAGTCCCTCGATTATCTGGCGGGAAAGCAGCAGATAGATGACCAGCGTGGGCACTATGACGATGACCAGCCCGGCCATCAGCGTTGTCCACTTGCCCACGTACTGCATGGCGGTGCTAAGGGCATACACGCCCACGGGCAGGGTAAATTTCTCGTTGGAGGTCAGGAACGTCAGCGCTATCATGAACTCGTTCCACAGCGAAATAAAGTTGAATATCGCCGACGTGATAACTCCCGGCATACCCAGCGGAAGCATGATCTTAAAGAACACGCCCATCGGCGTACAGCCGTCTATCGCGGCCGCCTCCGAAAGCGCCGACGGCAGAGTTTTGAAGAAGCCCATCTCCAAAAACACCGTAAAGGACAGGGATATGGCGGCGTACACAAAGATCAGGCCCACAAGGGAGTTGACGAGCCGCGCCTGATTCATAATGAAATACAGGGGCACAAGTATGAGCTGCACCGGAATGCCCATGCCTATGATTATGTATGCGTGCACGGCGCCGGAAAGCGGAAACTTCACCCTTGACAGCACGTATGCCGCCGGCGTCGCCAGTACCAGTATCAGTATAACGGCCCCAGCCACCACGATCACGCTGTTGAAAAAGTTGGTGTCCAGGCTGTTCTGCGTCCAAGCCGCCGCGTAGTTGCCCCACTGCGCAACGGACGGAAAGCCCCACGCGTTTTCAAAAAACTCCCTGTCTGTTTTTAACGACGAAACCGCTATCCAGAACAGCGAATAAAGCGAGAACGCGCACCATGCGTAAAGCATCACCCGCGCTATGACTTTCAGTACGACCGAAAAGACCTTTACCAACGGGCTGTCTGAGGATTTTTTAACCACATTTTCCATTTTGGTTCCCTCCTCAGTACTCATACTTGTCGCGGTTAAACAGTGAAAACACCAGCGGCACCAATACCACGACGCACAGGAACATCACAACGCCCATGGCTGTGGCGTAGCCCATACGGAACACCGTTACCCGCCGTCCGAAGGCCGTAATGTACATCTTTACCGCCATGTTCGTTATCGCTATATCCGGCGGCGCGCCCGACCCGCCCCAGGAGTAGAGTATTCCGAACTCCTTTATCGAGTCGATTATCCACAGGGTGATCGCGGTGCCTATTATGTTCTTTATCATAGGCAGCTTTATGCGGAAGAATATGGTTATCTCGTTGGCGCCGTCCACCTTCGCGGCCTCTATATGGCTTTCGGGCACGCGGTCCAGGGCGGACAGAAGTATGACGCAGAAGTAGCCGCAGTAGGTCCACGCCATAACGGCGAGCATGGCCCCCGTAAGATTGTCGGTGGAGCTCCAGGTGCGTATCCAGCTGTCCAGGCCCAGAGCCTTGAGGAAGTTGTTGAGGAGCCCCCACTTGGTGTTGTAAATGAAGTTCCACAGCAGCGCCACCGCCACGCAGCTTATTACCGACGGGAAAAAGATGATGGCGCGCAGCGTTTTCTTAAAGCGTATTTTCGTTGAAAGCATGGCGCTGAGGAAAAAGGATATTCCAAAGATTATCGCGCCGCCGCCGAACATGAAGATCATTGAGATCTTTATCGACTGTAAAAACGCCGGGTCATGCATAAGCTCCTTGAAGTTGTCCAGCCCCACATACGTCATGTTGGCGGTAAAACCGTTCCAGTCGTTGAGGCTCACATAAAACGCCTGCATCGACGGGCTTATAAAAAAATACGTATACACCAGCAGCAGCGGCAGCAGAAAGAGAATTATCATCGGTATATTCTCTTTGCGGGCCGCGTTTTTGTGAAAATATGTCTTCAGCTTTCCCAAAACAGTCCCTCCCCTCAATTTTTAAGGTAATCGTCCAGCACCGCGCCGACCTTGTCTTTAAGTATCGCTTCCGGCGTCGGCGGCAGCTCGCCGTTTCTTATGCGTCTGTACTGCTCTGGCAAAAACTGGCTGAGCAGCGGCAGCGGTATGGGCCGGCGCGCCAAATTGCGCAGGAGCTTTTCCTCGGCCCTCTCCACTCCCGCGTCCGTAAGGTAGTAGCGGCAGCGGTCGGACAGCCCAAACACCCTTTCCATCGCCTGCTGTCTTTCCGAGCCGTGGTAGTAATCCTTCCAGTACCCGGGCCGCTCCAGCATGGCGGCTTCCAGCGTCTCCATAAAGCGGGAGGTCTCCTCCCCCTCCTCGGCCATGAGCTTTTCGATCTGAGACAGGGCGTACAGCCCCTCCCTGAGCGCAAAGGTGCAGGCCGGGCCCACCTTCTGTATCACCACGCCGTCCTCCGCCATCTCATGCAGGGCCCGCGCGGTCTGGTAGTCGGTGGAATGTCCCTCAAACACAAGGCCCGGGTGCCTGCCCAGCGCGGCCATAAGCTCCGCCGCCGCCCGCCTGTCGTACTCGGCTATCTCGGCGTTGCCGAACTCCACGCCCGGCTGCACCACCACGGCAATAACCCGCTCCAGCGCATCGGCAAGTCCGGCATCCACAAAGCTCCTGCTGAAAAGCGCTATCACGTTCTCCATGTCCTCCGGCGAAGTGACGGACAGCTTTTCCTCTCCCACCACGCCGCCGGGAAAAGGCACCTCGCTGCCTATGACGTACACTGGCAAAACGGCGTCGGGCCTCGTCTGCCTAAGCTCCGCAACCGCCTCCTCGCAGGCCGAAAGCAGCACCGTGCTCCTTCTGGCCGCCGTCTCCGGCAAAAACGGAGCCGTCTGGTCGTCGTCCGCAACCCTCATGCTGGCATCCAGATGGATCTTTGTAAAGCCGGCCCGCACGTAGGCCTTGACAAGCTCCACAGCGTTCCTCATGGCCTGCTCCTCCGGCAGCTTCCTCCAGGTCAGCGGGCCCAGATGGTCGCCGCCCAGTATCACGTTCTCCCTGGGAAAGTCCGCCTCCCGCGCCAGAGCGTTTACAAACTCCACAAAGTCGGCCGGCGTCATGCCGGTGTAGCCGCCATTTTGATCCACCTGGTTGGCGGTGGCCTCTATCACCACGGGCACGCCGTACCTTTTGGCCCGCTCCATGGCGGCCAGCAGCACGAACCGGTTTGCCGAGCACACCGACGGTATGCCTTTTTTGGCGCGAACTCCCTTCGGAAAAAGAAAATCCATCAGCGGATGCCGTCCGGGTGCGCACTCATCCCTCTTCAATTACCTTTTCCACCTCCTCAATATTCGCCCAGGGCCGCCTGTCCCTGTCCGTCGCCACCCTGAGCGACGCCGTCGCGCTGCCGTAGCGCATACAGGTCTTCATCGGGCAACCCTTCAAGTAGGCGTACAGGAAGCCCGCGTTGTACGAGTCGCCCGCGCCTGTGGGATCCTTAGCCTCATACTTTGGGTACGTGGGACAGCGCAGCAGCGTATCCCTCTCGTACAAAATGGAGCCGTCCCTTCCGCACTTGACCACCGCCGTGCCGCAGCATTTGGCCAGCTCGCAGGCCGCGCTGACCACATCTTGACGCCGGGTTATGGCCATGGCCTCCGACTCGTTGGGAAAGAACAGGTCGGTGTACTTCAACAGCTCGCGTATGCCGTAATCCCAGTTTTCCGTCGCGTCCCAGCCCACATCCAGCGAGGTGGTGACGCCCTTTTCCCGGGCCTTTTTAAACAGCTTGACAAACAGGGGCTGCCGCTCATGCTGGAAAAAGAACGAGCCTATATGTATGTGCCGCGTCTCACTCAGCAGCGCCCCGTCCAGCAGCTCGTCCCCCAGATCGTCCAAATTTCCAAGGTAGCTCATCAGCGCGCGGTCCTTCGGCGCGGCTATGGATATGGTGACCGACGTCTTGTGGTCTTTTTCGGCCACCACGTGGGATACATCCACGCCCGCCGCCGCCATGGCCTCCACCGAATACCTCCCGAAAAGGTCGTCGCCCACATGGCCGTAAAACGCGGCCCTTTGTCCCAGCGCTCCGTACACTCCGGCGCATATTCCCGTGGAACCGCCCAGCGCCGTATAGAAATTGTCGTATACTATCTCTTTGCCCATCTGCGGCATCTGTCCGTCGGATATAAGCACTATATCGGGATTGATGTCGCCTATGAATGTGCAGTCATATCGTTTCTCCACCGCGGATAACCTCCATTTTCAGCCTGTTTCCGCAACGGCTGTTAATCAGCTCCGCCTTACAGCTCTATCCAGGATTTCAGGTGGCCCGGCCTGTCCGGGTCCACATTCATGGCCTCGGCCTTGTGCAGCGTCAGCAGCTGGGCCACCAGCACCGTCAAAAGGCCCCGGGCCGCGTGGTGCAGCTTTTTCCCGAAGAAGATGTTGAGCGTGCCGTCTATCCCGGCGTCCGTATCCGACAGCACGATAACAAAGCAGCCCTTTTTCTTTATGTCGTCCACAAGGTCGCGCTCATATTTGTTCTCCGCGTCGCTCATGGCCGCTATCACCACCGAGTGGTTTCCCAGCACCAGCATCGGACCGTGGCGCACATCGAGGAAATGATAGTAGTTGGAGGGCAGCTGGCAGATCTCCTTAAAGGTCAGGGCCGCCTCGTCCGCCACGCCGCATATTTCGGCGTCGCCCAGCACGCACCCGTCCCGCCAGGGTCTCGCCGCCATGTCGACTATCGACGGCTCCCAGCGCTTCCTGAACTCGTCCAGCCCGTTTATGACCTCCAGCGCGGAGGCCTTCATCTCCTCGTCGCCCGCCGCGGCAGCTATTAAAAGCAGCAGCGAAAGATACAGGCACGACACGTTCCTTGTCTGGCAGATGCTTACGTCGTAGGCCCAGGGCATCTCCAGCGCTATTTCGGACTCCAGCGAAAGCGGCGCCCCATCGACACAGGATATGGCCATCAGCTTGCAGTCTATGCCCGCCTCTTTTATTTTCGCGTAGGATTTTACCACCTCGCTGGTGGAGCCGGAGCGCGATATGGCGACCACCAGGCTCTCCCCCAGCATGGCGCGATAGGCGTCAAAGTGTATCATCAGGTCACCGCCCGCCACGGCTATGGCCGGAACGGACAGGTGCATGTTGTGCATGGAGGCCGCGCCGCAGGCCAGCATATAGCTCGACCCACAGCCCACATATATGACCTTCTTTACGTTCTGTTTCAGCGCGTCGGCAAACACCGGCGCTTCCTTCTCTATGTACTCCGCCGTTTTTTTAAGCGACGGCTGCTCGCTGAGTATCTCCTCATACGTTGTGCTCATACTGCTTTCTCCCTTACTTTTTTTATCGGCGCCCGCCCAAACCGGCCTAGACCGCAGGCACCGGTATCTTTCTTTCAAACGCTTCCTCTTTTTTGCCCAGGAAACGCAGCAGGTTTTCGCTGTATATGTGCTCGGCAAAGGCCCCGTCCGACAACAGCCCCAGCCGTCCGTAGATGTCGTTGTCCCGCTCTATCCAGTCCTTCACCCACTTTATGTTGTAGGTGACGGTGTCGCAGTCCGTGCCGAAGATCACGTTGTGCACCGCGTCGTAATCGCCGCAGAACAGCTTTTTCAGCGCGTCCTCCCGCCAAAGCGGAGGCGTGCCCGGCGTAAGATCTATAAACATCTCGCAGGACATGCCCGGATTCACCGAATAGGCGTTGTTGAACTTGCCGTAAACCGCTATGCACTCGTCGCACCAGGGCCACGAAACATGCGCCAGCGTAAACTTTAGCCCCGGCACATCCAGCAAACACTCAAACTCGCCCGGGCGGTTATACCTGGCGGAGTCCTTCCCGTCCCAGCAGATGCCCGAGTGGAACAGCACAGGCTTTCCCGCCGCCGCCGCCCTGCGGCACACGGCCATACAGCGCTCATCCCGCGGATAAAAATCCTCGCAGATTATTTTAAACCCGTCTATCCCGTTGGCGACCGCGTAATCCACCTGCTCCAGCGCGTCCTCCTCCGGCGGATAGACCCAGTGCATGGCGAAAAGCTCCGGCTCCTGCCCCCGCAGCCTGAGCACCTGATCTATGCGCTCCCGGCCCGTGTAGCATTTGCCGGCCTGGTTCGGGTCCAGCGAAAGCAGCACGCCGCCAGAAACGCCGGCCTGCGCCATTCTGGACAGCAGCAGCTCCCTGTTCGCGTCAAAATTGCCGTCAGGCACCGGCGCCATGTGGATATGACCATCTAAGACCATAATACAGCCCCCCGTTGTAAGAAAATAAAAATAGCTTGCAATTATTGCTAAAAACGTGCAAAATGATATTATACGAATAACCATAGGATCGGAGGTGCTTTGCGTGGCAGTGATAAAGGATGTGGCAAAGCTTGCCGGCGTTTCTGTTTCCGCGGTTTCCAAATACCTCCGCACCCCTCAAAACATGCGCCCCGACACAAGAGAACGCATAGCCGCAGCCATCGACGTCCTCCACTATCAGCCGAGCCAGCTGGCCCAAAGCCTACGCACCGGGCGCAGCGGCATAATCGCCATAACGATCCCGGAGGTGGACAACCCCTATTTCAGCGACGTGTTCAACTGCTTCCAAAGCCTGTGCGGAAACAACGGCTTGCTCCCCATCATGCTCAAAACCAACACCCCCAGCGAGCTTGAGCACACGACCTCGCTGCTCAAATCCGGCTTTATCGACGGTGCCATCTGTTACGACGCGGGCGAGGCCGGAAAGCTGTTTCAGGACCACGAGCTGCGTATACCGCTTGTATACATGGGCCCGCTGACCCACTCCGTCGACGCGCCCGCCGTTCAGGTCGATCTTAAAACCGGCATGCTCCAGCTCTGCGAATATCTGGTGGCCTGCGGCGCAAAAACGCTCGCCTATATCGGCCCGTTTAACGACGCGTCGTCCTCTCAGAAATTTGCGGCCCTGCGCGCCTCCTGCCAGTGCAGCACGCTTTCACTGGACCCCGATCTGGTCTATCCCCAGTGCTACGGCTACGACGGCGGCTATGAGAACTGTATAAGACTTATCGGCTCCGGCCGCGCCCTGCCCGACGTGATAATCTCCGAGGCGGACATGATAGCCATGGGCGTTATGAAAGCGCTGGCCGAAAACGGCTTTCGCGTGCCGGGCGACATAATGCTCACCGGCTACGACAACACCGACATCTCTCAGATGAGCACCCCTTCGCTGACGACGATACATATCCCCTCGCTGGAGATGTGCTCCGCGGCGCTGCAGCTCTTACTTTGGAAGCTGGGCGACGCGCCCCGGCCCGCCAGCGAGCAGGTCGTGTTCAAGACACGCCTGGTGGTGCGCGGCTCCACCCGCACCATGCGCCCAACTGTATGAGCCGTTCTCTCCACGGCCGCGGCAGCTCGGCGTCCGCTTTATGTATCGATACACAATTATCTATATCGCATACTCATATGATCGCTTAAAAGCGACCCGTTTATCCCTATTATATGTATAGCTAAATTCGCCTAATCACGTTTTCTTTGTTGGTTTTTATTATATAACATGCTTTTGCCAAAATCAAGCCTTTTTCGTAGAACGATACACATTTATTTTTTGTTGATTTATTTTAGCTATTCTGCACAATCAACGGCCCGCGCAGTGGTTACGTCTTTTTGCTCCGAAAACTATTTTCCGCACCCGCTATTGACAGATGGTGGCAAATATATTATTATCATGTTGTAACAAGTTTCGGCCTTGAGAGCTGTTTTCATGGCCGCCCGCCGTCCAGATATCGCGCAGCATCACAGTTTTTTCAGTTTGCTTAGACCAACCGGCGGCCCACCGCGCGAAAAAGTTGCGCAG
>CAYONL010000068.1:0-10823 GCA_964405305.1 uncultured Oscillospiraceae bacterium | reverse complement strand
GGCACAGGTCCCGCCGCAGAGCCAGCGAAACGTGGTTGTATTCGCCGCGGGTGGCAATTCGTATCAGCTTGCCAAACCTTGTGTTCGTATGGGAAAAGACCACGTAAACGGGTCGCAAAACCATATCCGGCTCCCTCCCTCTTTTTGGTGTACGCAGGTTATTATATATTATTGACCGCGCCGTTTCAATACAAAAGCCATGTTTTATTTTCCATCCCTCAGTCGCCGTAGGTGAAGCGCGCCCGGCTCCGTCCGTGCTCGGACTCCACCACCAGCTTCGCGGCTGTGGCTCTCTGCACCGCAAAAGTTTTATTTTTCCATCCCTCAGTCGCCGTAGGCAAAGCGCGCCCGGCTCCGTCCGTGCTCGGACTCCACCACAAGCTTCGCGGCTGTGGCTCTATGCACCGCAAAAGTTTTATTTCCCGGCCCTCAGTCGCCGTAGGCAAAGCGCGCCCGGCTCCGTCCGTGCTCGGACTCCACCACCAGCTTCGCGCCTATCCGCTCCCGCAGCTCCGGCACATGGGAGATAAGGCCCACAGTGCGTCCCGTCCGCCCTATTGAGCATATGGCCGCCACCGCCAGCTCCAACGATTCCGGGTCGAGACTTCCGAACCCCTCGTCTATGAAAAGCGTGTCCACCCGCACCGCGCCGGAGGTGGACGACACCATATCCGCCAGCCCCAGCGCCAAAGACAGGCTCGCCATGAACCCCTCGCCGCCCGAAAGCGTGGAGGCCGGTCTTGTCAGCCCGGTAAACGAGCACGCCACGTCAAGGTCCAGCCCGGCGTAGCCCCGTCCCGTCCCCTGCCGCCGGACAAAGCTGTATCGCCCGCCGCTCATGGCGCGAAAACGCAGGTTGGCGAGCTTTATCACGCCGTCAAAATACATTTGCAGCGCGTACGTCTCAAAGGGCAGGCGCCGCCCGTTTTCGCCGCAGCAAAGCCTGTAAAGCTCCATCCAGTCGCCGGCCTCGGGCGTGAGCACCGCGCGCTCCCGCAGCTTGTCCGACGCCGCAGCCCACCGTGCCAGCGCCGCCTGCGACCGGGCCGAAAGCTCCATAAAGCTCTTTTCGGCGGCCTCGATTCCCCTCTCAAACTCCGCGGCCTCGGCCTTCAGGGCGGCTATGTCCGTCTCCGTCCGGCCCTTTGTCTCGCTTATGAGCACGGCGCTTTCGGCCTCAAGGGCGGCTTTGGCGGCATCGTGCTCATTTTGGACGGCGCGGGTGTCCGCCTCCACCTTTACGGTCTGCGCCGCCAGATACTCCGGGTCGTAAAGGCTGTCGCCCTCGAGACTTTTGTCCGTCAGGGCGGCCGCCTTTATACTTTGCTCCTCGGCCATAGCCCGGGCCCTTTCGTATTCCTCCCTCGCCGTGCTCAAAGGCCCGGCCAAAGCGCCCGCCGACGCAAACAGCTCCGCCTGCCCCGGCAAAACGCCGCCCTCCATGGCCAGCGCCGCGCTGTAGGCCGCGCCCGCCGCCATCTTCGCGTCAGCGGTCAGCGCGGCCGCGCGCTCGGCCCGGTCGGAAAGGCGCTTCACCTCCGCCTCGGTCACGGCTCCCTCCGCCGCCAACGCCGGGTGTGGGTGCTCGACGCCGCCGCAGACGGGACAGGGCTTTCCGGGAACAAGCTCCGCCGCCAACGCCGCCGCCTGCTCCCTTAAAAACCGCTCGTAGGCCGTGAGCCAGCGCTCCTTTTCCTCGGCGGCGGCGGCTTTCTTTTTCTCGTGGTCGGCAAAGGCCCGGGCCGCCGTCTCCAGCGCGTCCACATATTTCTTCCGCTCCCGGGCCGTTTCCGCGTATTTCGCCCTCTCGGTGAGGAGCGCCAATATCTCCCCCCTCCGCCGCAGCTTCTCCAACCTTTGGGTGCGCTCCCCGTCCAGTTGGCGCTGCTTTTCGGCCAGCTCCCGCAGGCGACGAAACCGCCCGTTTACCTGCTCCGCCGCCTCAAAGCTGATGGCCCCGCGCCTGTCGGAAAGCTCCTTGCGGCGGAGCTTTTCGCTTTCGGCCTCCGCTTCGTCCCGGGCCGCCTGCTCCTTTAGCGACGCCAAAAGAGTTTCCGCCCGCGTCTCTCCCGCCGCCAGCAGCTTTCCAAATTCGCCCTCCGGCCTTACGGGCGCGCCGGAAAGCTCCGTCCTTATCTCCAGCTCCTTGTCGTCCAAAGCGCGCCTCGCGGCCATGGCGCGGGATTTGAGCTTCACCGTGAGCACGCCGAGGGCCTCCGTCCCGAAAAGCCCCTCCAGTATCCTCTGCTTCTCTATGCTCTTGGCCGAAAGCAGCTCCCGAAACTCCCCCTGGGCCAGCATGACGATCTTTTTAAACTGTCCCCGGTCAAGGCCGATGGCCTCCTGCACCGCGGCGTCCGCCTCCGTCTTGCGGGTCAGCGCCGTGCCGTCCGGCAGCGTCAGCTCCACCTTGAACGGAGCCTCCACCGGCTTTCCCCGCGCACCCTCCACGGTCTGTCTCGGCTGGCGGTACACCTCGTAGCGCTTGCCCCTCGCCTCAAACGAAAGCCGGGCCGAGCAAAGCGCTCCCGGCTCCGCCTGCTGGCTCCTGAGGTCCTCGTTCTGGCGTTCGCCGCCGCTGGGGCTGTCGTAAAGCGCGTAGCAGAGCGCGTCGAATATGGTGGTCTTGCCCGCCCCGGTCGGCCCGGTGACAAGGAAGACGGTTCCCGGCTCCAGCGGCGAAAAATCTATCACCTGCCGCCCCGCATAGGGGCCGAAGTTTTCCATGGTCAGCGTAAGCGGCCTCATTTTTCGCCCTCCCGCCGGAGCTTTTCGCCCATTTCCGCGGCTTTTTCCATGGCTCCGGCGTCCGCCCCGCCCGTGAGCACGCGCCAGAGCTTTCCAAAGTCCACCCTGAGCACGGCGCGCCCCACCGTCAGCTTTGCTCTGCCCTTTTTATCGGCTTTCAAACGCTTCACCGCTCGCCCGCCTCCCTTTCCGTCTCTTTGAGCACCGCCCGGAACTTTTCCAGACGGCCGCCGGAGAGCTCCTCGCCCTTAAGGCCCTCGTAAAACTCCCGAAACAGCTCCTCCGTGCTCCTGTTCTCCGCACCCGCCTCCCGCAAAAGCTCCGCCGCCTCCTCCCGCTCTCGGGCCAAAAGGCGCAGGCCGATGAGCCTTGGGAACACCTCGGAAAGTCTTGCGGCCATGTCCGGCGCGGGGTCGTCCTCCACCTCGGCAAATATGTAATCCTCCGTCGGCGTCAGGGCGAGCAGCCGCGCCAGCGTGCCCCGCTCCCGCCGGAGGTCCCGCAGCGGCGTCACCGCTATGGCCGTTACAATGGCCCCGCCGCCCGCCGCAAGCTCCACCAGCGCGACGCTCTTTTTGTCGCCGGCCTCGGAAGCTGAGTATTTTAGCGGAGTTCCGGAGTACCGCACGTTGTCGGCGCCCGCCCTTTGCGCGCTGTGCAGATGGCCGACACCGGCGTAGTCGTAGCCCATAAGCTGGGCCGAATCCATCATCTCGCCGCCACCGGCCCAAATCTCCGAGTCCCGGCGCAAAAGCTCCCCCGCCCGGCCCGGATCCGCAAAAAAGCCATGGGCCAAAAGCACGTTGCGGCGGCCCGCTGTCGGCGGATTTGCCGCAAGTATGGCCGCCAGCGCGCCGTCAGCTCCGCGTATGGTCTCCTCCGGCCAAAGGGCGCGGGCCTCCGCCGGCTCCACCCACGGAAGGAGCCAGAAATCCACCGGCCCGTGCTCATCGGGAAGCGTCACCGGCTCCATACGCTTTTTAAGCGCGCCCTCTATGAAAACGCCCTCCCGCCGCAGCAGATTTCCGGCAAAGGCAAGGCGGCGCGGGCTGTCGTGGTTGCCCGCCGCCATCAGTACCGGAACGCCCAGCTCCGACCTCACCCGCCACAAAAACCAGTCCAAAAGCTCCACGGCCTCGGCGGGCGGCACGGCGCGGTCGTACACATCCCCGGCCACCAAAAGCGCGTCGGCCTCCGTCACCCTAAGCTGCTCTACAAGCCAGCCGAGGAATGCGCGCTGCTCCTCCAAAAGGCTCCACTGGCCCACCGTGCGGCCCAGATGCCAGTCCGACGTATGTATGAATCGCATGGCGGGGCCCCCTTTCTTAAGTAAGCGCTGAATAATTCGCGATAAACTAAAAAGTGTGCATCCGAAGGGTCTTAGGGGCAATCGGAATGGACGGTCAGAAACATAGTCGCGCTGCTCGCTTGTAGCGCTTCGCATCGCTCGTTGTTTCTTCCTGCTATCATTCCCGCTTTCTCCGCCACAGGCGGCGCGGGAACGATAGCCCCTAAATAAAAATGCGCCGCAAAGCTCCTATTTGATTTTGGCAATTAATCAGAGGTTCCTTAACAAACTCTATTTTACATCAAAACCGCCCCCGGGTAAATAGGCCGCCCGCCCTCGGCATATTTTTTTCCCAGTTCAAAAACCTGCTGACGCTCATACTGCTGGGCTCCGCCGCCGTTTCGCTGTTGATGGGCGAATATGTGGAGGCCGTCACCATAATCGTAATCGTGTTTTTAAACTCGCTGCTGGGGTTTTTGCAGGAGTACAGGACGGAGCGCACGCTGGAGCTTTTGCGGAACATGGCGGCGCCCATGGCCACGGTTTTGCGCGATGGCGGGCGAAAGGAGATTGCGGCCTCCCTGCTTGTGCCCGACGACATAGTTCTTTTGGACGCCGGATGCAGAGTTCCGGCCGACGGCGCGGTAGTGGAGAGCCACGCTCTGGCGGCGGACGAATCGCTCTTGACCGGAGAGTCCCTGCCTGTGGAAAAGCGCGCCCGCACCGACGACTCCGCCGGAACGGGAGCGGGCCTTGCCGATATGGCATATATGGGCACCGTCATCACCGCGGGACGTGGTATAATGGAGGTCACCGCCACGGGCCACAGGACGCAGATGGGCGGCATAGCGGGCCTTTTGGGTGAGATAACCGAGGGGCCAACTCCATTGCAGCGCCGCCTGGACTCCCTGAGCAAATACATAGCCGCCGGCTGCCTTGCCATCTGCGGAGTGGTCACCGTAACCGGCATACTGCGGGACGAGGCACCCTTTGACATGTTCCTGACGGGCCTTTCACTCTCCGTCGCCGCCATACCCGAGGGCCTGGCCGCCGTCATAACCATCTCGCTGGGGCTGGCCGTTTCGCGTATGCTGGCCCGGCGCGCACTTGTAAGACGGCTCCACGCTGTGGAAACTCTGGGCAGCGCCGATGTGATATGCTCCGACAAAACAGGTACCCTGACCGAAAACCGCATGACCGTCCGGCGCGAGTGGGTTCCCGGCGGCAGGCCCGGGCCGATATTTTATCAGATAGCGCTGCTCTGCGGCGACGCGGAGCTTAAAAAGACCGCTTCCGGCTGGGAGGCCCTGGGCGACCCCACCGAAACCGCCCTCGCCCTTATGTCCGCCAACGCCAACGTTTCCGCAAAAGGCTGCCGCCGGCTGAACGAGCTGCCCTTCGACTCCGAAAGAAAGCTCATGAGCGTTGCGGTGGCGACGGCGGAGGGCAGACGGCTGGTGCTGACAAAAGGCGCGCCGGATGTGCTGCTTTCCCGCTGCGACCGGGTGCTTGACGGCGGCCGGGAGTTTGCCATGACGCCCGAGCGGCGCGCCCTTTGCCTTGCGCAAAACGACAGGATGGCCTCCGACGCCCTGCGTGTGATCGCGCTGGCCTACGCGGAGTACCCCGGCGGCCCCATAAAGGAACAGGGCCTTGTTTTCGCCGGTCTTGCCGGTATGCTGGACCCGCCGCGCCCGGAGGCCGCCGACGCCCTTCGCCGCAGCCGGGAGGCCTCCATCCGCACCATAATGATAACCGGCGACCACAAAAACACGGCGGCGGCGGTGGCGACGGAGCTGGGTCTGCTTCGCCCGGGTATGGGCGTTATGACCGGCGCGGAGCTTGACCGGGTGAGCGACGATGCCCTGCCCGCCATCATAGAAAAAACCGCCGTTTTCGCAAGGGTCTCTCCGGCCCACAAGCTGCGGATCGTCCGGGCGCTGAAAACCTCCGGCCACGTTGTCGCCATGACTGGGGACGGCGTGAACGACGCGCCCGCGGTGAAGGAGGCGGACATAGGCGTCGCCATGGGTCAGGGCGGTACCGACGTCACCCGCGAGGCCGCCGACCTCATACTTTTGGACGACAACTTTGCCACCCTTGTTTCGGCGGCGGAGGAGGGACGCATAGTCTACCGCAACATCCGCAAATTCATACGGTATCTGCTCTCCTGCAACATAGGCGAGGTTGTCACCATGTTTTTCGGTATGCTGATGGGTATGCCCGTGGTGCTGCTGCCCATACAGATACTCATGGTGAACCTTGTGACCGACGGCCTGCCCGCCATAGCCCTCGGCATAGACCCGCCCCAGGACGACGTTATGCGCGAGCCGCCCCGCCCACGCTCGGAATCCGTATTTTCCGAGGGGCTTGCGGCAAAAATAATCTTTAGAGGCGTGCTGCTGGGGCTTTCGGTGCTGGCGGTGTTTTCCGGTCTTTTGGGAGCGGGCGAAGCCCTTCCCACCGCGCGCACTGCCGCCTTTCTTACGCTGGTGCTCACCCAGCTCGTCCACGTTTTCGAGTGCAAAAGCGAGCGCCGCCCCCTGTTCCGCGTAAAGATATGGAACAACTGGTGGCTGGTGCTGGCGGCGCTGTCCTCCCTCGCGGCCATACTCGCCGCCATATATGTGCCCGCCCTGTGGCCCGTGTTCGACACCGTACCGCTCACCCTGGCCCAGCTTGGAGTCTGCCTTTGCGCCACCCTCGCCGTACCCGTGGTCTCCTCCATCGTGAACGAAATAGATTACAAAAATAGTCATTAGGCAGGAGTCAGGGGTCAGGAGACAGGAGGCAGGAGAACTCGGTACAGGAAAACGCCTGACTTAGATGATGGATTCCGCTAACTTATGAAGTGGCTCGAAGGGTTTCAGGGGCAGCGGAATGCCCCTGATTATAATTGTCCGCACAGCGGACACCGCTTAGTCACTAGTCACTGGACACTAGTCACTAGTAGAACGCGGTACAGGGAAACGACTGACTTAGATGATAGTTTTTCGCTATCTTTTAAAAAGGGCGGTCATCCGAAGGGGCGCGCGTACCCGCGCCGCCTGTGGCGGAGAAAGTGGGACGTGAGCAGGAAAAAACAATGAGCGATGTGAGCGAACAGCGAAACAGCGCGACAATATTTCTGACTGGAACTTAGGGGCGATCGTTCCATGCGCCCTCCAAAGCCGCCCGACGCGCTCTGTGATAATTTCGCTTACCCTGCTTATGCTGTCCATTGACACATGTTCTCTTTTGTGCTATATTGCACCCAGAAGAAGCATATTCATTAGATTCTGGGGAATCGAACCCCGGCGTCGGTGGATTGCTTCTTTTGTTTTCGATAATTAACCGCCTTATGCCAAAGGGACAGCTTGAGGGCGGCTGACGGCACTTTGCGAAAACAAAAACCGGCGGGCCTCCATCCGCAGATGAAAGCCCGCCGGCACATTATTTAAAATTATTTTAGCAGCGCCATGGCAAAGAAAACTATACCGCCGTTTTTCCCTATGTAATCCAGCCCAAGCCTATCCGCCATGTCCGCGACCTCCACGCAGTAGCCGCTCATGGAGTTGCAGGCGGTGTCCGGGTGACGGCAAGGCTCCCCGGTTTTGCAGGCACATTCGGGACACAGGTGGCACCCGCCCACCGTGAGCACCCTCGCGTCCTCCTTCGTCCTGCCCAGCTTCTGAATACATTTCCAAAGGAGCTGGCTGCGGCGCTCATGCATTATGTGGAGGCCGTCCACCTCCGCCTTGTCGCACATATCGTTACAGGGATACTCCTGCGTAAAAACTATCGCGGTTTTGTAGTGGTGCAGCCTCGCAATAAGCGTCTCCGGCGAACCGGTGGCCGTTGGGCACATCCAGCACTTTTTGTACTGGCCGCAAATATCCGCCTCGCAGAAACGGCGCAGCGCCGGATCACACGGAATCAGCCTTGCAGGCATCTCTGCCGCGTGCTCAAACCCCAGCGTCAGGCCCAGCTCCGTTATCTTTTCGGAAATCTCGCTCATTTGACGCGCTCCCTTACGTTATACTGCCTAAAGTATACCACCTGCGTAAATATATTCAAGCACAAAAAAGAAAAAAGCCCGGCTTCCCGAGCTATTTTTCTTCCGCGCTATTTAAATACATTTCCGCTTCTTTAATCTTTTTCGCGTCATAGGCGCCCCTGTCCATGTTCTGCAAAAAATCCAGCGCCTTTTCCCTGCTTTCCCCAAACCTGAGGTCCGATATATATGTACACCCTACCGCCGCCTTCAGCAGCTCAAGGATATCCTTATGGCCCGGCAGATCCGCACTGCCCATTTCTCCACCACCACTCCGCGTGATTTTGTCATTGCCAATAGTATCATTCTAACCTGAATCAGATTAGTTGTCAATATTTTCTTACCCCACAGGTATAATTATCCTGAGGTGGTGGTATGTACTCCCGTATCCGTGACCTGCGCGAGGACCGCGATCTGAGTCAAAAACAGGTGGCCGAGGTGCTTGGTATGTCTCAATCCGGCTACTCAAAATATGAGACGGAAGAGAACAGCATCCCCGCCGAGGTTTTGATAAAGCTCGCCCGATTTTACGACACAAGTATAGATTACATTGTCGGCCTGTCAAATATTGCAAAACGTCCCTGAAAGTCTTATATTACAATACCATAGTATTTATTTTTTGTCAATAATTACTGTACAATCGTATTGTAATATTGATACAGGAGGCACGCCATGCTTAGTTCCTCGATCCGGGCTTTGCGTCTTTCCAGAGGAATTAGTCAGGTAGAGCTTGCCGCCGCCCTGTGCGTCAGCAAGCAAAGCGTTTCCAACTGGGAAAACGACAACATTCAGCCCTCCATTGATATGCTGGTCAAGCTTTCCAAATATTTCGGCGTACCGACCGACCGCCTGCTCTGTCTGGACGACCGGCGCTATGTCGAGGTCACGGGCCTGACCGTTACCGAAATGAGCCATGTCCGCATGCTCGTGGAGGACATACTTGCTTCCCGCCACGAACCCTGATGCTCAAGCCCTTTTAGATCCGTGCTCATTCTGTTGGCGCGGGTCTCTTTTTTTCTGCGGCCTTTTCCTATATAAAAAAAGAAGGAGCCATTGACCATGGCTTCGTCTTTTTTGGCTCCATCTTGGCGTTAGCGGGACGTTTTATCAACGCCGACAATTCCATTTATATATTTCTGCGCCACCAACCCGATTTCGGATAATTTTTATATTCGGGACGATGTGGGCATCGTCACCTGCAAATATTTCGCCTGACAACTCGTGTCATCCTCGCAAAACACAAATTATCTTCGTCCAGTGTGCGTAGCTGTGCGGGCGTGCATATGGCTGTGATGTTTTGTCAACGTGTCAAGCACAACCAACACTGTGCCGACCAGCATGATCAGCAATGCCGCAACAAAGGCAGCTGTCAGCGGTTCCTGTAATACGCCGAGAGAAAGGACGGCCCCAATAAACGGCGCAACCGCATAATACGCGCTTGTCTTTGCGGCTCCAAGCTCCTTTTGCGCGCGAATATAGGCGAAAATGCTCAGGCCATAAGCAACAAACCCAAGCAGAAGCGCAAACAGCAGCCATATGGGAGCTGGAAACTTTTCTCCGACAACAAACGCCACGACAAGAGAACCAAAACCTGAAAACAAGCCTTTTAGAATCACGATCTCGTAGGTGCTTTTTCCGGATATTTTTCTTGTGCAGTTATTTTCAAATCCCCAGCAGATGCACGCCAGAACCACAAAAACCGATCCGAAGGAGAATTGCAAACTTGACAAATCTTTAAAGGACAGCAACACACTGGACATGGTGATCAGTGTAATCGCAATCCATAATCTTTTTGAAATAGCCTCTTTGAAAACGATCAACGCTATGACAGAGGTTGCGACTATTTCGAAATTATTCAATAAAGACACATTGGCGGCAGTTGCTGTTGACAGCCCAAGCATCAGAAATATCGGAGCGGCTATGTCAAGCAGGATCATTCCGATGACGTATCGCAAATCTTTTCTCCCAAGCCTGGTTTCTTCCTGTTTTACTCTTTTTGGAACAAGCAAATACAGAATGGTGATGCCAATGCCCGCACCGAAATACAGAAACGAAGCCAGCATAGTCGGCGCAATATGAGAAAGAAGTATCTTTGAAAACGGCGTGCTCAAAGCGTAGAATACTGCCGCCAATATTGCCGAACAAACGGCTGTGGCTTTTTTCTCCAACGGCATAACCTCCAACCCTGATTCCATGGTGATCAAACTCGCTTACATTATAAAAAAGCTTCCTCTGACAACTTTATAAATAATTTCCCGATTCCGGCTTACAGTCTTTCTCTTTAATATATCCACACAAGCAGTTTCTTGTAAATTCACCCATGCCCATGAAGAAAATCCTCATTCCGTTTTTGTGGGTTTGTGTCAATATAATCCCATATTTTTATTATTCGTTCTCATTTCTGATGCTGTGGTCGTGGTATGACCGCCGCCAGATCGAAATAACGATTTGTTTTGTGACAAGCGTTTTAAGCGATATAATCCGTTATGGTATTGATTGCGGTGCAGGGGACGATGCCCTCATCGTCTCCTGCAATTATTTCACCTGAAAATTCGCGTCATCCTCGCAAAACACTGGTGTTAGCGGGACGTTGCTGTCCGGCTTGAACGGACGACCGTCCTGTCAAAACATGCATATCCCCATCTTGCCGGTAAATTGTCGCACTGTCCGCCGGCCGAATGGCATCGGCGGACTTCCCCTGGTAGTGTCAAGGTTTATGCGCAAATTAGTTTGCAGTCTCTGAGAGAAAGTCGT
>CAYONL010000067.1:0-10977 GCA_964405305.1 uncultured Oscillospiraceae bacterium | reverse complement strand
ATTTTCCTACATAGGGCGCTTTTTGTGCTGTCCGCACAATTTGGGGCGGTCCAGTAAATACTGGAGACAGCGGGCGTTTCTGTTTTTATGAGACGAGTTTTGCGAAGTCTGCGTCGGAGGCGAAATTCATGAAGTTGTAAAGTATCAGCACGTCGTCAACGCCCTGCTCGTCTATCAGCCCGGCGACGCTGCCATTAAAGTACCGCAGATCCAGCAGCACCACCTTGCCGTAATCCTCCGTAAGGAACCCGGCCAGACTGTGAGCATAGCTGTCCTTGATCACCAGCAGGGTGCGGTCGGCGTTTTCACCCTTGGCAACGGCGCTTGTTATTTCGGTCACGCCATGGTTGCCCCATATGAGGGCGCCGTATTTATCGCGGGCGGTAAATTTTGAGACGTCGTTCAGCGTGTCGTGAACTGCGCCGTCCGCGGTAAGGCTGACGATGGGTATATCGTACCAGGTGATGACGTCCGGCTCCGTGTTCCAATACTTTGTTTTGGAGTACAGGGTTCCGTAAAAATCCGGCACCTCGTTCTTCTGGTACTGCGCAAGCTCCATGAGCGGCAGGCCCTTGTGCGCACAGAACTCGCTGTACGCCAGCCATGCGCCATTAGTTGTCCAGTGGTGGTCGGTGCGATAATAGATATAATCGTTTGCGGCGTCGGAAAGCGGGCCTATAAGATCTATGGCGGCAACGTTTGCCATGGCGGAGGCGGTTTTGTAAGCCTCACTAATATATTTTACCTGATCGACCTCTTCAAGGCCGGTGGGCACCTTGTCCGAAAGTATGGTATAGCTGTTCGGTATCAGCATGAAAGAGACGTCCTGCCCGTATTTTTCCGCGAAAGAGGCCACAACGGAGGCGTTGCGCCTGAACCTTGTCTCGTTGAAGCTCTGGTACTTTTCAAACATATAGCCGTCGCCGCCGAGGGCCACGCCATTGTTCTCAATTTTCAAAAGGCCGGTTTCAAGCAAAGATTTGGCTGTTATCCAGGTGTCGCGGCCTATGAACTGGTCGTTCACATAGTCCTCGTACTTTACGGTCCAGCGGCCCTCCACAAAGCTTGTCCAGGTGAACTCCGGGCGCTGCGCCAGGTTGCGGTTTTCCATTTCGCTGTAGTCGCGGAAGGGCACGAACGGGTCGGCCACCGCCAGTATCAGGATAAATGCGGCCAGCGTTATGCCGGCTGCGTATTTTTTAATAAATCCGATCATGTTCGCACCTCCTAAAATCTAAAATACAGGAACGGGTTATAGGTGGAATCCACAAGATACGCCACCGACATGGTTAGAAGCAGCAGCACGGTGACAATCTCCACGAGGGAGTACTGCTTGACCTTTGCGTATAGCTTTTCCGGCAGAGGAGTGGAGCACAGGGCCGCTATGGCGATGGTCACGCCGTAGTTGCGCAGGTAATAGAGCCAGTCCGCTCCGCCGGTAAAGCTGAACATTTTGCCGACAAATACGGAGAGCTGGGTAAAGTCGGTTACGGCAAACAGCGACCAGGACAGCAGCAGCAGCACGAACATGTATATCCGCGCGACCGGGCGATGCGTGTCAAGCCAGCCCTTTAAACCCTGTCGCTCTATGACGAGCAGGACGAAGAAAAACAGTCCCCAGAACACGAAGTTCCAGGACGCGCCGTGCCAGAAACCTGTGGCGGCCCAGACGACGAAAAGGTTGAAAAGGTTTCTCCATTTGCCGCAGCGGTTGCCGCCCAGCGGGAAATACAGATATTCGCGGAACCAGCTGCCCAGCGTCATGTGCCAGCGCCGCCAGAACTCGGTCATGGAGGTGCTGATATAGGGATAGTTGAAGTTTTGCGGGAAATCGAAGCCCAGCATCTTGCCAAGGCCGATGGCCATGGAGGAGTAGCCGGAGAAATCGAAATATATCTGGAACGCGAAGGCGAGTATTCCAAGCCAGGCCAATGGTGAGGATATGTTTGCGAAGCCTATGTTCTGGACGTCGTCCCACATCATTCCGATGTTGTTGGCGATAAGCACTTTTTTGGCCAGGCCAAAGGTGAATATGCGTGCGCCCTCAGTTATCTGCGCCAGATCGACGCGGCGCTCATGAAGCTCGCGTTCAATATCGGTGTATCGGACGATGGGCCCGGCGATGAGCTGAGGGAACAGCACCACGAAGGCGGAAAAATCTATCACGTTTGTGGCGGCCTTGACCTTCCCGCGGTAGACGTCGATGGTGTAGCTCATGGTCTGGAACGTGTAAAAACTGATGCCCAGCGGCAGGGTTATGCTCAAAAACTCCACCGACAGGCCGGTAACGGCGTTAAAGTTGTCAATAAAGAAGTTGGTGTATTTGAAAAAGCCCAGCATGCCAAGGTTGAATATGACCGAAAACAGCAGGCCGAACCTCATCCAGCCCTTGTTTCCGCGGTGAGATTCTATGATGCGGGAGGCAATGTAATCGCAGGCAATGGAAGCAACCATTATGAGCACGTATTTCGGCTCGCCCCAGCCATAGAAGACAAGACTCAATAAGACGAGTGAAAGGTTTTTAAACTTTTGCGGGGTCAGGTAATAGATTAGGAACGCCGCCGGCATGAACCGAAACAGAAACAAAAGACTGCTGAAGACCATAACGACCTCCGAATGATGTATTGTGGATTACGGTTACATTGTGCCAAAATTTGTGCAAAAAACTGCGCGGCGGCAAAAAAAATTGCCTCCGCGTTGTTTTATTGTTTTTTCATGCTCCCTCGTGGACCTCGCCAAGCTGACGGTTCAGCCACGCCGACGCCAGGTCAAGCGCATTGTAAAGGCCCTCGCGTTCGCTGCGCTTTAAAACCATTTCCGCGGGCGGAGCGTTGGGATCGGTGCTCATCATCTGGAGCGTGACCTTTTCGGCGGCCGGTTCTCCGGCTATCTCCTGATTGCTCATAATTTGCAGCATGACGACGTATTCCTCGCGCATGTCGCCATAATATATTATATTCTTGCTTCGGACCAGCGGACGGCCCTTGTAAGTAAGGAACCCTTTATTCTGCTCTGCCATTATTGTATCCTCCGTGATTTCTTGTGATTCAGTCGCTAAGGTAATTTTTGACGAGTATCTGTAAAAGCTCGTCCCTGTCCACCCGGCGGATTAGACTGCGGGCGTTGTTGTGGGTGGTGATGTATGTCGGGTCCTCGGAGAGGATGTAGCCGACTATCTGATTGATGGGATTGTACCCCTTTTGACGCAGCGCGTCATACACTGTCGTCAATATGGCTTTGATCTCCTTTTCCTTGTCCTCGTGTATGGAAAACGAGATGGTGGGCTCATTCATAGTTTTCCCTCCGTTTCGCTTATGATACAATTCTTTCCTTTTATATATTACAACAAACAGCATGCTCTTTCAAGCGGTTCATAATAAATTAAAAAATGAAGCTTAAGAATTGGGCGAAGAAAGGGCAAAACGTTGCAATAGGGCACAGAAAAGTTTATATTATATATAAAGGGGGCGCGAGGGTGGAATTGGATTATTTGCCGTGGCTTGATATTTGTGCGCTGTTTTATATTTTCACGCTCAGCTGGTTCTTTTTCAGGAAGGAAAAAATATACACGATGACAAGCGCGTTTTACGGGATGATGCTGATCGGGGTGTCCGTCAACGTGCTTTTTGATACGATATCAGTTTGGACAATAACGTATTCCGACCGTATACCTGTTTGGATAAATCAAGTGGTAAACGTTCCGATATTTGTTTCCAATGTGATCATAGGCGTTTCGTTCATGCTGATGAGCATGTCTATGGCCGGCGTGCTGCCGGAGGAAAGAGGCAAAAACGCATGGGGACTGAAGCTGCTGCTGGTTCCATGCATCGTGGGCCTGGCCGTGTCGCTGTCAACTCCGTTCACGGGCGCAATATACTATTTTGACAGCGAGATGAAGTACACCCACGGCCCGTTTTTTTCGTGGCTGTACGGGATAGCGGCTTTTTACGTAGTTGTCGGGATTTTTACGGTTACGAAGTACAGAAGGGCAATACCCAAGGTGCAGTGTGCCGTGCTGTATATTTTTGTGGAAATAACGCTTCTTGCCATGGTGGTACAGTATATTTACCCGGTATTTCTGGTGATCGGCGCGGCGATGACGCTGTCGCTGATAAGTATGTATATGACGTTCCAAAACCCTGACGCCTATATAGACAAGCAGACGTACCTTTTCAACCGCGACGCTTTCATAGTCAGGACCCAGCGTATTTTCCGCAGGCAGGGCGACGACACGGTGCTGCTGGTGGTATGCCTTACGGGGCTTAAAAACGTGAACAACCGCGTTGGATTTGCCAGTGGGGACGAGCTTTTGACATCTGTTGCGAAGTGGCTGTCTTTTATATGCGATGGAAAGGGCGGCGCGTTTCGTATAAGCGGAAGCACGTTTGTGATAGTGGCGCGCAGGGAAAACGCGGATTTGCTGATGGAGACGGTACAGGAGCGGTTTGCCGGAAAGTGGAGGTCGGGTTCCTGCGCACAGCACATACCTTTTGTGGTATGCAGGATGGATGTGGCGGACAGGGCGGAGAACCACGCCGATATGATGAAGCTGCTGGAAAATGTAACGGAACTTGCAAAAAGTATGGAGGACGGGTCCTGCGTCAACGTGGATGATACCGTGGTTATGCGCGTTGCCCGCAGGGACAGGATCGAAAAGCTGCTGCGTGAAAGGGAGCAGAATAATTGCATCAGCCTTTACTGGCAGCCGATATATGCCGTCAGGACCGAGCGCATAACTCATGTGGAGGTGCTTATGCGCATGTCCGACAGCGAGCTTGGTTTTGTTCCGCCGGATGAGTTCATCGATGTGGCGGAGAAAAGCGGCGCCATACTGGGCCTTGGTCTTTGGGTGTTGGATCAGACCTGCAGGTTTATAGAAGAAAACAGGGTTTGGGAACGCGGGCTGCGGATAATTGCGGTAAACCTCTCCATGATGGAGTGTGTACAGCCGAACGCGGCGGCACAGATACTTGAGGTGCTCGGAAGATATCCGCGGGCGCGGCACTACATAGGCCTTGAGATAACAGAGACGACGCTGGCAACCTCCGCAAAAGAAGTTGTGGATATGATGAGCGAGCTGTCGGAGAGCGGTGTGCAGTTCGCGCTGGATGATTACGGCTGCGGGTGGAGCAACTGCGAATCCGTCATCAAGTTCCCGTTCACCGGGATAAAGATGGACAAGGGCCTGCTTTGGAGCGCGATGAAGGACCCCCGCGCCATGACGCTGTACCGCAACAGCGTGCGCATGTTTAAAGAGATGGGCTTTATGGTGATAGCGGAGGGCGCGGAATCGAAGGAACATCTGCAATTCCTGGAAGAAGCGGGCGTGGATTTCATACAGGGGTATTATTTCAGCAAGCCGCTGCCGAGGGATGATTTTATGAAGCTGCCGCTGGAGGACAAGGCGTAAAAGCGCAAGGCATGCCGCAGACCATGGCTTTTATGGGCAGAGCGACGGAACAGAGTACGCCGCAGAGCTGGACGCGGACACCGTGAAGAAAGCGACCGGGCAGGAGACACAGGCACAAAAAAACGCCCCGGAGGGCGAAAAAGAAAATTCTACACTTGTGAAAAAACTGGCCGAGAGAATACCTGAGCTTAATAGCATGCCGTCTCTTGCGGAGATCAAAACTGACAAAAATAATCATTATGATGGCAGGGCTACTGAAAAAGTTATAGATGTACTAAAAAGAATAGATATTATCTACATGAAGTTATTGACGAAAATGGAAATATCATATACAAAAAAGCTGTACCCGGCTCATCTGACAGGAGGCCTGATAAATCAGGTGTCTACACTGTAGAGCCAGATACAACTTCCACCAATAGTATACCCCAAAGCGGCGAAAGAAGCAATACGGAACAGGGAAATATTGACACAAAGGCCGTGGACTACACGGACGAGGCCCGGATCAAAACTATATGCAGAAAGCGAAGAGACAAAGGGCTTGTCACCTGTTGCTCACAGATGGCAAGCCATTTTGATTATTCTCAGAAAATATTTGTCAATATTGATTGTGCGGTTTATGACATTGGCCGGAGGAAGACCGGCTGTTTTATTTTGCGGGGATGAAACCGGGGTTGAAGGCGTAGACATTTTTGGAGTCGAGGCGTTCGCGTACACGGGTCAGGCCTTCGCCAAAGCGCTGGTAGTGGACGACTTCGCGGGCGCGCAGGTATTTGATGATGTCGCGCACATCCGGGTCGTCACACAGCAAAAGGATGTTGTCGTAGGTGGTGCGTGCCTTTTGCTCGGCGGCCATATCCTCGCTCAGGTCGGCAATGGGGTCGCCCACGCTCTGCAGCGAACCGGCGCTAAAGGGCTCTCCCGAAGCGCTTTGAGGGTAGATGCCGGTGGTGTGGTCAACGAAATAGGAATCAAAGCCGGAATCTTTGATCTGCTGCATCGTCAGGCTGCGCGTAAGCTGATGCACGATGCTGGAAATCATCTCCATGTGCCCGAGTTCCTCGTTGCCGATATCTGTTAGTAGGGCGCGCACTTCGTCGTAGGGCATGGCGTAGCGCTGGGACAGATAACGGGTTGCCGCGCCCTGTTCGCCGTCCGGGCCGCCGAGTTGTGTTATTACAATGCGGGCCATGGCGGGGTCCGGGCGGGCTATTTTAACGGGGTATTGCAGTTTCTTTTCATATATCCACATATTTAAGCCTCCCTGTATTCCCAGGGCCACGGGCCGTCAACCCATGACCAGTGTGTTTCGCTGGGGTCGTCCATGGCGGTGAGCATGCCGTATTTTCCGATATACTGGGCGGCGGCCTCTCTGCGCTGGGCCAGGTGCTCGCGGTAGTAGGCGAGGGCCGTTTCGTCGTTGGGATGGGTGTCAAGGTAAAGGTTCGTTTCAGCCAGCACAAAATCGCAGACGCGAAGGCGGTTCAAAAGTTCTTTTTGTCCGTTCTCCATTCAGACCGCCCCCTCTCCGAGATAAGGCTTATCAAGCTCGCGGAACATGGTGCCGCGGATAAGAGCCGTGTCGGGGTCGTAGGCGTTGCGCCACTTCTGCATGGGTACATACGCCATAGCTAACGGGAATTCATCAAAGCAGGGGCACTCAGCGGGTGCCACAGGTGTATTTTCCATATATGTTCCTCCATCTTAATGGTATCACGCACAGGGCGTATACCATTGTATGCCGCCGCCGGAGATGTTGATAAAGCGCGCCGGAAAGGGAAAATACGAAAAAATGGGAGTAATTCTAAAAAATCTCTTGCATTATATTTATATATAAAGTATAATACGGATATCATAATGGGCGTAAAGGTAATACATAACTGGAGGGAAAATTGATGCCGGATATCACATATAAGATAACCAGCGAGATCGGCGTTATTTCTGAAAATCCGAGGGGTTGGACCAAGGAGCTCAATATGGTTAGTTGGAACGACCGTGAGCCTAAATATGATATCCGCGAGTGGGCGCCGGATCACAGCCGTATGGCAAAGGGCATCACTTTTACTGCGGAGGAGCTGGGCGAGCTGCGCAAGCTTCTGGCCGACCTTGATTTGCCCATGGAGGAGCTTCCGGACTGAGCTTTTGGGCAAATCTAAAACTGCAAGAGTCAACGTTTAAGGAACACGGGCGGTCGTTCGGCTCCAAAGCGCCGATGCCGCTCGTTTTTTTCTGCTTACATTCGAGGCCGGTGCCGGCCTTCAAAAGGGGAAATTTATTTGATTAGAGAAGATCTTAGGAACGTGGCGATTATCGCGCATGTCGACCACGGCAAGACAACACTGGTGGACGAGCTGCTCAAACAGAGCGGAACGTTCCGCGACAACCAGGTCGTGGACACCTGCGTTATGGACTCGGGCGAGCTTGAGCGCGAGCGCGGTATAACCATTTTGGCTAAAAATACATCTATCCACTACAACGGGGTCAAGATAAACGTGATCGACACTCCCGGACACGCCGATTTTGGTGGTGAGGTGGAGCGCGTGCTCAAAATGGTAAACGGCGTCATCCTGTTGGTGGACGCGGCCGAAGGCCCTATGCCGCAGACGAGGTTCGTGCTTTCAAAGGCGCTGGAACTGGGACATCCGATAATAGTCGTCATAAACAAGATAGACAAGCCTGACGCGCGTCTGGATGAGATAGGCGACGAAATACTGGAGCTTTTACTTGATCTGGACGCCACGGAGGAGCAGTTGGACAGCCCGATGATTTTCTGCTCAGGCAGAGAGGGAACGGCTTCCTTCGATCCTTATAAGCGAGGCGGAGACCTTAAGCCGCTGCTGGACACAATACTGTCGCACATCCCGGCTCCGCAGGGCGACGAAAACGGCTCGATGCAGATGCTGGTTTCCTCCATCGACTACAACGACTATGTAGGCCGTATAGGCATAGGACGCATTGAGCGCGGCAGAATAAAGATAAATGACGACGTGGTGGTCTGCGATTATCATAAGAGCAAGGCAAATTACCGCTCCAAGATAGTGAACCTCTATCAGATAGAGGGGCTTAGCCGCGTGCAGTGCGAGACCGCGCAGGTGGGCGACATCGTCTGCTTCAGCGGTGTAACAGGGATAACGATCGGTGACACGATCTGTTCGCCGGATAATGTGGAGCCGCTGTCGTTTGTCAAGATAAGCGAGCCGACGGTGGAGATGACCTTCTGCGTCAACGACAGCCCGTTTGCGGGACAGGAGGGCAAGTTCGTCACCAGCCGCCAGCTCCGCGACAGGCTTTACCGTGAGCTTTTGAAGGATGTATCGCTTCAGGTGTCCGACACCGACACCACGGACAAGTTCAACGTGCGCGGCCGCGGCGAGATGCATCTTTCGATATTGATAGAGACCATGCGCCGCGAAGGGTATGAGTTTGCCGTGTCCACACCGCGTGTGCTTTATAAAACGATCGACGGCAAGCTGTGCGAGCCTATGGAGCTGCTTTCGGCGGATGTGCCGGAGGACTGCGTGGGTACGGTCATGTCGGCCATGGGCACCCGCAAGGGCGAGCTGGTCAAGATGCATCCGCAGGGCAGCCGTATGCGCATGGAGTTCGTTGTTCCGTCCCGCGGTCTGTTTGGGTACAGGAGCGAGTTCCTGACCGAGACGCGCGGCGAGGGCATCATGAGCGCCGTGTTTGAGAATTATCAGCCGTACAAGGGCGATATACAGCGCCGCAGCACGGGAAGCCTTATTTCTTACGATACGGGCGAGTCCATCACCTACGGGCTTTACAATGCCCAGGAGCGCGGCCAGCTCTTTATAGGCGCGGGCGTTCCGGTCTATGAGGGAATGGTGGTCGGCGCCTCGCCAAAGGCGGAGGATATTGCCGTCAACGTATGTAAAACCAAGCATCTTACTAACACCCGGGCCTCCGGTTCTGACGACGCGCTTCGTCTGACTCCGCCGCGCAGGCTCAGTCTGGAAGCCGCCATCGAGTTTATAAAGGATGACGAGCTGCTGGAGGTCACGCCGGAAAGCATGCGTATCCGCAAAAAGATACTGGACAACAACCTGCGTATGAAGGCGCGTTTCAAAAAGGCATAAAAACATGGCCGCACGGTAGCTTTTACAGCCGTGCGGCCAATTTTTTGAACTAATAAAAACCGCCGGGGCACAAAACATGTCCCGGCGGTTTTTGGTTCAGTAGATGTAAATTCCGACCAGTTTGTAATCCGTATCAAGACTGATGGTGAACTTCGCTGTGCCGGAAGCACACCTGACGTTGACGAGCGTCACGGCGTAGGGCACACCGTCGTCGGTCTTTTTCCCCACGGTCTCGGTGGATTTTATAGAATCAAACTCGCCCTTGTCGTCCAGATACTCATCCAGCGCGGAGGCCAGCACATCGGCCGACAGCGACTCTTTAAGGTCGTCCGGAACCATATCGTTCATGGCCCGATAGTCGCGCTTGAAGGCAAGGTCCACAACATCCAGCGATACGCTTTCCACACTGTCCTCGTCAAAGGCGTCGTCCAACGGTTCCCCGCCGCAGCCGACAAGCGAAAGCGCAAGGATCAGACAGAGCGCCGCAGCAATAAGACGCTTGATCATATGGATCGCTGCATCCAGACGTGCTGACGACCCTCGTCGTAGATGGTGCGGTTCTCGTTGCGGGCGTAGCCGAGACTCTCATAGAAGGGCACAACGTCGGAGCACGAAAGGATATAGGCCGTTTTGCCGCCCTCTGCCTGCGCCATGCTCTCAAGGGCCTTGATTATGGCGGAGCCAAGATGCCTGTGGCGGTACTGGGGCAGAACGGCAATACGGCCGAGCACATACTCGCCCTCAGCCTTTCTGTATATGCGGCCCGTGCCGGCAAGATTTCCGTCCACGTAGACGGTGACGAATTTGGAAACCGCATCCTTGTCGTCGGACTCATTGTTGTAATGCAGTTCCGCTATGAACACCTTGGTGCGGATCATCATTGCGTCTTCATAGTTTCCGCTGGTCTTTACAGTGATCTCAGGAGCCATTATTATCATACCTCCTTATTATTTACAAATTTATTATACACTCTATTTTTGCTATTTGCAATATGGGTTTTGCTTGACAGTGCATTAAAAATAGCATATCCTCTAAATAAAGCATTTAGTAGTGGGGCGCGAAATGAAAAACACAGAAAAATACACAAGAAATTTTTTTATGCCGCCGGAGTGCGACTGGAAATGGCTTGAAAAGCCTTACATAGAAAAAGCGCCTGCGTGGTGCAGCGTGGATCTCAGAGACGGGAATCAGGCGCTGGCCGTGCCGATGAGCATGGAGGAGAAGCTGGCCTTTTTCGTCATGCTTATAAAGGTCGGTTTTAAAGAGATAGAGGTCGGGTTTCCCGCCGCATCGGAAACGGAGTACGGCTTTGTGCGCAGGTTAATAGACGGCGGCCTGATCCCGCCCGACGTTGCGATACAGGTGCTGGCTCCGGCCCGCCCGGACATAATCAAGAGGACATACGACAGCGTGAGCGGCGCCGAAAACGTTATAATGCATCTTTACAGCGCCATCTCTCCCGCCGCGCGGGAG
>CAYONL010000066.1:0-11053 GCA_964405305.1 uncultured Oscillospiraceae bacterium | reverse complement strand
ACTCCCGGTTCTGGCACAAATTCCTGTATGATATCGGTGTTGTCGGCACGCCGGAGCCTTACGCCAAGCGCACCAGCCACGGCATGATATTGGGCGAAAACGGCGAGAAAATGAGCAAGAGCCGCGGCAACGTGGTGAACCCCGACGACGTTATCAAGGAGTACGGCGCGGACACGCTGCGCCTTTACGAGATGTTTATCGGCGACTTTGAGAAGGCCGCGCCCTGGAACACCAGCTCGATAAAGGGCTGCAAGCGCTTTTTGGACCGCATATGGGCGCTGCAGGACACGCTGACCGACGGCGACGAGTACCGCCCGGAGCTGGTGGGCGCTTTCCACCGCACGATAAAAAAGGTTTCGGCGGACGCCGACCAGCTCAAGGCCAACACGGCCATAGCCGCCATGATGAGCCTGCTCAACGACATAGCGGACACCGGCAGCGTCAACCGCGCCGAGTACAGGACGCTGGTGCTGCTGGTCTGCCCCTTCGCGCCGCATATTGCGGAGGAGATATGGGAGCGCTGCGGTTTCGGCGGCGGGCTTGCCTGCCGGCAGAGGTGGCCGGAATACGACGAGGACAAGTGCCGCGAGGACACCGTAGAGATCGTGGTGCAGCTTTCCGGCAAGATAAAGGCCCGCGTAAACGTGGCGGCGGACGCCTCCAAGGAGGACCTGCTCGCCGCGGCGAGGGAGGCCCTTTCCGCCGATCTGGCGGGAAAGACCGTGCTCAAGGAGATATGCGTTCCCGGCAAGCTCGTAAACATAGTGGCGAAATAAAGTATTTACCGGGGCGCTCCGTGTTTTTCGGGGCGTCCCGGGCTTTTTTTGGCCGCCGAAAAAGCAGGGCGCGAAAAAGCCGATGCTCATGGGGCTTTGCCGCGGCGCCGAGGGCCGTGCGGCCGAAGGGCCGGGCAAGATCCGCGCCGGGGGCCGGTGAAAAAAACGGTTTTTGCGCCCCTTCGGAGGGACGCGGCGGGGCGGGCGCGGCTCTGTACGGGCGGGACAAAGTTATATTTAAGGCCATTGGTCAAAATAGCCCTTGACACCCAAAAGGATTCAAGATATAATAAGCTACGTTACATTTATATTATGTACCATAACTCCTGCCTCGTGGCGAAGGAGGGAATTAGTAATGGCGGAAGTTCATGTCAAAGAGAATGAATCTTTGGACAGCGCTTTGAGACGTTTTAAGCGTCAGTGCGCTCGCTCCGGCGTCCTCGCGGAGGTCAGGAAGAGAGAGCATTACGAGAAGCCTTCGGTGAAACGCAAAAAGAAATCCGAGGCCGCGCGTAAGCGTAAGTACAGGTAATAGCAAAGAATGGCGGGCGGCTTTGCCGTCCGCCTGTTTTTTTGCGCCCCGTTAAGATTTCGTGAAAAACTGTTAATATTCTCCGCTTCTCTTATGTTGTCGGACAAAAACGAACGGTTTGGAGGCGGGCGCTTGCGGATATTTCAGCCGCGTCACCGGTTTAAAAGCATATTTGAAATAACGCCGGAGGTGCTGCGCGCCCTGGGCGTGCAGGCGCTGCTTTTGGATATTGACAACACCCTTGCCCGCCACAATTACCCGCGCCCGCTGGATGGGGCCGAGGGCTGGATACGCCGGATGGAGCGGGCGGGGTTCAAAATGATGATAGTTTCCAACGCGAAGCCGGAGAGAGTGTCGGCCTTTGCGAAGCGGGTGGAGCTGCCCTTTGTTGCGCAGGGATTAAAGCCGCTTAGAGTGGGGTTCGACAGGGCCTGTCAGGCCATGGAGGTCGCACCGGAGCACGCCGCCGTCATTGGCGACCAGGTGTTCACCGACATGCTGGGCGGGAACCTGTACGGCGCGGTGACGATACTGGTGGAGCCGGTGGAGCGCGAAAAGGGCCGTTTCTTTATTTTTAAAAGGCGGCTTGAAAAGAGGATACTGAAATGACAAACGACTGTATTTATCTTTCGGGCGGCATTCTCTATTTTGATTAAGCGGATAATGATTTCTTCTTATCTTCTGTAAAGAAATTTTCTCTACATGTTGAAGTCGGCGCCCGAAGGGTTTCAGGGGCGATCGTTCCCGCGCCGCCTGTGATGTCAGGAGTCAGGGGTCAGGAGACAGTAAACAGGAGACGCGGTACAGGAAAGCGGCAGACTCAGATAATAGGTTTTCGCTACTTTCTAAAAAGGGCGGTCATCCGAAGGGGTCTAAGGGGGCGATCGGAAAGCCCCCTTGAAGATTCGCACTAATTTATAAAGTTGGTATCCATCCGAAGGATAAATAGGGGCAATCGGAATGGACGGTCAGAAATATTGTCCCGCTGTATCCGCCACTGACGGCGTGGGAACTTTTAAAAAGAACTTTAAAAATTTTAATTATTGGGGAGGTTACGTCATGGATCGTATTAAGAGGCTTGCCGCGGCGCTGCCGGAGGATATCGACTGCGCCATGATCACATCCGAGGTGGGCAGACGCTACTACACCGGCTTCCCGTCCAGCGCGGGCGTGCTGCTCGTCACCCGGGCCGGCGCCACGCTGGTGCTGGATTCCCGGTATATCGAGGCCGGAACGAAAAAGGTCACCGACGCCGAGGTCGTGCTTATGGAGAGCGACGCCAACCGCCAGCTCAACGGGCTTTTTGAAAAGTACGGCGCGAAGACCGTGGGCATTGAGGCGGGCTACATGACGGTGGAGCGGCTTTTCGGCCTGCGCGCCATCCTTGCGCCCAAAATATTGGACGACCCCCGCCTGCAGGCAATAATAACCGACCAGCGCAAGATCAAATCCGCCGACGAGCTGGACAAAATAAAGGCGGCCCAGGCCATAACCGACAGGGGCTTTTCCCATATGCTGGAGGTCATACGCCCCGGTATTTCGGAAAAGGAGCTGGAATTGGAGCTGGACTTTTTCATGATGAAAAACGGCGCGGACACGCTGGCCTTTGACAGCATAGTCGCCGCCGGAACGAACGGCTCCATGCCCCACGCGGTGCCCGGGCCGAACAAGGTCAAATGCGGCGATTTCGTCACCATGGATTTCGGCGCGGCGGTGGACGGCTACTGCTCCGACATGACGCGCACCGTGGCCGTGGGCAAAATAAGCGAGGAGCAGCTCAAGGTCTACAACCTTGTTTACCGCGCCCAGACGGCCGCCTGCTCCGCCGTAAAGCCCGGCCTCCCCTGCAACGAGATAGACGCCGTGGCCCGCGACATGATCTATTCCGCCGGCTACGAGGGCAGGTTCGGCCACGGACTTGGCCACGCGCTGGGGCTTGAGATACACGAGGACCCGCGCTTTTCGCCCAAATGCTCCGAAGTCACCCGTCCCGGCCTTGTAATGAGCGTGGAACCGGGCATATATATAGACGGAGAGTTCGGCGTGCGCATAGAGGATATAGTGCATATCACGGAGGACGGCTGCGAGAACCTGACCCACAGCGAGAAGAAGCTGATAGTTCTCTGACGCCCGGCGCGGGGATATGGGTTTTGGCGCATTTGTAACAGTCTATTTATAAAAAAAACTTGCAATACAGTCATAAAAAGGTTAGAATTACACTGTGGGGACGGCTGCGGCCGATCCTGATCGATGAGCCGAGGCGGAACCAGTTTTTCGCCGCGAAACAACAGGAGGTATAAATATGATTTCTGCCGGCGATTTCAGAAACGGCGCAACTTTCGACATGGACGGCAACGTCTTTCAGATCATCGAGTTCCAGCATGTCAAGCCCGGTAAGGGCGCGGCCTTTGTCCGCACCAAAATAAGGAACGTAATAACCGGTTCGGTGACGGAGCGCACCTTCAACCCGTCCGACAAGTTCCCGACCGCTTTTATTGAGCGCAAGGATATGCAGTATCTTTACGGCGACGGCGATCTTTATTATTTCATGGATCCCGAAACCTATGAGAACATTCCGATAGGCGCGGCGGTCATGGGCGACAACTTCAAATTCGTGCTGGAGAACATGGACTGCAAGGTTCTGTCCTATAAGGGCAACGTTTTCGGTGTGGAGCCGCCCACGTTTGTGGAGCTTGCCGTGACAAAGACGGAGCCGGGCCTTCGCGGCGACACCGCCACCAACGTGACAAAACCCGCCACACTGGAAAGCGGAGCGGAGATCCGTGTGCCGCTGTTCATAAACGAGGGCGACCGTATCCGCGTGGACACCCGCGTCGGAGAATATATGGAGCGCGCCTGACCCTTTCCCGCGTCCAACTGATAACTAACGGTTGACTAATGACCAACTAATGACTGGTGTCTATTAACTAATAACTATATGGAGGTGTTCGCTATGACGATCACTGAAAAAGTCGCTCATCTCAAAGGGCTTATGGAGGGCATGGAGCTGGAGGACAGCAAAGAGGTACGCCTGCTCAAAGAGATGGCGGAGATACTTGAAGACATTGCCTACTCCATTTCCGATGTGGAGGACGAGATAGCCGATCTTTCCGAGCAGACGGAGATGATCGACGAGGACCTTGAGGCCCTTGAAAACGATTATTACGACTTCGAGGACGAGGACGACGAGGATGAGGACGGCTGCGGCTGCGGCTGTGGCTGCGACGATTGCGATGACGACGAGTGCGGCTGCAACGACATGTACGAGGTGACCTGCCCCGCCTGCAATAACTCCATCTGCGTGGACGAGGAAGTGCTTGAGGCCGGAGAGATGAAGTGCCCGAACTGCGGCGAGCTTTTGGAGTTCGACTTCGACGACATAGAGGAAGACGAGGAGAAGAAGGACTGAGTCCTTTTTCCACGGAAAGTGAATACAGTTTCGGGGCGGGGTGAAACTCCCCACCGGCGGTGATGCGCGGCGTTTGTCCGCGACGAGTCCGAGAGCTGAAAGGCAGAACCGGTCAGAATCCGGTACCGACGGTAAGGTGCGGCTTTTTGTCGCGCCGCAGTCCGGATGGCGAAACGCGAGCTTCGTTTTGGCGCCCCGATACCGCAAGGTACCGGGGCATTTTTTTACATTTTTTGCTTAAAAAGCGGCCGTTTTGGGCGCGGCCTGCCGGTTTTTAAACTTGCCGGGCGGCGGGACAGGGGCGGAGGGCGAGGGCTTCCGGCTTACGTCTCCCGGTTCGGGACAGTCTTTTAATTACCGGCAACCGCGCAAAGGGCGGAGCCGCATTTTGGGAAATATGAAAGAGGGCTTGTCAATGTTTTATGACAAAAACGGACCGATGCTGTCCGGAGCGGCCGCGGCAAGGTTCAAACCCCACCCGGCGCTGCAAATGCTGCTGTTTTTCGCGGTGGCTTTTATCGGACAGATGGTGGGGGGGGTGTTTTCCGGCCTTGCCATGCTTCCGGCCATCATAAACGACTATCTGCCGCTGGCCATGGCGGGCGATATGGAGGGCTACATGGCCGCCATAACGCAGTTCGCCCTGGACCCGCCGGAGTACATAGCCGTGATCTCGCTGTTCATAACGGCCTTTTCCACCGCCGCCGCCATGCTTTACTGCCGGTTCATAGAGCGGCGCAGCCTTGTTTCCATGGGGCTTACCAAGGTGCGGGCTGTGCCGGACTACGCGCTGGGGTGGGCCGCGGGCGCTTTCATGTTCGCGGCGGCGGCGCTGGTCTGCGTGGGAACGGGCGCGCTGAGGCTGCGGTATCAGGGCGGCTCCGTCCTTATGCTCGCGCTGTTCTTCCTGGGCTATATGGTGCAGGGCATGAGCGAGGAGGTGCTGGTGCGCGGCTACCTCATGACCTCCCTGACGGCGAGGGCGCCGGTGTGGCTGGCGGTGACGCTTTCCTCCCTGCTGTTCGCGTCCATGCACCTGCTCAACCCCGGAATAACGCTGCCGGCGTTCATAAACCTTATGCTGTTCGGGGTGTTCGCCTCCCTCGTCACGCTCCGGTACCAGCGGCTGTGGGGCATATGCGCGCTCCATTCGGCGTGGAACTTCGTGCAGGGCAACGTGCTGGGGATCAGCGTCTCCGGCACAGGCCTGCGGACCAGCGTCTTTGCGGGCGAGCTTACGGGTTCGGAGCTTATAAACGGCGGCGCTTTTGGGCTTGAGGGCGGCGTTGCGGTCACGGCGGTGCTCGTGCTCGGGTGCCTGGCCGTGGTGTTTTTGCCCGGGAAAAAGGCGGGCGCGGCGGATGTTCAGTGAAGCGTTTTCAAAGGACGGCTTTATTGTCGCCCAGCCGCTGTGCGCCGACGAACCCTACGCAAAGCGAAACGTGGCCTACTGCGGGTGCGCGGCCATAGCCTGCTTCAACCTCATGCGGCTGCTGGGCGCGCCGGCCGAGTGGAAAGACGTCAAAAATTCGCTCCAGCGCTCGGCCATACTCGGCGGGCGGTTCGGCACAGGGCCCTGGGGAGTGGCCCGGTGGCTGCGGGCCCACGGGATAGAGTACCGGGTCACGCTTGGCAAAAAGGCCGCCGCAAAGGCCGCCGGAGCGTCGCCCGCCGGCATAATCCTTTACGCCCACCGGCACGGGCTGCACTACGTGGCCTTTCGCGGCGGCGGGACGGCGCATTTTTACAATGTCTCGGGCCGGGAGCCGGAAACCGACTGCCCAATGGCGGAATTTATTAAGAAATCGTCAACTTTTCCCATAATATATTTATTTACAGTAAAGGCGGGTCTATAATGAAACTCAGTACAAAAAAAATCGTGATCCTTGGCGTGCTTTCGGCGCTGTCCATCGTGCTGGTGGCGCTGGTACATTTCCCGGTCTTTCCCGCGGTGGCCTTTCTTGAGTACGATCCGGCGGATGTGCCGATACTTATAACGGGCTTCGCCTTTGGGCCGGCGGCCGGCCTTATAGTCACCGTGATAGTTTCGCTGATACAGGGGCTGACGGTAAGCGCCACCTCCGGCATCTACGGCATAATCATGCACGTGCTGGCCACGGGCGCGTATGTCTCCGTCTCCAGCATGATTTACAAGCGCAACAGGACCAGAAAGGGCGCGGCCATAGCTCTTGTCGCGGGCGTGGCGGCCATGACGCTCGTCATGATCGGCGCCAACATGGTGGTGACGCCGTACTTCACCGGCTGGCCCGCCTCCGCCGTGTGGGAGCTGATGCCCTATATCGCGGGCTTCAACCTGCTCAAGGCCGGCGTAAACGCCGTCATAACCGCCCTGCTTTATAAGCGCATCAGCCGCTTTATCCACCGGTGGGAGGACGCGTAAGCTCCCGGTTGGGTGCGAAAGCGGCCGAACATCAAACATGAAGGGAACATCCTTTTGACGCGAGAGAAAAAAATTGTGGGCCTCACCTCCGCCGAGGCGGCCGAAAGGGCAAAAAACGGTCTTTCCAACGTCTCCGTCGCGCCGCCGTCAAAGTCGGTGGGCCGCATCTGGCGGGACAACCTGTTTACGTTTTATAATTTTCTAAATCTCGTTTTGGCGGCGCTGGTAATATCCACGGGCAGCTACCGCAACCTGCTTTTTTTGGGCGTGGTGCTGGCGAACTTTTTCATCGGCACCCTTCAGGAGCTGCGGGCGAAAAAGACGGTGGACGAGCTTTCCGTGCTCACCGCGCCCCGGGCCACGGCCATAAGGGGCGGAGAGCCCGTCTCCCTGTTCGGGGAGGAGCTGGTGCGGGGCGACGTGGTGCTGCTCCGGCCGGGCGACCAGCTTTTGGCGGACGCCGAGGTCATGGACGGCCGGGCGGAGGTCAGCGAGGCGCTGATAACCGGCGAGAGCGACGCCATAGTTAAAAGCGGCGGGGACGAGCTTTTTTCCGGCAGCTTTGTGGTCTCCGGCTCCTGCCGCGCCGTTTTGACCCGGGTGGGGGCGGAGAGCTATGCCGCGAAGCTCACCCTTGAGGCCAAGCGCGACAGGGCCCAGACCTCCGTGCTCAAAAAGCTGATGACGGACATCATCAAGTTCGTCACCGTGTTCATAATCCCGGTGGGGCTGCTGCTTTTTTACAACCAGTATGTGGTTCAGGGCGCGGCCTACGGCGACGCCATGATAGCCACCGCCGCCGCCGTGCTCGGCATGATACCCGACGGGCTGTACCTGCTCACCAGCATGGCCTTCGCCATAGGCGTCATCCGGCTGGGGCGGCACGGCACGCTGGTGCAGCAGCTCTATTCGCTGGAAAGCCTTGCCCGGGCGGACGTGCTCTGCCTTGACAAGACCGGCACCATAACCGAGGGCTCCATGGAGGTGCAGAGCGTGGTCCCCCTGGGCGCGGACGAAAAGGCCGTGGAAAGGGTGATGAGCGAGCTTTGCGCCGCCCTTCCCGCCGACAACGCCACCGGCGCCGCCCTGGCCCGGGAATTTACCGGCGGCGGGGAGTGGAGCGCGGACTTCCTCCTGCCCTTCTCCTCAAAGCGGAAGCTCTCCGGCGCGGATTTCGGTGAGCACGGGGCGTTTGTAATGGGCGCGCCGGAGTTTGTGCTGGCGGGAGGCTACGAGCCATACCGCGACAAAGTGGAGGCCCTGGCCGCCGGAGGAAACCGAGTGCTGACCGCCGCCGCCGTAACCTTTTCCGATGGGGAGCCGATGGAGGCCCGGCCGCTGGGCTTTATCGTGCTCACGGATAAGCTGCGCCCCAATGTGGGCGAAACCTTTGATTACTTTAAAAAGCAGGGCGTGGCCATAAAGGTCATATCCGGCGACAGCCCGGTGGCCGTCTCCGCCATTGCGGTGCGCGCGGGGGTGGAGGGAGCCGAAAACTACGTGGACGCAAGCGCGCTTTCCGACGACGAGCTTGCCGCCGCGGCTGAAAACGCCACGGTGTTCGGCCGGGTGACGCCGGACCAAAAGCGCGTGCTCATAAAATCCCTGCAAAGGGCGGGGCACACGGTGGCCATGACGGGCGACGGCGTGAACGACGTGCTGGCGCTGAAGGACGCGGACTGCTCCGTGGCCATGGCCTCCGGCGCGGACGCGGCAAGGCATGTCTCCCAGCTGGTGCTGATGGATTCGGACTTTTCCGCCATGCCCCGGGTGGTGCTGGAGGGACGGCGGGTGATAAACAACATCGAGCGGGCGGCCTCGCTCTTTCTGGCGAAAACGGTCTACTCGTTCTCGCTGTCGGCGCTGCATCTGGTGCTGCCCTTCGCCTATCCCTTTGTGCCCATACACCTGACGCTTATCGGCGCGCTGACCATAGGCGTGCCGGGCTTTTTCCTCGCGCTGGAGCCCAACGACAGGCGCGTAAAGGGCAGCTTTGTCAAAACCGTGCTCAGGCGGGTGCTGCCGGGCGCGGCGACGGTGGTGGCGGGCGTGCTCATGGCGCAGGCATTCGGAACCTCGCTGGGGCTTACGGCCGGGGAGTGCTCGACCGTATCGGTGATATTCACGGGGCTGTCCGGTTTAATGCTGCTGCTGTGCTCGTGCATGCCGCTGAACGGCCTCCGGGCCGGGCTGGTGGCCGCCATGGGGGCGCTGTTTGCCGGGGCCGTGCTCGTGCTGCCGGGGCTGTTCATGCTCACGCCGCTGCACGGGACCGCGCTGACTCTGCTGGTCTGCCTGTCGCCCCTGTCCCTTATACAAGTTGCGCTTAGGTGGTGGACGATACGAAAGAAAAAATGAATTACGGCGGCGTCCGGCTGGCAACGCCCGACGATGCCGAGGCCATGCTCAAAATCTACTCCCCCTACGTGAGGGACACGGTGTTTACCTTCGAGTACGACCCGCCCACGGTGGAGGAGTTCCGCGCCCGCGTAGAAAAAACGCTGGAGCAGTACCCCTGGTTCGTGTTTGAAATAAACGGGGAGGTTTTGGGTTACGCCTACGCCGGCCCAAACTACACCCGGCCCGCCTACAGTTGGACGGCGGAGACCTCGGTCTACGTCGCGCCGCAGATGCACGGCAAGGGCATGGCGGCGGCGCTGTATAGCTCGCTGGAGGACGCGCTGACCGCCCAGGGCTACCGGGTGATCTACGCGCTGATCTGCGGCGAAAACGCCCCCTCCATGGCATTCCACAAAAAGCAGGGCTTCCGTGAGATCGGGCTTTACAAAAAAACCGGCTTCAAAATGGGCCGATGGCTGGACGTGGCGGTGCTTGAAAAGGTGCTGGACAGCTCGGAGGAGCCGCCCGCGGCCCCGCCCCTGCCCATAAAACGGCTCTCCTATTGGGAGTGTACCGTGGAAACGTCGGAGAGCGGCGAGCCCGTTGTCAAGGACGAGCGGTACGTGGACAATTCGGAGGCGAAGGCGTAAAACGCGCAATAAAATACCGGCGGGCTTTCATCGAAAGATGGGGCCGGCCGGTACTTTTTATATGTATTTTATATTACAGCAGGCGGGCGATGGCTTCGGCGGTCTCGCGCGGGGTCAGGCGGGAGTTGTCTATTTTCACCGTCCGCTCGGCGGCGAAGCCCGGCAGATGGTTTATGGCCCGCCCGATTATCACCGGCTCCCTGAGCCCTCTGTCCACGTCGCCCTGAAGCCGGGACCGGAGCGTCGTCTCGTCCGGCAAGAGGGTGAAAAAGTGCGGCTCGAACAGAAGGCCCTCAAGGCGGCTCATCACCGCGTCTATTATCTCCTGCCTGTGCATCACCCAGCAGAAGATGAGCGTATCCCGCTCGCCGTGGCGCAGCTCGTACCGCAGCAGCAGGCCGATGTTGTCCAGCGCCAGCGTCTTCTTTTCCTCCGTCAGGCACAGGGCCTGCGGTATCCAGCACCAGTCCCCGTCCAGCCAGTCCGCCGCCAGCAGCTTTTGCAGCTCCCTTGAGGTGGCCGTCTTTCCGCTGCCCATGGTGCCGTTTATCATTATAAGTTTTTTCATGTTTCCTCCGCCTTTGTTTCTATGTAAGCGCTGAATAATTCGCAGTAAACTAAAAAGTGTGCATCCGACCTCGCGTACCCGCGCCGCTGCGAAACTTACGCCACATTATAATGAGGGCGTTCGTCCGAAGGGGTTTAAGGGCAGCGGCGACGAGCGCGTCCAGTGGACGAGACAGCGAGGAACCGCTGGCGCAGGCGTCGGCTGGATGAGAGCGAATAGCGACGCAGCCAGACGCTAACGCCAAGATGTCGGAAAGCCCCCTTGAAGATTCGCACTAATTTATAAAGTTGGTATCCGAAGGAGTTTAAGGGGGCAATCGGAATGGTCGGTCAGAAATATAGTCGTTCCGCTCGCGCCTAAAGGGGCTTCGCGTTACT
>CAYONL010000065.1:923-11117 GCA_964405305.1 uncultured Oscillospiraceae bacterium | reverse complement strand
TTTTTTCAGTTTGCTTAGACCAACCGGCGGCCCACCGCGCGAAAAAGTTGCGCAGAACGGCGACCCATCGGCCGGGCCCGCGGCTAGGATGGATCAGTTATCTTATTAAGTAAACACTTATTAATTAGTGTTTTAAAATGGGAGCCCGCGGCGCATTTCATTTAGGGGCACAAAGCCATGCCGCGTCCAGTGGCTCATAGTCCCGCCGCCCTTAAACCCCTTCGGGTGCCCGCTTCATAAGTTAGTGAAAATCTATTATCTAAGGCAGTTGTTTTCCTGTACCGCGTTCTCCTGTCTCCTGACTCCTGACCCCTGACTCCTGACGCCACAGACGGCGCGGGAACGCGAGCCCCTTCGGATGCACACTTTTTAATTTACCGAGAATTATCCAACGCTTATTTAAATGTATAAGGGAGTGTCCGTTATGACAAAGCCGTCCGTATTGGGAGTGGACCTCGGCGGCACCAAGATCGCGGTCTGCCGGATGACCCGGGACGGCGAGCGCTCAGAGGTGCTGCGTTCTCCGTCGCAGATACGCGCACCAAAAAACGAGCTGATAGAAAATCTGCTCTCCGCCGTCGAAAACTATCTGAACAACTGCGGCGGCGAACCTCCGCTTTGTATAGGGTACGGACTAAAGGACTACGTGGACAACGAAAAGGGCATATGGATGGCCTCCCCCTCCACGCCCGACTTTACGCCTGTGCCGCTGGCCGCCCTTACGATGGAGCGGTTCGGCATCCCCGCCGTGTTGGATAACGACGTCCACGTGGCCACCCTTGCCGAGCAGTACTACGGACAGGGGCGGACCTACAAAAATTTCGTGTACCTCAACGTCGGCACCGGAATAGCCATGGGCGCGGTCAACGAAGGGCGGCTCATGCGCGGCGCGATAAACTACGCGGGCGAAATAGGCCACATGTCCGTGGAAACGGAGGGCGAGGTCTGCGGCTTTTGCGGCCAAAACGGCTGTCTTGAGGAGATAGCCGGCGGCGGCGCGATAATCTCCTACGCAAGACGGGAGCTTGGCAACTGGCCCGGTTCCACGCTTTGCGGGCTTGAGGCCAGCGGTTCGCTCCACTCCGCCGCCATATTCCGCGAGGCCGACAACGGCGACCCCTTTGCCGTACACATAGCCCGGCGCACGCTTCGAGCCATGCTTGTGGCCTGCTCCGCCATTGTGAACATATTTAATCCCGAGGCCATCATTTTCGGCGGCGGCGTAATGGCGGACGGGTGGCTTATCCGGCATATACGCGAGGAGCTGCCGCAAAGGGCCATACACACCTCGCTTTCCGCGCTGAAGGAGCTGAGTCTTTCGGCTTTAGGCTCCGACCACGTGGGCGTTATGGGCGCCGCCGCTCTGGGGTGGGAATACATGGACAGGCGCTGACCGTTCCCGCCGCCCAAAAGGCATACACACCCCGCTTTACACTTCCGCACTGGAGATGAGATATTTGAACGACAACCGGCTCAGTCCCGATTCCCACGTCGCGCTGTATTACCAGCTAAAGCAAAGCCTTATGGCCCGCATACGCGCGGAGGAGTGGGCGGATCACCGCTTTCCCTCCGAGGCCGAGCTCTGTTCCGAATATGACGTAAGCCGCGTGACCGTGCGCCGCGCCCTTTCCGAGCTGGAACGGGACGGCTACATCATGAAGCAGCAGGGCCGCGGCACCGTGATAGTCGCCCGCCGGATAGACAGCGAGCTGGACAAGGTCATCAGCTTCACGCAGCAGGCTCTGATCGAGGGACACATACCCTCCGTGATCGTGCTGGAGTGCCGCAAGCGCCCCGCCTCTCCGGCCATAGCTTCCCGGCTGTGCATAGCGCCCAACGCACCGATCTGCTATCTGCGGCGCATCCGCTGTCTGGACGGCATGCCCGTGCTGATAGAGGAGACTCATCTGCCGCTCTCGCTCTTTCCCGATATACACAAGGTGGATTTCAACCAGTGCCACCTTTATGAGATCATGCGGGACCGGTACGGAATGAACCCCGACGCCTGGAAGGAGAGCCACAGCGCCATCCTGCTGACGCCCGAGGAGGCCGGCCACCTCCGTGTGGAAATGGGCACGCCCGCCCTGAGGACGGAGCAGTACACCTACGCCTGCGACGACCTGGTCGAGTTTACGGTGACGATAGTCAACACCGCCATCTATCAGCCCCGCGTATGGGTCGGCACACCGCGCTGACCCGGCCTTTTACACTGTGCGCCAATAGAACATTTATATAAAGGAGTCAACGACATGTACGAGACCTACAAAGAGATCTTCCTGCAAAAAAACTCGCTTTCCCAGACCTGGGACTGCATGGTGCAGAACCGGCAGACGCTTGTTGATTTCATCCGCGGTTACGAGCCCGGCGAGATCATTTTCCCGGCCTGCGGGTCCAGCTACTGGCTTTCCATGGGCGCCGCGCTGACCATGCAGAGGGAGACGGGCATCCGCTGCACCGCCATAAAAAGCGGCGATATCCTCATGTGCGGCGAGTGCTACGACAAGGCCCTGCGCCGTCCGCTCATAATATGCGGCTCCCGCACCGGCATGACGGCGGAAACTGTACTGGCGGCAAAGAAGCTTAAAGAGTGGTACGGCGCTCCGCTGCTGGCCATCACGGAATACGACGAGTGCACCCTTGGCGACATGGCCGACCTTGTTATTCGCCAGCCCTGGGCCAGAGAGGTGTCCATAATGCAGACCCGCTCGTTCTGCAACCTGTATTTCTCCCTCGTCCTGCTCAGCGCCTTCCTCTCCGACAACCAACGTCTGCTCGACGATATGCGCTGGTACGTGGACAACTACGACAGCTTTGCCGTGGACGTCAGCAAGCGCGTGGAAAAGATAGGCGCGGAGGAATTTGCCGGCTACGAGCACGTGGTTACGCTGGGTTCCGGCTGCCAGTACGGCGTGGCCGTAGAGGGCGCATACATACAGCAGGAGCTGGCCAAATTCCCGTCGGGATATTTTTCCACGCTTGAGTACCGCCACGGCCCCTGCCTTACGAACAACAGCAAGACGCTTTTCGGTCTGTTCTCCACCGGCGTTCAGGCCGAGCGGGAGCTGAGCGTCATGCAGGGGCTGCAGGAGACCGGCGCCCGCGTCATCGTCATCAGCGGGAACGGGCCCATTGACGGCGCGGAGTGGAACTTCACCCTTGGGCGCGAAATCTCACCCGAGGTCGTCGCGCTGTACGGCGTCATGGTGATGCAGGGGCTTGCCTACTATCAGGCTTTGCGCGGCGGCGTAAACCCCGATAATCCCTCGAATAAGGAAAACGATCTTCAGTACGTGGCCAAAGTCTGACGCGATAAAACGCGGGAAACACCCGCCGCAACACATTGTGCGAGGGAGGTGTGTGCAAAATGGAGATATCCCGGCGGGACAGGCAGAGGCTGCGCTCCCTGGCGGCAAAGCAGGCGGAGGCGGCCTCGAGCGAGCGCATGGGCAAAATTTACGCCAACTGGGAAAAACACGGCCGATTTGATCCCTGTGCCGCGCCGCCGGTTTCGGTGGAGCTTTGGACCTTTGCCGACGAGGTTATACCCCAGCTCCAAACCTGCGAGGGAGCGCGCGCCCGGCAGCTGGAACGCCAGTTTCTAAGCAATCTTGTCCCATATACGCTTTTTGAGGACGATACGCCGGTGCGCCCTTACTGGCCGGTGCCGCTGGGGCAGGAGTTTGTGCCCTACGGCCTGCCGGCGAGGAAGACCGATGTGGACGAAAGCGGCTGGGTGGGCACGGGCTACCGGTTTGACACGTACCTGCACGACCTTGGCACGGACATGGCGCTGCTGGGCAAGTCGCGCTGGAGCTTTCACCCGGAGGAGACGCAGAGTGAGATAGACGAGCTGGACGCCATATTCGGCGACCTGCTTCCTGTGCGCCGGGCCGGAGAATCCGTAAGCCTCAGCATAGCGCTTGCCATCATGGAGCGGATGAGCATGGAGGACCTGTACATGGCCCTTTATGACACGCCGGAGCTGGTGCATGAGCTTTTCGACCGCCTTGTGGACGACTGCATGGAGTATCTGGACGACCTTGAAAGGGAGGGTCTGCTGCTTCCGGCGGTGGGAGATGAGCCGCTGCTGGAGGGGTCGTACTGCTTTACGGACAGCCTGCCGGCCGTCGGAAGCGGGCTTAAGACCGGCCAAGTCTGGGGCTACATGGACGCCGAGGAGTTTAACGACGTCTCGCCGGAGATGTTCCGGGAGTTCATAGTCGGCCACTACAAAAAGCTCGCCGCCAGATTTGGCGCCGTGTCCTACGGCTGCTGCGAGGCGGTGCACCGCTTTTGGGAGGACGGGCTTGACGCGCTGCCGAACCTGAGAAAGCTGTCCATCTCCGCCTGGTGCGACCGGCGGTACATGGGCGAGCAGCTCCGAGGAAGGGACATCGTGTTCCTGCAAAAGCCCACGGCAAACTTCCTTGGCGTCGGCGAGGTGCTGGAGGAGGAGGCTGTGCGTTCATACTTTAAGGAGACGGCGCAGGCGGCTTCCGGCTGTCGGCTGGAGATAACCCAGCGCGACGTATACCTGCTGCACGGCAACACGGAAAAGGTTAAAAGGTATGTGCAGCTTGTGCGCGAGGCCGTGGAAAAATACTGGCGACCATAGTATAACAAAAGGGCCGACGGAGTTTACGTTCCGCCGACCCTCTTTAATATCAATGTATAGGAGCGATTCTGATGATAAAAGCCGCGATTTTTGATATGGACGGCGTAATACTCGACACCGAACGCATCTACGACGAGGGCTGGAAGCTTGCCTGCCAACAGCTTTGCTACGACATGCCCGAATCCGTGCGCCTCTCCTTCGTGGGGCTGAACACCGAAAACTCGCGGCGGCGGCTCCGGGAATTTTCCGACGCCATGGATTTCGACGCCCTGATGAGCATTGTTTATGCCCACCTGCACGGGCGGATAGACCGCCGCGAAATACCGGTAAAGTCCGGCCTTTTTGAGCTGCTGGACTACCTGCGCGCCACCGGACGCCGCATAGCGCTGGCCACCTCCACCGCAAGACCGCTCGCCATGGCCCAGCTTGACACCGCCGACCTTATGAAATGGTTCGACGAAACCGCCTTTGGCGATGAGGTTTCCCACGGAAAACCGGCCCCGGATGTATACGCCCTTGCGGTAAAGCGGCTGGGTCTATCGCCCGACGAATGTATCGCGCTGGAGGACTCGCCCGCCGGTATACGCTCGGCCTTCGACGCCGGAGTGCGCCCGGTCATGGTACCGGACAGAATACAGCCCACCGACGAGCTTGCGCCCATGCTCTACGCCGTCAGGAGCGACCTTTCCCAGATCATACCTCTGCTGGAGGAGGCGCAGCCGCCGCTTTCTGTTTGAGCCATGCCAGCCGCCGGTAAAACGCGGTCATGAGCACCGCCGCCGCGCCGAACCATGCCGCCAGCTCCGCAATGAATATCCCGTCCTCGCCTATGAACCGGGTGAGCACCAGCGCGCACCCCACCCGCATGACCAGCTCCGCCACGCCCGACCACATGGGCACCACCGTGTTGCCTATGCCCTGCAGCGCGTAGCGGTAGATATGCAGCCAGTACAGCAGCAGCATACCGGCGGCGAGAAAGCACATATATCTGTAGCCGGTGTCCACCACCGTCTCCATCTTCTGTATGTCGCCGGAGAGAAAAAGCCGTATGAAAAACCTGCCGAAAAGCACCATTGCGGTGGAGCCCAGCACGCCCGCGCCCGTTATCATCCAAAACGCGCTGCGCATACCCTGTTCCACCCGGTCTATTCTGCCGGCCCCAAGATTCTGGCCCACAAAGGTGGTCACCGCGTAGGCCATGGATATAGCCACGACCTCCAGAATAAAGAAAAACTTGTTTGTCGCCGTATAGCCCGCCATAAACAGGTACCCAAACCCGTTCACCACCGAGGTGAGGACAAGCCCGCCGATAGATATTATCGCGTTTTGAAAGCAGAGCGGAAAGCCCAGCCTCATCAGGCCGGACGCCGTCTCTCTTTCCGGGCGCCACTCCTCCCTTGTCAGCTTTAAAAGCGGCAGCTTCAGCAGCGCGACAAGGCAGTACAGGAACGAAACGGCCTGCGCTATGACCGTCGCCGCCGCCGCGCCCTCCACGCCCCAGTGAAACACCATGACGAACAGCCAGTCCAGCGCCACGTTCAGCGCCGACGCGATCACCATGGCCCAAAGCGGAGCCTTGCCGTTGCCCAGCGCTTTCAGTATGCAGGCGGAAAGGTTGTAGGCCGCCACCACCGGCGTGCCTATGAACAGTATTCTGAGGTAGGGCTTGGCGTATACCGCCACCTCCGGCTCCACCCGCAGATATTGGAGCACCGGCGCCACCGTCACCTGGCTTATTATCGTCGCCGCCACGGCTATGAACGCCATGAGCACGGCGGAGGTGCCCGCCACACGCCGCACGCCGTCGTCGTCGCCCGCGCCGAACCTTTGGGCCAGCAGTATGGCAAAGCCCTCCGCAAACCCCTGAACAAGGCCCAGTATCAGCCACACGTACCAGTCGGCCGACCCCAGCGCGGACAACGCCTCAACGCCCACGCCCCGGCCCACTATAACGGCGTCCACCATGGTGTAGAGCCTCTGGCAGATGTTTCCGGCCAGCAGCGGCAGCGCAAACATCAAAAGCAGCCTTGACGGATTTCCCTCCGTCATATTTTTTACTTCCGTGACTTTCGCGGCCATATACTCGCCCCCTGTGCGGCCAAATTTTCGGGCCGCCGCGGTCTTTTCCCGCCCGTTTTACCGCGCCCCAGAGATTGGGGCGTGTTTTTTTGCTGTTCCAAAGCGCGCGGCCATGCTTCCAATTATATTCGGTTCCAGAATCCCTGTCAACTCGGAACAACTACAGGTTTCAGGCCCTTCTTACAGTAACAATGCACAATTATTTTGTTTTTAATGTAATGTGAGCGCCTATTGACAACACGTGTTACACGTGTATAATGTAGCTGTAAGCAGAGGCAAACGCGAAAGGAGGCCAAAATGGCGGTTTTTTATCCCGCAAGGCTGGAGCACACGGACGCGGGCTACATCGCCGACGCGGTGGACATACCGGGGTGCCGCTTCGCCGCAGAAAGCGCGGAGGAGGCCGTTTCCCTTTCAAGGGACGCGGCGGCGCTGGCGCTGGAGACCATGCCGGAGGACAGGCGGCCCACACCTACGCCGCTCGGCGCTGTGCTTGGCAATGGCGGCATGGCCGTGCTGCTTGAAATAGCGCCGCCGCCGCCCGCCCGCGATGAACGCGCGATCAAAAAGACCCTCACCCTGCCCGCGTGGCTCAACGCGCTGGCGGAGGAGGAACACATCAATTTTTCCGGCGTACTTAAAAGCGCGCTGTTGGAAAAGCTTGGGCTGGCCGACGAAGCCGCCCACAAACAGAAAGGAGCACACAAAATGGAGATCAACCTTTATATGATCCAGAAGCCCGGCGAGGGCAACAGCAAGCACTTTTGGAGCCTTGAGCCGATAAAGCTTGGCGGCGCCAAAGAGGAACCCGCCAGCCGCGCCTTTGTCCTGCCGGACGGCTTTGTAATAAAGGACGACGGCTTTGGCGGCAAGGCGGCCTTCCGCGGCGAGGACTCCTACATGCTCTGCACCCGCGGAAACCTGCCCGTACTGGCCGGTTGTGGGGAGGAGATACCGCTCCATCCCGCCGCCGCGCCGAAACGATGAGCCGCCCGCCCATTAAAATAGTCCTTGCCGCGCTGGATTCCCAGTATGTGCACTCGGCGCTGGCTCCCTGGTGTCTGCGGGCCGGGCTTTTGCGGTACTGCGGCGCGCCTTTTTCCGTCGTGGTCACGGAGGGAAACGTGAACGAACCCATCGAGGGCTTTGCCGGGCGCATAATTGCCGAGGCTCCGGCGCTGGTGGGTTTCTCCTGCTATATCTGGAACGTTGAACAGGTAGTTTGTGCGGCAAGGGCTGTGCGGGCCGCCCTGCCGGACTGCCGTATCGCTTTCGGCGGGCCGGAGGTCGGCTACAGGGCCGGGAGCTTCCTTGATGAGACGCCCTGCTGCGACTTTGTGCTTTCCGGCGAGGGAGAGCTGCCCTTTGCAAAGCTGGCGGAGGCGCTTTACTCCGGCGGAGAGCTTTCCTCTGTGCCGGGCCTCTGCTTTCGGACGGAAAAGGGCGTCGCCGCCGCCGCGCCTTATATAACAAAAGAGGAGCCGCCCTCCCCCTACTGTCCCGAATATTTCGCCGCGCTGGGGGGCCGCTTTGCCTACCTTGAAACAAGCCGCGGCTGTCCCTTCCACTGCGCCTTCTGCCTTTCCGGGCGGGAGGGCGGCGCGCGCAGCTTTCCCATAGAGCGGGCGAAGGCGGAGCTGCTTGCCCTTGCCAAAAGCGGGGCCCGCGCCGTCAAGCTGGTCGACCGCACCTTTAACGCCGACCGCGCCCGCGCCCGCGAGCTGTTCTCCTTTATTTCGGAAAACTACGGCGGGGCCATACCCACCGGCACACGCTTTCACTTTGAGATCGGCGGCGACCTGCTGGACAGAGAGACGCTCGCTCTGCTGGCGGGCGCGCCAAAGGGCTCCATGCAGCTGGAGATCGGGCTGCAGAGCTTCAATTCCCGCACCCTTGCCGCCGTCTGCCGCGCCGCGGACACCGGCCGACTGGCCGAAAACATAGCCGCCGTGCTGGCTCCCGGCAACATACATGTGCATATAGACCTCATCGCCGGCCTGCCGCACGAGGACAGGGCGAGCTTTGCGGAGAGCTTTCGCCGGGCCTTCCGGCTGCGTCCGCACATGCTGCAGCTCGGTTTTTTAAAGCTGCTTTACGGCGCGCCCATGCGGGAGGAGCCGGAAAAATACCCCTGCAAGTTCTCCCCCGCGCCGCCCTATGAGGTCATCTCCACCCCATGGCTCACCTCGGACGAGCTTGACCGGCTGCGGCGGGCGGACGACGCGCTGGGCCGGCTTTACAACAGCGGGCGCTTTCGCCGGACGGTGGAGTACGCCGCCGGCACGGGCGTGGAGCCGCTGGCGTTTTTCATGGGGCTTGGGGAGCTGCTTCCCGCGGGACAGAGCCTTTCGCTGGACGAGTTCACGGCGCTGGCCTTTCAGTATATCTCCGCCCTGCCCGGCGTGGAGAAGGAGCGGCTCCGGGACCTGATGGCGCTGGACAGGCTGGCGACAAATCCCTCCGGCGGGCTGCCCGTCGCGCTGAAAATTCCCGACCGGCGGCTGCGGCAGGCCCGCGTGGCGCTGGAGCGCTCCCCCGGCACAAAGCGCCCCGACGGGATCCGCCGCGGGCTTGTCTGGCTCTACACGGAGGGGCGCGCCGCCTACGCCGACTACACCTCCCCCGACCCCATCACCGGCGAATATGAGATAAAATTTTGGCCTGAAACAGGAGATTAATAAAGATTCCCTCTAACCTATGAAGCGGGCATCCGAAGGGGTCTAAGGGGGCGATCGGAAAGCCCCCTTAATAGAAATGCGCCGCAGGCACCTCTTAAAAAGCCAATCTATCAATTACAAATAATCATAATAAAAAGCCGCGCAGGTCATCTTTTGTCGCTGAAAGACAGCTTGCGCGGTATTTTTTGAGTTTGTGTTTTAAGTTGTGTCTCCGACGGATTTCTATTTAGGGGCATTCCGATTGCCCCTAAGTTCCGGTCAGAAACATAGTCGCGCTGCTCGCTTGTAGCGCTTCGCATCGCTCGTTGTTTCTTCCTGCTCGTTGTTCCGCCCATGCGTCCACTGGACGCGGCGGGACATTGAGCCTTCGGGCCAACTTCAAAAGTTAGAGGAACTTTAAAGTTAAAGAGAATCTATCATTTTGGAAACCCGTTCTCCTGTACCGCGTCTCCTGTCTCCTCACTACTGACTACTGTCTACTCGCCGAGCAGGGGCTTCAAATACTGGCCGGTGTAGGATTTTTCGCAGGCGGCCACCTGCTCCGGCGTGCCGCAGACGACAACCGTACCGCCGCCGTCGCCGCCCTCCGGCCCCAGGTCTATGACGTAGTCCGCCGTCTTTATCACGTCGAGGTTGTGCTCAATGAGCACGATGGAGTTGCCCGCGTCCACCAGCTTTTGCAGCACGTCTATGAGCACGTGCACGTCGGCGCTGTGCAGCCCGGTGGTGGGCTCGTCCAGAATATATATGGTGCGCCCGGTGGGACGGCGGGAAAGCTCCGTCGCCAGCTTGACGCGCTGCGCCTCGCCGCCGGAAAGGGTC
>CAYONL010000065.1:0-913 GCA_964405305.1 uncultured Oscillospiraceae bacterium | reverse complement strand
ATCCAGAACGTCCGCTATGCTCTTGGTCTTGAACTTGATCTCCAGAGTCTCTCGATTATATCGTTTGCCCTTGCACACCTCGCAGGGCACGTACACATCCGGAAGAAAGTGCATCTCTATCTTGATTATGCCGTCGCCCTGACAGGCCTCGCACCGGCCGCCCTTTGTGTTGAAGGAAAAGCGCCCGCCGGTGTAGCCGCGGAGCTTGGCGTCCGCCGTATTGGCGAACAGCTCGCGTATATCGGTGAAAACGCCGGTGTAGGTGGCCGGATTCGAGCGCGGCGTGCGGCCGATGGGCGACTGGTCGATGCAGATTACCTTGTCCAGCGCCTCCATGCCCTCTATGCCGCCGTGTTTTCCGGGCAGGCACTTCGCGCCGTTCAGCTCCCGCTCCAGCGTCTTATACAGCACCTCGTTCACAAGGCTGCTCTTTCCCGAGCCGGAGACGCCGGTCACCGCTATGAACATGCCCAACGGGAAGACCACGTCGATATTTTTCAGGTTGTTTTCCGCCGCGCCGCGCACGGTCAGGAGCTTTCCGTTGCCCTTCCGGCGTGTCTCCGGCACCGGTATCTTCTTCCGGCCCGAAAGGTACTGGCCCGTTATGGATCCCTCGCAGGCCATGATGTCCCGCACCGTGCCCTGACAGACCACGTGGCCGCCGTGTACGCCCGCGCCCGGCCCTATATCCACTATGTGGTCGGCGGCGAACATGGTGTCGGTGTCGTGCTCAACGACTATCACCGTGTTGCCTATGTCGCGCAGGCGTTTCAGCGTGGCGATGAGCTTGTTGTTGTCCCGCTGGTGCAGGCCGATGGACGGCTCATCCAACACGTACAGCACGCCGACCAGCGACGAGCCGATCTGGGTGGCAAGGCGTATGCGCTGGCTCTCGCCGCCGGAAAGTGTCTGC
>CAYONL010000064.1:0-11218 GCA_964405305.1 uncultured Oscillospiraceae bacterium | reverse complement strand
GGGCGAGTTTGAGGGGAATTTTAGATTTGAATATTCGCCGGAGCATTTTTCGGCGACGGAGCCGGAGTACGCGCTGGAGGTCTGCAACGCCGTGCTGGACGTTTGGAAGCCGAAAAAAAACGCCAAGGCCATCATAAATCTGCCGGCGACGGTTTCGCTCTCAATGCCGCATGTTTACGGCGCGCAGATATCCTATATGAACAAGCGGCTGGATTACCGGGAGGCGACGGTGCTGTCCCTCCATCCCCACAATGACAGGGGTACGGGCGTGGCTGACGCCGAAATGGGCCTGCTGGCGGGCGGAGAGCGCGTAGAGGGCACGCTTTTCGGAAACGGCGAGCGCACGGGCAACGTAGATCTTATAACGGTGGCGCTGAACATGTATGCGCAGGGTGTAGACCCGGGGCTGGATCTTTCGTTCCTGCCGGATATCGCTGAAACATATGAGGAAACAACGGGAATGCGCGTGTACGAGCGCCAGCCCTATAGCGGAGACATGGTGTTTACGGCTTTTTCCGGTTCGCATCAGGACGCCATCGCCAAGGGCATGGATCGCCTGAAAAGCGGCGTGAGCACGCATTGGAACGTGCCGTATCTGCCCATAGACCCAACGGACATAGGGCGCGAGTATGAAAACAGCGTCATACGGATAAACAGCCAGAGCGGGAAGGGCGGCGTGGGCTACCTGCTGTCCCAACGGTTCGGCTACCATGTGCCGCCAAAGATGCAGCCAAACGTGAGCCGTACAATAAAAGCTATCTCCGACCAGCGGCACAAGGAGCTGCTGCCTGAGGAGCTTTTTGAGATATTTAAGGATGAATACATAAACTATTTTAAGCCGCTGGATATAACGGAGGCGTATTTTAACAACCTGCCGGACGGGGTGATAGACGCCCGGATAATCGTTGTGCTGGACAAGGGAGAGCCCAAGATGTTTTCCGGCCGCGGCAACGGCCATCTGAGCGCGGTGGCCAACGCACTGAAGGAGCACCTGGGCTACAAGTTCCACCTGACGTTTTACAGCGAGCACGCCCTGGACAGCGAGAGCGGCACCTCGGCCAAGGCGTCGGCATATGTGGGGATAGACTGTGGAGAGAGAGAACCGGTGTGGGGGATCGGTATACATAACGACATCATGGCGGCCTCGGTGAACGCGCTTGTCTCCGCCATAAACAGGATGGAAAGGATGCAGGATGGAAAACACTGAACGCGCGGCAAGGGCCGTGGAGCTGTTAAAAAAGGAATACCCGGGGGCGGTTTGCTCGCTGGACTACATAAAGCCGCACGAGCTGCTGATAGCCACCAGGCTGTCCGCCCAGTGTACCGACGCGCGGGTGAACCTTGTTACGCCGGTGCTGTTTGGCAAATATCCGACGATAGAGGCGCTGGCCGAGGCCGACGAGCAGGATATAAGCGACATAATACATTCCTGCGGATTTTATAAAACAAAGGCCCATGACATCAGCGCGGCCTGTAAGATATTGGTGTCGGAATACGGCGGCCGGGTGCCGGACACGATAGATGAGCTGGTGAAGCTGCCCGGTGTGGGCCGAAAGACGGCGAACCTTGTTGTGGGCGATATCTACCACAAGCCCGCCGTCGTCTGCGACACCCACTGCATAAGGATAACGAACCTGCTGGGCCTGACGAGCACGAAGGATCCGGCCAAGTGCGAAACCCAGCTGCGAGCCGTGCTCAAGCCGGAGGACTCCAACGATTTTTGCCACCGACTGGTGCTCCACGGACGCGCGGTGTGCGTGGCGAGGCGGCCGCGGTGCTCGGAGTGCGTGCTCAAAGATATCTGCGAAAACAAACCGGAATAGGCCGGGGAGGGCTGCTTTATGCACAACATAGAGATATACGATACAACTCTGCGGGACGGCGCGCAGGGCGAGGGCATAAGCTACTCCGTTACGGACAAGCTGAAAATAATGCGCGCGCTGGATGCCGCCGGCGTGGCCTTTATTGAGGCGGGCAATCCGGCCAGCAACCCCAAGGACGCGGAGTTTTTCGAGCTTGCGAAAAAAGAGGAGCTGTCCGCAAAGCTGGTGGCCTTCGGTTCCACCAGGCGCCGTGGAATATCCTGCGGAGAGGACAAAAACTGCCTTGCGCTGGCGGGGGCCGGTACGGAGTGTGTCGCCATTTTCGGAAAGTGCTGGCTGCTCCACGTGACGGACGTATTGCAGACCACGGCGGCGGAGAATCTCGCCATGATAGCCGACACCGTGCGCTGGATGAAGGGCCGGGGCATGCTGGTGATATTCGACGCGGAGCACTTTTTTGACGGTTTTTACGACAACGCGGATTACGCGATGAAGGCGCTGGAGGCTGCGGCTATGGGCGGAGCGGACAGGCTGGTGCTCTGCGACACGAACGGCGGGCGCTTTCCGTCGGAAATTGCCACGGCGGTATCCGAGGTCGTGACAAGGTTCGCGGTGCCCGTGGGCATACACTGTCACAACGACAGCGGGTGCGCGGTGGCGGCCTCTGTTTCGGCGGCGGAGGCGGGCGCGACGCAGATACAGGGCACGTTTATCGGCTTTGGTGAGCGCTGCGGCAACGCCAACCTTTCCACCGTGATAGCGGATCTGCAAATAAAGCTGAGCTACCGCTGCGTGCCGGAGGGAAAGCTGGAGGCGCTGACAAAGACGGCGCGCTACATAGCCGAGGTCAGTAACATAGGGCTTGACCACTCGATGCCGTTTGTGGGAGAATCGGCCTTTTCCCACAAGGGCGGTATGCATATAGACGGAGTAATGAAAAACACGGCGAGTTTTGAGCACGTACCGCCGGAGACGGTCGGTAACAGGCGCAGGCTGCTGATTTCGGAGGTGGCGGGCAGGAGCGCGGTGGCCGAAAAGCTGCAGCATATCGACGTGGACATAGACAGGGACAGCGAGGGCCTGGCCGAGTTTGCCGACACGATAAAGGAGCTGGAGCGGCAGGGCTATCAGTTTGAGTCGGCGGGCGCCTCCATGGAGATCAGGGCGCTCAAATATTTTGGAAAGTACAAGCCGTTTTTCAAGCTGTGCTACTATAAAATAATCGGAGAACAGCCGGCGCCCGATACGGACAGAAGCGCCGCCGCCGTGGTGAAGATAATGGTGGACGGAAAGCTTGAGATGACGGCGGAGGAGGGCGACGGCCCGGTTCATGCTCTGGACAAGGCGCTTAAAAAGGCGTTGGCGGTGTTCTATCCCGAGGTGGGCGATATTCGCCTGATGGACTACAAGGTGCGCGTTATAGACAGCGGGAACGGCGCGGCGGCCATGGTGCGCGTGCTCATCGAGTCAACGGATGGCGAGCACGGTTGGACGACGGTGGGCGCCTCCACCGACATAATAGAGGCATCGTGGCTCGCGCTGGTGGATTCGATAGAGTATAAGCTGCTGCGGCACGACGGCATGATCAACTGAAGGCCACCGCCCATTGTTCATAGATTGCTTATTGTAATTGGGTCCGGCTGTGGTTATAATATGATTATATAAAAGGCGAAAGGATGTTTATCATGGCGTTTGATGTTACTAAAGATTCCCTTATCGGAGATGTGCTTGACGCGGACAGGGAGACAGCCCCGTATTTTCTTGAAATGGGTATGCACTGCCTGGGCTGCCCGGCCTCGCGCGGCGAAACGCTGGAGCAGGCGTGCATGGTGCACGGAGTCGACTGCGCCGAGCTGGTCGAAAAGCTAAAGAGCCACTTTGCTGGAAAATGAATTTATAGCGGCGGTGAGGGGCAGCGGTGTTTTTAGCGCACGGCTGCCTTCATTGCGGTATTTATAGCACAATGAGATGAGGAAGAACTACATATGAAGATGCTCTCGTTTAAATCCATGAGCGTGAGGATTTCCGACGCGCTCGGACTGGCGGTTCTGTCGAAGGAGTTCATGCGCTACTGCGACATGTACATCTGCTTTTTGTTCTTCTTCAACATGAACAATATCTTTGTCAGCACGTTTCTTTACAAGGTCACGAACGATTACCGCGTGGTCATGTATTATAATATCTGGCTCTATGTGGCGCAGGCCATAGCTACGTTTTTAGGCGTTATGTCCATTAAGAAAAGGAGCATATTCACTTCCACCAGGATGGGGATACTGTTCCACAGCGTGGTATATCTGGCGTTTATAATTTTCGGCGAAAAGCTGGCCGGTTTCTACCCGCTTATCGCCATATTTTTTGCTTTGGGCGGCGGGTTTTACTGGCTGGCTGAGTCGGTATATTTTACTTCCTATACGACGGACAGACACCGCGACGTGGCCGTGTCATATACGAACCTTTGGGGCAGCATATCCTCCATTGCCGTACCTACCTTCGCAGGCATGCTCGTGTCGCTGTTTTCGGGTTTTACCGGCTACAGGGTGCTGTTCGGCATAGGCTTTACTCTTACGCTGATCTGCGTTTACCTTTCGACAAAGCTTGATCCGGTAGACAGGATAGACACCTCGAAACCACGTTTTGGAGAGGCGTTCAAAGAGGTATTCAAAATAAAGGCGGAACGGGCCGTAGTTGGAGCGTCGATCATGCGTGGAACAAGGGACGGCGTGTTCTCCTTTATCCTCAGCATCATGCTTTTTGAGATGCTGCAAAACGAGGCGTATATAGGGCTTAACGCATTTATATCGGGTGTGGCGGCGTTGGTGTCGGCGTGGCTGTACGGCAAGCTGGTGAAGCCGGGAAACCGTGGCTACTGGATGAAGATAGCGGTCACAGTCATGGTCGCGGTGACGGCGCTGGTGCTGCTTAAGGTTAACGCCATAACGGTAATTCTTTTAAGCCTGTTTTCAAACCTGTTGGGAAACTTTATGGTGAACCCGGTGTTTATGTACGGCTATGTGATGGTGCAGACCGTGCCGCAGGCCGATGAAAAGCGCCTGGAATCCCAGACGATGATACAGGTGTTCCTTTACGTCGGGCGGGTGATAGGCATTGTGGCGACGCTCATCATGTTGTCGCTCGGCTGGGGATATATAATCCCGCTGGGCATCCTGACGCTGCTGCAATATGTCACCGTTTGGCTTACGAGGGTGGCCAAGCGCGAATTTGAACGGATTGAGGCCGGCGGTCAGGCCGGCTGAGGAGGACGGATGGAGAAACTGGACGACAGGCTGAGCACGGCCGTTTCGTTCGCAAGAAAAGGGGCCGTGGCCGCCGATATCGGAACAGATCACGGCTATCTCATATGCGAGCTTGTAAGCAAAAAACTTTCGCCCAAGGGCTACGCCTGCGATATAAATGAAAAACCGCTGAAAAAGGCCGCCGAGCTGGTTGATGAGCTGGGTCTGGCCGGAAAGATAAAGTGCGTGCTGACGGATGGGGTGGCGGGCCTTCCGGAAACCGAGGTAGGGGATATCTACATCTGCGGCATGGGCGGAGAGACGATAATCGGTATAATAGAGCGCGGCGAGTGGCTCTTTACCGAAAGGGTGCATCTTGTTTTGCAGCCGATGACTAAGGCGGAGACGCTGCGCCGGTGGCTCTGCACCCACGGTTTCAGGATCGACGAGGAACGCGCGGCGGAGGCCGAAGGCCGCCTGTACGCGGTGATGAGCGTTTACTACTGCGGCGAGGACTATGAGCCGGACGATCTGTACTGCGCCATAGGCGAGCTTGCTGTGGATGGCGGCGAGAAGGAGAGGGCGTACATCGCATGGCAGGCGGAGCTGCGCAACAAAATAGCGGACGGTATGGAAAAGGGCGGCGATCTTGCCACAGCGGTGAGGTTCAGGGCGCTGGCCGACATGCTTGAGGCGGAAGCGGAGGAGCTTTGACTTGTGTAAAGTAATTGACGTTTACAAGTATATTGACAGCTTTGCGCCGTTTTCTACACAGATGTCCTTCGACAATTCGGGCTTGCTGATCGGTGACCCGGAGGCGGAGGTTACGGCGGTGACGGTGGCGCTGGATATAACGCCGCAGGTTATGGATGAAGCGAGGGCGACGGGCGCCCAGCTTGTAGTCAGCCATCATCCGATAGTTTTCGATCCGCTGAAAAGCGTTATGCGCGGCGGCCTTGCCTACAGAGCGGTGGAGAGCGGCCTTTCCATGATATGCGCGCACACAAACCTTGACATAGCCGACGGAGGCGTAAATGACTGCCTGGCGGCGGCGATGGAGCTTGTGAATGTGCGCAAGCTGGGCGACGATAGCCTTTTGCGGATGGGGGAGCTGCCGAAGGTTCTTTATCCCGATGTTTTTCCGGCGTATGTGGCGGAAAAGCTCGGGTGCGCGGCGGTAAAATTTACGCCCACGGAAAGAATGATCAAGACCGTAGCTCTCTGCGGAGGAAGCGGAGGCGGAGAGTGGCAGACAGCGATGGAGGCCGGCGCGGACGCCTATGTCACCGCAAACATAAAGCACAATATTTTTCTCGATGCGCGCAGGGCCGGCTTTTTCATAGCGGACGCGGGGCATTTTTGTACGGAGAACGTAGTCATCAAGCCGCTGGCCAACAGGCTGGCTAAGGAGTTTCCGGACGTGGTGGTGCTAGTAGCGCAAAACGTCGGTGACCCGGCTTGCTATTATAAAAGATAAGCGAGGTAACAGGCTTGGCTCTGGATGGAATTACACTCAGCCTGATAAAAAAGGAAATAGAAAATACGGCCGTTGACGCCCGTGTGGATAAAATACACCAGCCGTCGAGGGAGGAGCTTGTGATGGCGCTGCGTTGGCGCGGCGGCACGGGCAAGCTTTTTATGTCGGCGGCGGCGGGCGCGCCAAGGGTGCATTTTACTCAGGCGGAATACGACAACCCCAAGTCTCCGCCCATGTTCTGCATGCTTATGCGGAAGTATCTTTGCGGCGCGAAGCTGACGGGGCTTGAGCAGTTCGGGCTGGAGCGCATACTGCACTTTAAATTTGCCACGTTCAACGAGCTGGGCGACCCGGTCACGCTGACTCTGGCTGTGGAGATTATGGGCAGGCACAGCAACATTATCCTTGTGGGCGACGACGGAAGGGTCATAGACTCGATAAAGCGCGTTACAGCGGATATGAGCAGCGTGCGTCAGGTGATGCCGGGAATGAAATATGTGTTCCCGCCGTCACAGAATAAGGTGGACATTTTTATAAGGGAACCTGAGGCGGTGACGGAGGCCGTAAAGCGCGGAAGGGATATACCGCTTTCAAAGGCGCTGCTGGAGGTGGTGGACGGCGTTTCTCCCATCATATGCCGCGAAATATCGGAGCTTACGGAAAGCAGTGTGGACCCGGTCATATCCGACATGACGCCGTACCAGCTCGGCAGGCTGACCGAAGTTGTTGCGGAACTGGCCGACAGGGTAAAAAGCGGAAGCACCAGGCCGACCATGCTGGTGGATAAGCTGGGACATCCCTTCGACTTCACGTTCATGGACATAACTCAGTACGAAAGCGAGATGTCGCTCAAGTACTTCGACACCTACAGCGAGATGCTGGACAGGTTTTGTTCCGAGCGTGGCAGCGCCGACAGGATGCGCCAGCGCTCCGGCGACCTGTTCCGGTTTGTGATGAACCTTTCGGACCGCATATCCCGCAAGCTGGATGTGCAGAGGCAGGAGCTGGCACGCAGCGCCGACAGGGAGGAGCTGCGCATAAAGGGTGAGCTGATACACTCCAACATCAGGCTGGTGGAAAAGGGCATGACCAGCGTGGTGCTCGAGAACTACTATGACGAGGGCAACCCAATAACGATAAAGCTTGACCCGCGCCTGACCCCGGCCCAAAACGCCCAGCACTATTATGTGGAGTACCGAAAGGCCGACAACGCTGAAAGGGTGCTCAAGGGCCTTATTGAGAGCGGTGAGCGGGAGCAGGATTACATCGACTCCGTTTTCGATATGCTTACCCGGGCGAGGACGGAGTCGGAGATCGGCGCAATAAGGGACGAGCTGGCCGAACAGGGATATTTAAAAAACCGCCGTCAGGCAAACAGGAAACCGGAAAAGCTTCCGCCGTTGGAATACGTATCGGACGATGGGTTCAGAATTCTTTGCGGGCGCAGCAATATACAGAACGACAAGCTGACGCTGAAGGACAGCGGAAAGCGTGATATCTGGCTCCACACCCAAAAGATACACGGTTCCCACACCATAATTGTCACCGACGGAACGATGCCGCCGCCCAGAACGCTGGAGCAGGCCGCCGTTATTGCCGCCTACAATTCCAAGGCGAGGGATTCCTCCATGGTGCCGGTGGACTATACGGAGGTGCGCAACGTAAAGAAGCCCGGAGGAGCGGCCCCGGGCATGGTGATATACGAGCACTATAAAACGGCCTACGTGCATCCGGATGCCGAGTGCGTTGAGAGGCTCAGGGCCGAAAAGAAAAACTAAACATAAAAGCGCGGAGGCATTAAAGCTTCCGCGCTTCACTTTTGCATAAAAAACTCCCGTCATAAAGGCGGGAGCAATTTCATTATTTTACGTAAATGCTTACGGCATAGGTGGCGATCGTAACGACAAACAGCACGATAGCAAGCACCTTAGTAGCACGGCAAAGCTTTGCGTCTATGGTGCGGCCCTCGGACTTTCCAAGGAAAGACTCGCCGCCGCCCAGCGCTGAAACACCGCCATTTTTGCTGCTCTGTAGCAAAACGGCAACTACGGTAAGGATGCTGGTGATGATAAGAAGGATGCTTCCGACTATTTCATAAACGTTCATATTAAAACCTCCAATGCACGATAGCTTTACTATAATATCACAAAAGAATGTCGATTGCAAGGCCTTTTTGAACGAATGGCGAAAATTTACCAAACCAGCCTTACATTGCCTTGAATCACCGGCACAAGACGGTGAAAAATAATCGTGGCTGCCCAATACAGAAAGTTGTGCGTTTGCGTGATAGGCTTTTGTAGGGGCAACTGGAACGGACGGTGATACGCCCGTTCTTTTTTATATAAAATCGGGCGCGTCGTAGTCGTCGGTAAATTTCTGCACGTCCTTGTCATAGTCCCCAACTATAAGCTCGCCCAGTGAAGCGAGACGCGGTGCCATGACCTTGTACGCTGAAAAGAAAAAGAACACGAAAATCAGCGGCATAAATTTTTTGAGCACGGACGAACATGAAACTCCAAGAAGCATGCCCACAGCCATAGCGGCCATTTTAAGCCAGAAGAAATCCCAGGCGTCGAAGTCTTTCGTCTGATCCATGGCCCAGTCAATCCACTGTTTGAAGATAACCGAGACAGCGCCGAAAAATTTTGTTATTCTCATGATGAAGCTCCTTTCGGATTTAAAGAGTTGTCTGTTCATATATATCGCCGTCTTTTGGCGAGGTTCCGGCCGCCGGAAGATTTCTGGATCTGAAACGATGGGCGTCGGAGAGCATATCGTCGGTGAACAGCTTCACGCTGTCGACCACCGCGTTCTTGCGGAGCGTCATGACGGCCACACCCTGAGTATCGCGGGTTGTTTTGCTGGGAACCGCGCCGGAGTGGACCAAAAGCAGCTTGCCCGCGGTGGAGTGAAGCAGGTACTCGCCGTCGTCCTCAAGCTGGAAACAGGCGACGAGAGGACTTTTGTCAGAGTAGGCGGAGATAAGGCGCTTTCTGCGGGTCTTTGTCTCATAGGAAACGAGAGGGACCTTTGATGCTTTTCCGTTTTCAAAGAAGAAGAGCATATATCCCGAGTACTGCGAAATCACCGTCATATAAATGGCATTTTCGCCCTCATCCATTCCCAGCTTGACGGGAACGTAGTCGCCCAAAAGGCTGGCCTTGGCGTCATCAAAATCGGCCGCGCGGGACTTGTAGACCTGCGCCTTGTCGGTGAAAAACAGGAGCTCGGAGGAGTTTGCGGCGTCGCACTCCATAACCACCCGGTCGCCTTCCTTGAGCTTCTGCTCGCCGGAAACGCGCAAAGACTGCGGAGTTATCTTTTTAAAATAGCCCTCGCTTGTGAAGAACAGATGGACGGGATAATCCGGCTCGTCGTCCTCAAAAGCGTCCTCCCGCTCCTCCACATTATATATTATTTCGCTGCGGCGGGGCTGGTCATACTTTTTGATCACGTCTTTGAGTTCGCCGGATATTACATTGTCGATTTTTTGTGGGTCGGAGAGTATGTCCTCCATATCCGCTATATCTTTTTTCAGCCCGGCCACGTCTTCCGTGCGCTTTAAAATATACTCGCGGTTCAGGTGGCGGAGCTTGATCTCGGCAACGTAGTCGGCCTGTATCTCGTCGATGCCGAAACCGATCATCAGGTTCGGCACGACCTCGCTTTCGCTTTCCGTCTCACGGACTATGCGCACGGCCTTGTCTATGTCGAGCAGTATTTTCTGCAGGCCCTTTAAAAGGTGCAGCTTATCCTTTTTAACCTTCAGGTCAAAGAACACACGGCGGCGGACGCAGCCTTCTCTGAACGCTATCCACTCTTTCAGCAGCTCGCGCACGCCCATCACTCTTGGCGTGCCGGCGATCAATACGTTTATGTTGGCGGCAAAGGTGTCCTCCAAAAACGTGGAGCTGCGAAACAGCTTCTGCATCAGCGCGTCGGGGTCCACTCCGCGCTTGATATCTATGGCAAGTTTAAGGCCGGAAAGATCCGTTTCGTCGCGGATGTCTGATATTTTGCGGATCTTGCCCGACTTCACCAGATCAACTATTTTGTCAATTATGGCCTCGACGCAGGTGGTGGGCGGTATCTCCGTCACCTCTATGCAGCGGCTTTCGGCGTCAAAATGGTATTTGGAACGTACTCTTATACTTCCGCGCCCGGTTTCATAGATCTTTTGCAGCTCGTTTTTATCATAAAGTATGATTCCGCCGCCGGCAAAATCGGGAGCCGGAAGTGTGCGGGACAGGTCGTACTTGGGATCCTTCATGAGATGTATGGTCGTCTCGCACAGCTCCGACAGTCTGAACGGGCATACCTGAGAGGCCATGCCGACCGCTATGCCGATGTTGAAGTTTACGAGCACGGCGGGAAAGGTGACAGGGAACAGGGATGGCTCCTTAATGGTGTTGTCGTAGTTGTCCACAAAGTCCACCGTGTCCCGGTCTATGTCACGGAAAAGCTCCGCGGATATCTTATCCAGCCGCACCTCCGTGTATCTGGAGGCGGCGCAGGCCATGTTTCTGGAGTAAGCCCGTCCGAAGTTGCCCTTTGAGTCCACCCACGGATGCAGCAGCGCGCCGTAACCGCGGGAAAGCCTGACCATGGTGTCATAAATAGCCTGGTCGCCATGGGGGTTCAGCTTCATCGTCTGGCCCACCACGTTGGCGGATTTAGTCCGCGCG
>CAYONL010000063.1:0-11349 GCA_964405305.1 uncultured Oscillospiraceae bacterium | reverse complement strand
CCGCCCGCCGCATATAAATCATCTTATAGGGATGGGGGGCGGCGGTTTGGACAGACTAAAGCAGTTCGCGGCGAACGCGGCGATACTAACGGTCACCTCCCTGTCTGTGGGTGCGGCAGGAGTCGTTTTCAACGCGTGGCTGACTCAGAACCTGGGCGCGGAGGGAATGGGCCTCTACGGCCTTATGATGGCCGTGTACAGGTTCGCGGTAACTTTCGCGTCGGCGGGCGCGGGCTTGGCGGCTACCCGGCTGGTGGCGGAGGAGGAGGCGCGCGGAAGCCCCACGGGACAGCTGGACGCCATGAAAAAAGACGGTCGTATACGCGCTGTGCTTCGGCGTGGCGGCGACGGCCCTGCTTTATTTTTTGGCGGACGCGGCGGCGGTGGCGCTGGTGAACGATGTGCGGGCGGCTGTGCCGTTTCGGGTGCTGGCGTGGTCGCTGCCCTTTGTGGCTGTGTCGGGGGCGCTTTCCGGCTGGTTCACCGCGGTGCGGAGAGTGGCGCCCGCCTCCGCCGCCATGATATTCGAGCAGCTTTCGCAGATGGCGTTCACCGTAGCTGTGTTTGCGGTGCTCAAACCTGATACCATGGCGCGGGCCTGCGTGCTCGTGGCCGCCGGAAGCACGGTTTCGGAGGCGGCCGCCTTTGCGCTGCACTTGACGCTCTATCTGCGGGACAGGAGGAAACACCCATTTGCGGGCCTTGGAACGGCGCGGGTGGAGGAGCCTATGACGGGTCGCGTGCTCAAAATAGGCGTGCCGGTGGCGGCATCCAACTGCCTGCGCTCGGCCTTGAGCACGGTGAAGCATCTGCTGGTTCCGGCCTCGCTGCAAAAAAGCGGGCTGACATCGGCCCAGGCGCTTTCCGAGTACGGCGTGGTGGGACAGATGGTGTTGCCGGTGCTGCTGTTTCCCTGCGCGTTTTTATTGGGGTTTTCAAGCCTGCTTGTGCCGGAGATGGCGCGTTACAAGGAAAAACGCAGCTTTGAAGCCATTCGCCGGGTCATAGAGTATGTCTTTCGCCTGACGCTCATATTTGCCATAGGTGTGGCCGCGGCGTTGGTGGCTTTCGGTGGGGAGCTGGGCGAGCTGCTTTACAAAAGCGCGGAGGCCGGCGCGTACATCAGAGCGCTGGTGCCCGTGGTGACCGTTATGTACCTTGACAGCGCGGTGGACGGCATACTAAAGGGATTGGGCCAGCAGGTGGCTGTGGTGCGCTACAACGTGTACGATACGGCGCTGTGCGTCCTGTCGGTCTGGCTGCTGCTTCCGGTGTACGGGGTGCCGGGTTACCTCGCCGTAATCGTGCTCAGCGAGATATTCAATATGGTGCTCAGCGCCGGAAGGCTCTTTTCTGTGGTCAGCTTCAGGGTGGATATGGTGCGCTGGGCGCTGGTGCCGTCGATCTCCGCGGCGGCGTCCTTTTTGGCGGTAAAGAGCACGGCGGCGCTGTTTGGCCTGACCGCCGCCAACGCGCTTACGCTGACAGCGGCCATAGTCTGCGCCGCCGTGGTCTATTACGCATTGCTGAGGGCTGTGGGCTGCATACGCAAAAGCGACCTGTCGCTTGCCGCCCGGGTGTTTAAACGTCAGCCCTTGTAAAGGAAGGATTTGCAGTCTGTGCACTCGCAGACGGTGGGGTTAGCTTCGTGGGTGCCGATGCTGATTTTGTCAAGGCAGCAGCAGTTGCAGTCGTTGCTGTGATGGGCGCACTGGGTGATGGTGCATTCGATGTTCTTGTTGGGTGTGGAATCGTACATAAAAACAACCTCCGATATTTTGGGTTCGTGTATATCGTTCCCAAAACTTCGGAGGTTATTCTTTACAGAAAAAACGGATTTTTAGCGTCAGCAGCCGGGGTCCGACGTCATTATGCGGATTATTTCGCGGTCGGTGTCGCGCATGCCGCGGTTGCCGACGTTGCAGACGTTGAGTATCGTGTTCTCCACGCCCTTGGTGACTATGCCGTCGCCGCCGTAAAACTGTTGGCCGTTTTTAAACATTTTCCAGCCGAATATCCCGGCGTTTACGGCGCAGGAGATCTTTGCGGCGCAGGAGGGCTTTGCTCCGTCGCAGATTATGCCGGAGACTATGGCGAGGGAGTTGACAAGCGTGTGCGCGATGTCCTCAAAGCCGCCGCCGTGCAGGTAGGCTATGGCCGCGCCCGCCGCGCTTCCGGCACAGATGGCTCCGCAGTAGGCGGAAAGCCTGCCCAGGCCGGTTTTCAGATGGATGGCCAGCAGGTTGGACAGGGCCAGCGCCCGCAGCAGCTTTTCGCGGCTGACTCTGAGCTCGGCGGCGTACTCGATGACCGGCAGGCTGACGGTCATGCCCTGGTTTCCGCTGCCGGAGTTGATGATAACGGGCAGCTCGCAGCCGCTCATGCGCGCGTCGGAACCGGCGGCGGCCCGGGCCTCGGCCCGGTACTGCACGTCGCTACCGTAAACGGCAAGGATGGTGGAGCCGATGTTTGCGCCCCAGTTTCCGCGCAGACCCTCCTCGGCTATGGCGGAGTTAAAGCGTATCTGCCGATCCAAAAGCTCCTCCGCGTCCGCCGTGTCAAAGGTGTCGCAGAAATCAACTATCCCCTCCACCGTCAGGAGCGAGCGGTCGGCGCAGCCGGGTTCGGCCGCGTTCTGTCCCACAAAGGTGGGGACGCCGTTTTTCTCCAGCAGGCGCACGTTGGTGTGACAGCCGGATATGCGCGCGCGGGCAAAGTCGTCCCCGGAGCGCAGCAGCACCAGAATGTCGAAAACCTCGTCGCCCTCGGCCGGAAGCACCTCTATCTGTCCGCTCTCCGCCAGCTTCTTTATGGAGGGCAGCATGGTGGGCGTTATGCCGTCAAGCACCTCAAGGGCGCGTTCCGGGTCGCCGCCAATAAGCCCTGCCGATACGGCGGCCTTTATGCCCTTAATCCCGCCCGTGTTGGGTACCACGACGCTCTTTACGTTTTTGACGATGTTGCCGCTGAGCCATATTTTGACGTTTTCCGGTTCGCGGCCCAGCTCGCGGCGCGCAAGGGCGCAGGCGTAGGCTATGGCGATGGGTTCAGTACAGCCCAGCGCGGGGACCAGCTCCTCGCCCAAAATCTTCAAATAGGTATCGTATCTTATGTCCTCGCGCAGCATGGCTTCACGCTCCCAATAAAAATTATGCGAACAGCTTTTTCGCGGCCTTAAGGCTTATCTCAAGGCACTCAAAGGGGCCGCGGGCGCAGAGGTCCTGACCCAGCGTGACCCACTCGGTGCAGGCGGCGCCCAGCTCGGGGATCCAGTTTTGGAACGCGAAGGTGCCCTCGCCGATGGGGCAGACCTCACGCTCGGTGAAGAAGAAGTAGGGTTTGTTTTCGGCGAGCTTCTGATCCTCAAAGCGGCAGACGGGCTGTCTTCCGTTTATGCAGCGGAAGAACGCGGCGGGGTCTATGCCCGCGTGGACGAGCTGTAAAACGTCGCCCTCATAGGCGAGCTTCGTCAGGTTTTCGCTGTGTATCAGCTTTGCTATCGTCCACTCGCTGTCCTTTTGGCGGATGAACTCGTGGTCGGAGACATAGTGCATGGGCACAAGGCCCTCGGCGGCCAGCTTGTCGCAGACAGGGCCGGCCTTGGCGATGAATTTTTCGATGGCGGGCACGCCCATGGAGAAATAGCAGTTTGTCAGGCAGCCGAGGGAGACGTATTTGCAGCCCAGCGCCTTAGCTTCCGCCACAAGACCGTCAAAGTCCCAGTCTGTGCGGGAGAACGGGGAGCGGATGGAGCAGACGGCGAGCTTCATTTCTTTAAGCGCGGCGGCCAGAGCGGCGATGTCCACGCCCTTGAGCAGATAGCTCTCAAGCTCCACGCCGTCGTAACCCATAGCGGCGATCTTTTTGCAGGCTTCGATGAGGCCCGCGGTGTCACGGCTGTACTCACGAACTGTGTTTATCTGTGCGGCGAACTTCATTTGGAGCAGCCTCCCTTCGTATCGTCTTCGGCAATAAGCTTTTTAAGCGCGGAAAAAGCGTCGGACAGGCAGTCGAACGGGTCGCGGTCGCAGTGGTCCTGCTCTATGGCCAGCACCTTGACGCCGGTCTCCTCAGCCACCTTGAGCAGAGGCGGGTAATTTATGTTGCCCTCGCCAATGGTGCCGGTGACGCCGTTCATGTGGCCCAGGTTGTTCATCTTCGCGGTGAAGTCCTTGACGTGCATGACCTGCATACGGCCTGCCACGCGGCGCATGTAGTGCGGATGATCCAGCCCGCCGTATTTCATCCAGAAGGAGTCCTGAATGAAGTGGAAGCCCTCGGGGTCGGTCTCGTCCACCAGACGGTCATACATGGTGACGCCGTTGTATTTGATAAACTCAAAGCTGTGGCTGTGGTAGGAGAAGTACATGCCGTTCTCTTTAAGCTCTTTGACCACGGGCGCTATGTCGTTTATAAAGCGGGTGTAGCCCTCGTATCCGTCGTCCAGATAGTAGCTCTCAAGGTTGCCGAGGCCTACGCTGGGGCAGCCCCACTCCTGGTGCTCGCGTATGACGGCGGGCAGATCGGTGAAAATGCGCTGAATGGGCGTGTGGGTGACGCAGACCTTCATTTACCGCTATCTCGCCCAGGTCAAAAAATAATTATACGGGCGCGCTCGGTTTGGAGCGTGCCCGCTGTTTTTCCCGCCGCGAAACATAAAAGCGCGCCCCAAATGAAACGGGGCGCGCTTTTATCGGCTTACAGGCCGAGATAGGCTTTTACGTTGCGGCAGCAGATGTCGCGGACTATCTCTCCGGCGGCCTCGGTGGTTGCGGCAAACTCCTCGTTCTCAATAAGCTCCCCAAAGTAGCGGCAGAGCAGACGGCGATAGTAGTAGTGCCTCGCGTAGGAGAGGAAGCTGCGGGAGTCGGTCAGCATGCCGATGGAGTTGGCCAGCATGCCCTCGTTGGACATGGTCTCGAAGTGGTACTCGATGCCCTTTTTGTTGTCCAGATGCCACCACGGCACGCCGAGCTGCACCTTGCCGGGCACGTTGTCCTCGCAGAAGCACTGGGGCAGCGAGCCGAGCACATGGGTGTCCTTCTGGTTCAGGCAGTAGAGCACGGTCTTGGGCAGGCGGGAGTCGATCTCCAGCGAATCCAGCAGGCGGCGCACAGGCTCCAGCACCTCAAAGTCGCCCATTATGTCGTAGCCGGCGTCGGGGCCGAGCTTTTGGAACATGCGGGTGTTGCAGTTGCGGACGGCGCCGATATGGAGCTGCATAACAAGTCCGCGGGAGCTGTACTCGCGGCCCATGGCCCGCATAAGCGTGTTGCGGAACAGCTCGCAGTCGCAGGCGGAAAGCGCCTCGCCGGCCATGGCTTTTTTAAATACGGCTTCGGCCTTGTCGTTGCAGATGTCGGTGACCATAAGGCTGGAGAGCGAGTGGTCGGTGATGAGGCAACCGTTTTCAACAAAGTGATCCAGCCGCTTGGCCAGAGCCTTGACAAGGGAGTCGAAGTCCTTTACCGCCATGCCGGAGGCGGCGGACAGCTCCTTCATGTAGCCCTGCCACTGGGCGGTCTTGGCGATGTCCAGCGCTTTGTCCGGGCGGAAAGCCGGGCGCATTTCAAAGGAGCAGCCCTCCGCGGCGAATTTGCGGTGCCACTCAAGGCTGTCCACGGGGTCGTCGGTGGTGCAGACGAGCTTCACTCCGGCGCGTTCCAGCATTTTGCGGGGAGAGAGGTGTTCTTTCTTTATCACCTCGTTGCAGTAGTCGTATACTTTGCGGGCGTTGGCGGCGGTAAGCGGCTCCTTGACGCCGAAGTACATGCGGAGCTCCAGGTTGGCCCAGTGGTTCAGCGGGCAGCCCGCCAGCTTTTCACAGACCTCGGCCCATTTCTGGAACTTCTCCCAGCTTCCGGCGTCTCCGGTTATGTACTCCTCGGGCACGCCGGCGTAACGGAGCGCGCGCCACTTGTAGTGGTCGAACTGGAGCCACATATAGGTTATGTCGCAAAACTCCAGATCCTCGTATATCTCTCTGGGGGGCAGGTGGCAGTGGAAGTCGTATATCGGCGTGTCCGCCGCGTACTTTTTATAAAGCTCCCGTGAGGTTTCGGTGTTGAGCAGGAAGTTGTCTCCAAAAATCATTTTGCGTTTCTCTCTTCCTCTTCTTTTATCTTTTTCTGAAGCTCGAAGTAGAACAGATCCTCGTCAAAGGGAATGGCGACCTCTTTGCCCAGCCAGCTGGAAAGGTGGATGGCGTTGGAGATGGTCAGGCCCTTTATGCCCTCGGTGCCGGGAACGAACAGCGGCTCTCCGGTGAGCACGGCGTTGCAGAAGTCGTTGAGCACGATGTGGTGCTGAGGGCCGAACGCGTTGTGCTCGTCGTAAACTATGGTGTCGCAGATATTGCCGAGCTTTATGCCGTTTATGATGTTTTTCGCTTCCTCAAAGCTCATGCGGGCGTTCATGCTGGGCTCGTCCTCTTTCAGGATGCGGGCCGTCAGCTTCTCGCTGTTCTCTATGACGATCTTGCCCTTGTCGCCAAGTATCTCGAAGTTGTTGGTGCCAAGCACGTCGTGGGTGCAGATTATAAAGTTGCCGGTGGCGCCGTTGGCGTAGGTGTAGTGCACGGTGGCGTCGTCCTCAACGTCTATTTTTCTGTGGGAGCCGTATTTGAGGTCGGACTGCACCTTGACAGGCATGCCGCAGATCCACTGCATAAGGTCGATCTGGTGCGGGCCCTGATTGATGAGCACGCCGCCGCCCTCGCCGGCCCAGGAGGCGCGCCAGGAGCTGGAGTCATAGTACTTCTGCGGACGCCACCAGGCGGTGCTTATCCATGTGGCGCGGCGTATCTCGCCTATCATTCCGGACTCGACCATCTCCTTGGCCTTTTTGAAAACGGGGTTGGTGCGCTCGTTGAACATGATGCCAAAGACCTGCTTCGGGTGCTTCGCGGCGACCTCGTACAGCTCGCGGACCTTTTTGGTGTAGACGCCGGCAGGCTTTTCGGAGAGCACATGGAGTCCAAGCTCCAGCGCCTCGATGCCGATGACGGGGTGCAGATAGTGCGGGGTGGCGATGATGATGGCGTCAACAAGGCCGCTCTTGAGCAGGTCGTGGTAATCCTCATAGATCTTTACGCTGGGGTCGAGGTTTTCTTTGGCCCACTGGCGCCTTGCGGGGTCGGTGTCGCAGACGGCTGTTACAACGCCCTTTTCGACCTTGCCCTCCTTGAACCATTTGGCGTGGTTGGAACCCATAATACCCTGTCCAATGATGCCGAAACGTACACGATCCATATTTACATCCTCCTAATTATTATACGCTTAATTATTATATGACAATTTTAGCAGTATTTCGACGAGCGCGTCGTGCTGGAGAGTGAACCCTGCCTTGCCGTCGAAGCGGTCGCCGTTAGTTGCGACCTCCTCGGGCGGACGAAGCTCAAGAGTCTTGAGCAGGTGGAACGGAACAAGGTGTGGCTCCAGCGTGAGGAAGCCGTGGAAGCCGTCCTCCTTCGCCATGCCGAGGATCTCCGCTATTTTGCCGTCGCCGGTGCCGCAGACCACGTTGTCGTGGCTTCCGGCGGTGGCGTCTTTAACATGGAAATACGCGATATACGGCTTCAGGGCCTTGTAGCACTCCACAGGGTCCTCGCCGCAGTGAACAAAGTTCGCGAAATCGAATATGGCGCGCAGGTTGTCGCATTTTACGTTTTCATATATATCTATGCAGCGGGCCAGCGTGTCGCCGTAAATGTTGCGCTCGTTTTCATGCAGGCCGGTCACGCCGTATTTCGCAAAGGCGGCCAGCACGTCGCGCAGGGCGGTGAACACCTCGTCGCGGCAATCGGCGGGGTCCATATCCTCGGGAATATAGAAGCTGAAAAAGCGGATGTAGTCCGCGCCCAGTATGTTGGCTATCTGCGCGGCGTGTTCGCAAAGCTCAAGCTGCTGTTTCCTCTTTTCGGGGTCGCGCATATCCACTATGGATATTTTGCCGACGGGCGAACCGATGGAGGAGACGCCCACGCCGTACTTGTCCAGCATCAGCTTTACATAGTTGCGCACCTCGTCGAGCGTAAGCTCGCAGATGCTTTTTTTGCCGACTCCGCGGATGGAAATGTGATCCATGCCAAGCTCCCGCACCGTGATGAGCTGGTCTTCAAAATCACAACAGATCTCGTCGGAAAACCCTGAAATCACGAACTGCTCCAAAACATTGCCTCCTATTCCAATTGTGTAAATGTGACCCGTTTTGTCAGAATATCATCTGTTTGTCGGCCTTAAAGCCAAAGTTGTCCTCAACAGGGAAGATGGGACGGCGCTTGTTGTCGTGGCAAAGCCCGCGCACATCCAGCATGGAGTTGCCGGCGGTCAGGGCGATTATGCTTTTTGCCGCGATGGCGGCCAGCCCCGGGAACAGGTAGCCCAGCTTGACAACGATCACCTTGTATTTCGTATAAACGGTGCCGGCCCGTTCAAAGCTCTCCGCGCAGGTGAAGTCCGTGCGCACCGGGGTGATTATGGCGTCCACGCCGTCGGCATTTATGAGCACGCTGAGCACGCGGCCGTGCTCATCCTTTTGCAGATGAAGCACCTTAACGCCCTTGAGCATCAGCTTTTTGCTCTTTTCGTCGTAAGCGCCGCCCAGGCTCAGATCCACAACGCCGCCCTCGCCGGCCTTTTCGCACTCGGCCACGGCAAACTCGTCGTAAATGCCGGCGACCAGCGTATCGGCCGCATGCCGGCCTATGAGCTCGCCCAGCATGTAGGCGTTGTCGCCGATGGCGCCCGCGGTGGTGTTGTCGCCGGAATCACTGATGAAAACGGGGGAGACATCGGCGGAGAGAGCCTCAGCCACGGCCTTTTCGGGTTCCATCATGGTGCCGGTGGTCATTTTAAAGTCGTGGCGGGCGTTCCAGATCTCGTCGGCAAGCTTTACCATGGCGCCGGAGACATCGCCCTCCCAGTCGCCCACGCCGCTGACAACTATGGAGTTGCCGTTGTGGGAGCAGTCGCACCAGCTCATGCCGGTAAAGAAGGAGGCGTTCCAAACGGAGGTCAGCTCCTGCATTTTGTCAAGCTGTTCGGTTATATAGCTGGCGGGATAGGATTCGGTGGTGCAGAACTCGCCGGGCAGAAGCAGCGGTACCTTGATGATCTTTGTCCAGGGAAGCACGCCCTCGCTCACCGCGCGGTCCAGCATTTTTACAGCTTTCATCCGCGTTTCGGTTATGTCGGTGTGGGGGGCGGTGCGGAAACCGACGATCATGTTGGTCAGCCGGCAGAGGGTGTGGCTGATGCTGGCGTGGAAATCCAGCGACAGCGCGATAGGAACCTTCGGGCCAACCCGCTCACGTATCTGAGAGACAAGGAACGATTCGCCGCTGCCTATGAACTCCACCTGCATGGCGCCGTGGCAGTCAAGCCATATGCCGTCAATGCTGCCGTCCAGCGGAACGCAGGCCAGCAGCTCCGTCACGAAGTTCATGTAGGTTTCAAGCTTTAGAACGCCGCTGGGCCCGCTCCAGGCGTAGAATGAGGGGATCACATCGTACCCGCGGGAGACAAGATAATCCATAGCGGGGCTGTCCTTCAGCATGTCGCCGCCGCGCTTTATAGCGAAATCTTTTTCGGTGGCGCGATAGGGTGTGGATGAGTTGCTCTCAAGATTTATGCAGCCTACCAGGATTCTTTTTTTATTCATTTGCTTTAAACCTCCGATTGAAATACATGGCTACACAATTATTATACCGGATGCAAAATAATTTGAAATCGTATGTATTGTCTAAGGTGTTGCAAATATTGCTGCAAATCCGGCGAAAATATTGCAAATTATATATAAACATATTATATATAAAAGAACGGCTGTCCGCAGCTCAAAGCTCTGCGTACAGCCGTTCGCGACCCTATAGGGAGACGGATCATTGACCCAGCCCACCCATTATTCTGTAATACTCCTTTGGGGTAATGCCAAAGTAAGACTTAAATACGCGGAAAAAATTGGAGTAGCTATTGAACCCGCAGGAGGAGTATACTTTGGAAATGGGCATCCCCTCTGTTATAAGCTGTTTCGCAAGGCAGAGGCGGCGGGCAAGAATATACTGGTATATTGAAACGCCGAGCTGGCTGCGGAACACATGGGAAAGGTAATACTTGCTGGTGAAGTTGTTGGCGGATATCTCCTCCAAAGTCAGATTCTCCGTCAGGTGCTCCTGTATGTAATCCAGCGTCTTGTCCACTATGGGGTTGCTGTTCGTGCGGTCGGAGGTGAAATGTGTCTCGTCGGTTATCGTTTCGCGTATGTTGAGCAGGATCTGGGTGAGGAAGCTCTTGCACTGAACGTCCCAGCCGAACTCGCGGGTCTGGAAGGTGGAGTTGAGCTGGTGTATCTGATAGCGGATGACGGTGGTCGCTGCCCAGTCGGCCGGAATAAATACGCTTCCGCTGTGGATAAACGGTGAAAGACACTCGGAGAGATCGGTCTGCTCGCTGGACAGGCTGGAGATATAGTCGTTGTCGAACCAGATCACCATCCGTTCGTACTGTCCCCGCGGTTCGTCAAATATGGGGCGGTGAAGCACCATGGGCGGAATTATTAAAATGTCGCCGGGCATCAGGTGATAGTAGGAACCGCCAACGATATAAGTCAGACTACCTTGCAGAAAGACGTATACCTCATAAAACGAATGTTGGTGGAAGGGCACATCTATCGGCGAGGGATCGCTGTAGTAGAAACTCTCAAGACCGTTTTTCTGCATGGATTGACGGGTCTGAAAAATCTGCTTTATGTTGGACATGGGTCAGAAGCCTCCTTTCATAAACGCGATTATGTTCTGCATGTGAAAACCCTACAAAAATACGCAACAAAGCACAGAAAGTTGTAAAAATCCATCCATAGCAAGAATTGCAATTATTAGAACAAGTTAAGCGATTGTCTTAACAATCCTGCTATTGTAAAATATATTTGAAAATCGGGGATTTGCCAAGGAGTAATCGGGCAAATTGAACGATTGCATATGTTGGGATATAGTTAAAATAACCCGCAATCAGTCCAATTTGTTAAATAGGTTCGTCTGCCAACAAGTTATTAAAGTAAAAACAATTTTTAAAAACACTTGCAAAAAGCTTTGGTTGTGTGTTTTGTGCAATGAATGTTGAAGATTTTGGCGGATATTACTAATGGATTTTGATATCCTGGCACAAGGGATATTGAAATAAAGTTTAAGGAGGCATAAAATTGAAACTATTTAAGTCGATCACTGCGCTTCTCCTGGTCGTTGCAATGCTTGCGGCCATTACCGGCTGCGGCGGCACAGCGTCCGAGTCCTCGGCGGCTCCCGCGTCCGAATCCGCGTCCGAGTCCGCGTCCGAGTCTGGCGAAGCTCCCGCTGAG